>NZ_JADZGI010000001.1:2540112-2857627 GCF_015865035.1 Novosphingobium aureum | reverse complement strand
CCGATCCCATCTCGAACTCGGCCGTGAAACCTGACAGCGCCAATGGTACTTACGCTCAAGCGTCGGAAGAGTAGGACGTCGCCAGGCATTGAAGCCGGCGTGATCAAAAAACCCATCACAATGACAAAGGGCATCCGCCCAGAAAAGGGCCCCTCAAGGGCCCTTTTTGCGTCTCTAAAAAGGCGCAAGGTCTCAGGCCAACGCCCCGAAGCCACAGGCTTCGCAAGGCCAAACGGCCGTCCGGACCGCCGACAGGCGGGAGGATAGCCAAGCCGACGCACGTCGGCGCCGGCGCATGAGGCCAACAATATGGTGACGCGGGGTGGAGCAGCCCGGTAGCTCGTCAGGCTCATAACCTGAAGGTCGTAGGTTCAAATCCTACCCCCGCAACCAATCCAAACACTTACGACAAAGGCGCCAACGGCGCCTTTTTTTGTGTCCGCACCAGAGCCGCAACAATTGCGTGGCAGCTTGTCGCAACAAGTGGCACCAGGTGCTGAACGATAGGCTCTCGTTAAGCCTGATTATGCCGCTCGAGCCTCGGATCGTGGTTGAGGAATGCTCACCGCGTCACCAACACGAGAGCCGGTTATGCGACCAAATCCTGTCCTCTAGACCAGCGGAAATTGTTCCTGCGAGGCGCGACCACGCAGGACCCCTGTCAGAAAGTGGAGCGGCATGTCGCAAGCGATCACACCCCTCGTGCAAGATAGGTCTAAGAGCCGAGGCAGCGCTGCTGCCCTGTTCGCGCTCGGACTGGGCGCCTTCGCAATCTCTACGTCCGAGTTTGCGAGCATGGGCCTGTTGCCGCTCTTCTCGCGCGACCTGTCGTTGACTATTCCAGTCGCGACCAATGCAATTACAGCTTATGCGATCGGCGTGACCATCGGTGCGCCGCTGATCACGATCGCAACCGCAAGGCTCAACAAGAAACGCTTGCTGGTGGGACTGATCCTGCTGGCCTTTCTGGCGAACTGCATGACGGCTCTGGCCGGCGATCTGGTTTTGCTGGTCGCGGGGCGTTTCATCTCGGGCTTGCCGCAAGGTGTCTATTTCGGGGCTGCTTCGCTTGTCGCGACCCGCATAGTGGGCCCCGAGCGCGCCGGGCGGGCCGTCTCGCTGGTATTTTTCGGGATTTCTGTCGCCACCATCGCCGGTGCGCCATTGGGCACCTATATCGGCCAGCAATTCGACTGGCGCGTGGCCTACGCGGCGATCGGCCTGCTCGCGCTCGTGGCAGCGCTTGCACTGGTCATGCTTGTCCCGCAGCGGTCCGATCTGGCCGGCGGTCCGATCAGCAACGAGCTGGCTTCGCTGCGTCGGGGCAATGTGTGGATCATGGTCCTGTTTGGCTCCTTTGCGGTTTCCAGCCTCTTCGCGATCTACACCTTCATCGGACCGCTGGTTACCGACGTGGCGCTATTGCCCGCGGGCATGATACCGCTCGCGCAGATGCTGATCGGTTTCGGTATCGCGCTCGGTGCACTGTGGGGTGGTGGCATGGCCGACCGTTACCGGTTTCGCGCTCTGGTCGGATCGCTGATCGCTGCCATGGTGGCAATGCTGGTCCTCTACCTTCTGGCGGGACAGGCGGTCGCGATGCTGGGCCTGCTGTTCGTGAGTTCGTTCCTGCTCAATGCGGCCGTTCCCTCGATCACCGTGCAGATGATGCACATGGCGCCTGAATCGCCAACGATGATGGGGGCGCTCAACATGGCCGCTTTCAATATCGCCAATGCCGTTGGCGCAATCGGTGGAGCGCTCGCGGTCGATGCGGGGCTGGGCATGCGCTCGCCGGTCCTTGCGGGACTGGGGCTTACGGGTGTCGCACTGGCAATCTTCGCGGCGGCCTGGCCGCGCCTGCGGCGAGGGTGACCCCGGTTGCTTGGCCCGACGAGCTCAACCGGGCCGGACGGGCAGGGCGATCTCGGCAGTGCCGAGGCACATCTTCACGCCGTTCTGGTTTTGCATCAGATGCTTAACGTGGACGAGATGGCGACCATCCTCTTCGATGGACTTGTCGGTTACTTCAGCGGTCTGGATGGTGATGTCTCCCGAAAGTGCCGGACCGCGGTAGTTGGCGATCGAGTGCACCACCATGCCATGTTCGCCAGCCCATCCTGCAAGGTAGTCAGTGATCCAACTGCCCATCGAGGCGCCGTATCCGTAGGCACGGGGCATCCCGATCTTGCGGGCATAGCGCGGGAACAAGTGGCCACGCGAGGGGCCGTAATAGGCGCCGTCAGTCAGTTCGGGGTTGATGCGCTCCATCACCGGGTCGTTCTCGTGCCCTGCCATCTCGCGGGTGAAGCCAAGCGCTTCCATGTCGATCTGGCGCCGGTCGATCGTGCCCCAGATGGTGAACAGGTAGGCGCGCCATTCCGTGGTGAAGCTGGCGACCGAGTGCGGCCCGAAGACGCGCTCCGGTAGTTGGTCGCCGATCGCTACATCGTCCCACCAGCGCTCGTCGTGGCCGAGGTCGTGCAGCATCTTTATCCAGGTGAACTTGCGCGCCTCGAGGGCCTCGATTTCGTCGTCGCTCCACTCCGGTTCCTCGAATTGCGCGGGATCGACGCGCGCACCGCCCGCTGCAGCATTGTAGCGCAGGGCAGTGGAACGCTGTTTGCAGATGAGCTCGCCGTGCTGGTTGCGGTAGTAGTTGTCGCCGCGCTGGAAGCAGGTCGGGCCGAAGCCGGTTTCCTTGACCGTGTAGTCGTGGGCGATGCGCTCGTTGCTGATCACGTCGCCGCCGAAGATGCGCGGGCCGTAGTGCCAGAATTCGTCGCCGGCGAAGAGCAGGTGCGAATCCGGGATGCGCCCAAGACAGGCCCCGGCCGTGCCATGGCTCTCGTCCATCGCCACGGGAAAGCTCTGCGGAGCGACCAGCCGACCCCAGCGGCTTTGCGCGGCATAGTCGCGATCGAAGTGGACGAGGTTGGGGTAGTGCATCGCATGGACCCAGCGGCGAATGTCCGTGTTGCCCAGAGGTTCGCGGATCGGCGAGGACTCGACGGTCTTGCCGAGGTACTGGTCGAGATCCGAGCAATCGAGGATGGCTTCGCTCATGGGGTTATCCTTTGGCCGGGTTGGCGGGCTCGCGCCGGTTGATCAGCGGGCGCTGGTAGGAGGGGTCAGCAGGGCTACGGGAGGAAAGACCATTGGCAGCGATGTCGGGCAATTCGGCGAAGGGCACCGCAATTGCGGGCGGCATGCCAGCCCATTCCACGAGATTGGTACGCAAGGCGATGCGCCAGCTTCCCGAGCGTCGCTCCAGCCGGTCGATGTAACGTCCGCCCGCGATCACCAGAGTGCCATCGCGGTTCACCGCCACGAACTGATAGTAGGTCTGGGCATGGGCGACGTCGCCGTCGAGGTCGATGTCGGAATGCAGCAGGCCATGCTGGGTAAGGCTCTGGCCTTGTTCGTGCATTGGCACGGCCCAGTCCCAGCATTCCCGGGCAGAACCTACGAAGGGACCGGCCGCGACCTGCGCGTCGTCCCAGAAGGCGGAGAGGTAGGCTCGCGGTCGAACCGGTCCATCCCGCGCGAGAAGGCTTCTAGCGCCTCGCGTATCGCCTGCTTGGCAAGCATCGCGTCGATCGCGCGTTCGCGTTCTTGGGGTGCCCCGCTCTCAGTGCCCATGATAGTCGTTCTCCCGGATTGGCCCCCACAGTGGGCTGCCCCGCTTTGCACGCATGGTCTCGATCCGGCGCCCGTCGATATCGACAACGCCATAGTGATCGGCGAGTTCGGCAGTGATGTAGGTCCCGCCCGAGCGATCCATAATCGCTGGATCGCAGGCCATGGCGGCAATCACCCGGCCGGGATGTTCGACCGAGGAACCGCTCTGCCCCGCGACTGACCCGGTCATCTTGTCTGCGGCACGCGCGAGATTGTCGCGGGCCTTCTCGGTCAGCGTCAGCCCTTGCCACAATGAGACGGCGGCAACACCGTAGGGTTCGAGTTCGATGGCCATGTCGCGCGCAATGCGATCGACGGTGCACTTGGTCGCGGAGAATACCACCCCATAGGTGTAGGTCACCCCGGTGTAGCCCGATATCATGACGATGAGCCCCGATCCCTGCCGGGCCATGATCTTCGCGGCATGGTAAGATGCGGTGAAGTAGGATCTCATTCCCACGTCCCACATCTCGAGATTGGACAGCGGCTTTTCCCAGAACGGAGCCGGGTCGAGTAGGTCCTCGGAGAGCTGTGTCGCGCTGTTGACGAGGATGTCGAGGCGGCCTTGCTCGCGCTCTATCTGTGCGAAGAGGGCCGCAACCGCCGTGTCGTCACTGTGATCGCACGTGACCGCGATGCCCGATCCGCCACTGACACTCCCGCGTGCGGTACATTCGCGCGCCGTCGTGCCGACGGTGCCGGGCAGGTAGTAGTCGCCTTCCTTGACGGTGCGTCCGGTGACGTAGACGCAAGCTCCTTGTTCGGCGAGAACGAGCGCGATGCCCTTACCGATGCCTCGGCTCGCTCCGGTGACGAGCGCCACTTTTCCGGCCAGTGGTGCGCTCAAGGTCGGACCGTCGTGAAGAAGTGCTCGGAGAAATCGCCGCTCGCGTGCCCGGCGTAGTGGTCGGCAGGGAAGGGCTGTCCCATCAGCCCGCTGGCCCAGTCGGTCGAAGGCCCCCAGTCATTGCACCAGTCGTAGAGCATGACGCGCCGGGCAATGCGCCATTCGCCTTCGCGTCGTTCGAAATTATCGAGATAGCGACCGCCTATGCACATGTCGGTGTCGCCCTGGCCTGTGACGATGCGGTGGTAGGACAGGACATGGGTCTCGCACTTTGCATGGTCGTTCGCATCCGGAACGATGTAGCTTTGCCCTAGCACGTGCTGGGTATTGGCGATGGCGTCCGAGCCGGGGACCACCCAGTCCAGGTATTCGTCGTAGGACCCCGCTTTCACGCCGAAGTCGTACGTGGCATCGGGCCACCAGCAGCTGCCGATCAATTGCGCATCGCGGCGGTCCTCGCCGCGTGCAAGGGTCTCGATACACCACCGTATCGCGGCGCGATCGACCAAAGTCCTGAGTTCTGTTTCCATGCTTCCTCTCTCCGGGAGGAGAGACTGGCACGCCGGGCGACCCGACTGCTTGACAATTTCGGACAAAATTTCCGTAGTGCCGACATGGAGAGAGAAGTCGCCAAGAGCACTGCACCAAGTCCGCAGCAGGAGTCGGCGATGGCCGGAACACTCTCCAAGGAGGGGCCGAGCCAGCAGGCTTACGATATCGTTCATGCAAGAATGCTCGACCAGTTCGAGCAACTCGTGAGCGAACTGGGAGGCGATCCCGCGATGGTGGCTCGCGAGGCCGCAGTGCCGCTGCCTTCCGGCAGTATCGGCGGCACAGCCGAGGTCGCCTGCGCAGGAGCGCGGGCCCTGACGTATGGCGACGCCGTGCGCTTGCTCGAGGTCGCGGCTGCACGGCTGGGATGCTCCGACTTCGGGCTTCGTCTCGCCGCGCGCCAGAACGGCCCCGGCATCTTCGGGCCGCTCGGTGCGGCGATGCGCAATGCACGCAATTACGGGGAAGCGCTCGATTACGCGGCACATCATGTCTATGCGCACAGCCTCGCGGCACGGGTCTGGCGCGAGCGTGTCGGCGCGACCGGGCAGGTCTTCGTGGGACACGATATCCTGATATCCGGGACTCGTGGCCGGCGCCAGGCGATCGAGCAGATCCTGCTAGCCGGGCATCTCGTCGCGATGGCGCTCACCGGCGGACGGGCGCGGGCGAGGCAGGTGTGTTTTCGCCACGAGGCCATGTCCTCAATGCGCGTCTATCGTCGCTATTTCGGCTGCGAAGTGCGGTT
This sequence comes from Novosphingobium aureum, assembly GCF_015865035.1. Classification (GTDB taxonomy): domain Bacteria; phylum Pseudomonadota; class Alphaproteobacteria; order Sphingomonadales; family Sphingomonadaceae; genus Novosphingobium; species Novosphingobium aureum. Next base: position 2,851,799 of record NZ_JADZGI010000001.1, on the reverse strand, counting down.
CGGGCAAAGGGCGGACGGAATCAGTTTCGATGCGCAGGACCTTGCTGCGCCTATTGTCGCCCCCGATCCCTACGCGCTGGCACAGGCACTGGCGCGCATCGAACACGGCTTCACGCATCGCGAGCCACCATTTCACGCCAGGGTGCGCGCGGTCGTCCTGCGCCAGCTGGCCGTTGGCGGCGGCTCGTGCGAGAGTGTTGCGGGAGTCCTGTGCATGCACGTGCGCACACTCCATCGCCGCCTGCGGGCGGAAGGGACCTCCATCAGCCGCATCAAGGACGAGGTGCGCCGGGAATTGCTGGGGTACTATCTCGAGGACACCAGTCTGGCGCTGCCGGTCATCTGCGAAAGGCTGGGCTTTGCCGAGCACTCGGTCATGACGCGCTACTGCCGCCGCCATCTCGGGGCACCGCCCAGCGTCCTGCGCGCGCGACTTGCGGGGACTGCATGACTCTTGGCCCGCCAGTGTGCGGACCGGGCCTGGTCTACTTGACGAAATCGACCACCAGCGAGATCGGCTTGCCGCCTGCGCGCATGTCGGCGGGCGGAACCCGGCTGACCGGCATCAGCGACTGGTCGAAGGGCTGGACCACCCATTCCTCGGGATTGCGCCAGTAGTGGTAAAAGTGGATTTCCTCGCAGTGGCGGATACGTGAGGCCAGAATTACTTCGAGCAGGCCGTGAAAGGTGGGAAACCACAAGTGCGTGTCGCCGCCCGGCGGAAGGCTGACCTCGACATCGCCGGCCATGGCGGCCTGCAGCGCTCCGCCCATGGCCACGTCGTACAGCACCCTGCCGGTATGGTCGTAGGCCGAGCGCCGTCGCAGCAGGGGGCTGTTGTAGTCGGGCAGGCTAAGCCGGAAGAGGCCTCCATCGCGCAGGCATCGGTAGATGTCGTCGAGGATTGCGGGGACCTTTTCGCGTTCGACGTGCTCGAACACGTCCTGCGACTGGAAGCCGGGTACACTGCCGTCGTCGAAGGGCAGGGCCGCGCGGGCGTCGTGCGCGATGTCGCGGTCGAAGCGCGGGGTGAGGGCAAGTCCGAGGAAACGGCCCGAACGGTACTGGGGTTCGTGCGGGAACAGGTTTCCGAAGTAGATGTAGCTGTTGTCGCCCGACATGGGCCGCGCATCATTGTCCATCACCGTTTTGTCTCTCACCATCGCGCCTTATTTGCAGGATGGTGAGGAGCTGGCAGTAGAGCAATCAGGTCAGATACTTATCTGCCGGAACGCTGAAAGCGCTCAGGCGCCGAGCCAGATCCATGCGACGAGGACAAGCGCTGCGAGGGCGCAGGCCAGTATGCGCCATGCAGGGGCCGGGGTCATACCGGTGAACCCCTGGGGGACCGGGCGCGAACCGGTGACCATCGGGGCGATGATGTTGTCACGGCGCACGATGCGATAGAACGCGATCGCGACAAGGTGCAGTCCGACGAACACGAGGATCAGATTGAACACCAGTTCGGTGTGCCACTCGGTCGCATCGTAGGCGAACTCGAAGCCGACCAGATGATTGAGCGGTCCTGCACTGCCATAGTCGGGATCGCCAGCCACGAGGCCGAGGCTGACCTGCAAGCTCATCAGGCCGAGCAGGGCGACGACGCTCCAGCCACCTGCCGCATTATGGCCGATGGACAGAGCGTGGGGCCCCTTGCCGAACAGCGAGGCCAGATAGCGGAACACTGCGCCCGGACTGCGTACGAAGTTGGCAAAGCGTGCGGTCGAGCTACCCGCGAAGCCCCAAAGGATGCGGAACACGAGCAGGCCCAGCAGGACTGTACCCAGTCGCATGTGCCAGGCCATCTCGTCGTTTTCTGCTGTCCACCAGAGCGCGGGGATCAGCCCCGCAAAACTCCAGTGAACGATGCGCACGGGAAGGTCCCAGAGGCGCACTCGGTTTGCCGCGGGACCCTTCACCGGTGTCAGTCCTTCTTCTTCATGCGGAATTCGTCGTGGCAGCCCTTGCAGGCCATGCCGGCCTCGCCGAACGCGGTCTTGACTGCGGCAAGGTCCTGAGCGCCAGCGGCGGTGTTCAGGTTGTCGGTCGCGGTGATCAGCTTGGCTGCCGCTGCCTGGAATTCTTCGGGGCGCTCCCAGATCGTGGCGAGGGCCTCGGTGTCTTCGCCGGAATCGGGGCCGGTGCCGGCGGGGAAGAAGTCGGGTACCTTCTTGGCGTTCGCAGCCATTTCCGCTGCATTTTCCGAGATTACCGCGAAATCGGGGCTGTCTGAATCGAGCTGGCCCTTCACCGCCTTCATCGACTTGGCGATTGCCTTGAAGTTGTCCTCGCGCGCTTCGATCGTGTCTTCGGGATCAGCGGCCGCAGCGGCGGTCTCGAGATCGGCCTGGGTCGCATCGTCGCTCGGCGCGGAGCCCGAGCAGGCGGACAGGACGAGCGCGAGGGCTGCAGCGGGTACGGTCAGTCGCAGGGCGGTCTTCGATGCCATGGGTCAGTTCTCCGGGTGACGGGGTTGCGGGTGTCGAAATTCCAGGACGGGCTGGTTCGTGCGCTCCCAACGCACGAGGCCTGCCAAAGTTGCGATGCCAGCGCCTCGGCGGCGAGCCGGGGCAGGCAGGAATGAGTGTTCACCAGTGTGCGCGCAGACCGCTCGCGGATGCAAGCCCTTGCGGCAAGTCCGGGTTCGGGCGTTTCCGCCTGGCGAAAGGCACCAGGCCCCGTTTGCGAAAGCGTAAGGGAGGAAGCACCCGTGGATGCTTCCTCCCCCTGCATTCCCCGAAAGGGGATCACGTGCGGCGTCCAGGCCCGGCTCACAGGCCAGACACGCTCACAGGCCGATCACGCCGCCATCGTTCTTGGTGATCGCCACGATTGCCGAGCGCGGGCGCGCGGTGGCATCGGCGTCGGTCTGGCTGGCCGGCCAGTTACTGGTGATGTTGGCGGCATCGCCGCGCTCGCCCGGGTGCTGGATGCCGACGAACAGCGTGCGCCCGTCGGGCGTCATGTCGATGCCGGTGATCTCGCACTGGGTCGGGCCGACGAGGAAGCGGCGCAGGTTCGCCGCCGAGGCCGAAGCGCCGACGAAGGTGGCCTGGCTGCCGGTCGCGCCGGTGTTGGGGTTGGTGTTGTTGATCGTCCGCGCACCGCCGTCGCCGACCGTGCCGGGCTGTGCAGCGAGCAGCATGCAGTTGGTCACGTCGGTCATCGCACCGTCGTCGGTCTCGATCCAGAACAGCGGGTTGAACTGGCCCGAAGGCGCCGATGCACGCGAGAAGTACGCGCCGTCGGGGCTCGAGAAGTCGTTGCTGAGGTCGAGGTTCGAGACGTTGATGTTGGCCTGCTCGTCGGCCGTGTCGGTGTCGAGGGTGTCGGCACCGAACAGGTAGATGTCCCAGGTGAAGGTCATGGCGGCGGTGGTGTCGCCATCTTCACGCAGACGCACGATGTGTCCGTTGGGGTTGCCCGAACCCCAGTACGAACGCGGGTTGGCGGCGTTGGTACCGTCGACCGGGCGGTTCGAATTGTTCGAGTTGGTCAGCGTGAGGTAGATCTCGCCGGTGGCCGGGTTGCCTGCGGTCCACTCGGGACGGTCCATCGGCGTGGCGCCAACGGCATCGCCCGCAAGGCGGCAGTTTATCAGGATGTCGGCCTGGCTCTCGAAGGCGTACTCGGGATAGCTGCCCGAAGCGGGACGGGCGGGAACCTGTCCGAAGACCAGCGGCAGCCAGGTGCCGGTGCCGTCCGCATTGAAACGCGCGACGTAGAGCGTGCCGTTGTCGAGGTACTTGTCGCCGGTAGCGAGGCGATCGGCGGCGTCGGTATCGGCGGCGTCGAAATTCGCGTTCGAGACGTACTTGTAGAGATATTCGCCGCGCGAGTCGTCACCCATGTAGACGCCGACCGGCTGGCCCGCGACGATCTGGGCAAAGGCACCTTCGTGGCCGAAGCGGCCGAGCGCGGTGCGCTTGCGCGGGGTCGAGGCGGGATCGTAGGGATCGATCTCGACGACCCAGCCGAACTGGAACGGCTCGTTGCGGAAGTCGCTGGTGGCAGCGGTGGTGGCGCTGGTGGTGGTGGCGTTCCAGCGCGTGATGCGCGTGTCGGTGCTCGAGGCCGTCGACCAGGCGTAGGAGCCCGAGCGGCTGGTCACGCCGTTGCGACGCAGCGAGGCGAGCTGGCGTTCGGAGCGCAGCGCATCGTCGGCGCTGTCGCGGCGGAAATAGCCGTGGAAGTTCTCCTCGCAAGTGAGGTAGCTGTGCCAGCCGGTCACGCCGTTGGCGCAGTTGTTGATCGTACCGCGGCCCGCGGTGCCTTCGGGCGAGTACATCGTCTGCAGCCAGGCATTGCCGGCGGCAGGGCCGTGGAACGACATCACCGTATTGGGCGTGACGCGGCGGTTGAAGGCGCTGTCCTGCACGTAGGTCCAGTTGCGATCGCCATTGTCGACGTATTCGGCGACCGAGACGCCGTGGCACTCGATCTCCTTGAGCACTTCATCGAGCGGGCGCGCGCCGCCGACCGTGGTCGGGCCGTTGGGGTGCAGGTAGCTCTCGGTGATGTTCTCGTGGTTCTGGACCATGAGGCCGCGCCCATTGGCGCCGGCATCGGGCGCACCGGCGTCGGACAGGCCGAAGTAGGCGAGGGCGTCGGCATGGTCGCCGATGCGGTTGGCAAAGTCGGCGTCGCTGCCGTCGTTGGCATAGGCCGGGGTCGCCGCAGTGAGCGGGTCGCCGAGACGGGTCATGACGGTGACCGAGTAGCCTTCGGGAACCACGACGATGTCCTCGAGGCTGTGGCCGACCGCGCTGAAGCCAAGGACTGCCGGCGATACGCGCACGGTGGTCTGCGAGGAGGCCTGGCTGCCCAGTGCATTCGAGGCGATGAATTCGAAGACGATGTCGGTTGCGCTCTCGACCGCGGGAGCGATGAACGAGACGCTCGCGCCCGAACCCTCGAGGGTCACGGTCGGTCCGCTGCGCTGGGTCCAGCGAGCGTTGGTGGTCGTGCTCGCACCCGAAGTGACGGTGCCGGTCAGGGTGACGGTGCGGCCGGCGCTGGTGGCGGCGCTGCTGCCTGCGCTCACGACGAGTGCGCCGTTGTTGCCGCCGTCATCATCGCCGCAGGCCGCCAGCATGCCAGTGCCCATGAAAGCAAGGCTGGTGGCCTTGGCGCCGCCGAAGATCGCCTGGCGGCGCGAGTAGCGATCCGCTGCCAGCGATTCGAGCGAGGGAGCCGCGCTGTCGTTCGTGTCGGTGTCCGCCTCGGTATAGCCGAGCGCGGGATCTTTCATGGTTATGTCGAAAAAGCCCCGTCTGGAAAGGTGGTGACGGGTAGCTAGGGGCCTTGCGTGACAAGCAGACGCCATTTCGATGGCGGTTGCATGTAGCTTTGCTGACCTTCGTATGACCCGTACTTGACGGTCCGACACGCACGGTGCGGCGAAGGGGGCGCAAGGGGCGGGCATCCGAGCCTGCTGGATGAAGGGTGCAAGCCGCGCGGACGACCTCTGGACATGTCGGAAAACCGCCATTTTTCGCGATTTTCTTGACTCTGCGCGACCGAGGCGTTAGGAGGCGGCCTTTCAGACATCCAGTTTCTTACGGAGTGCCCATGGCGCGCGTTACTGTCGAAGATTGCGTCGACAAGATTCCCAACCGTTTCGATCTCGTTCTGCTTGCCGCACAGCGTGCGCGCGAGATTTCGGGCGGCGCCGAACTCACGCTCGAGCGCGATCGCGACAAGAACCCGGTCGTGGCCCTGCGCGAAATCGCCGAGCAGACCGTGGTGCCGACCACCCTCAAGGAATCGCTGGTCACTTCGATGCAGCGCGTCCTTCCCGACGACGACGACGAGATGGACGAGATCGGTTCGCTCAGCCAGTCGGCCGAGGCCCTGCGCATCACCGCTTCGGCGCCCACGCGCAACACCTCGCTGGGCGGCGACTACGACGGCTGATCCGTCTGCCTGCCCGGACGCGATACGCGTTCGTCGGCGGAAGGCGGGATCTGCCCCCGGGTGCGTTTCATGACGATACCGGCGGCGGGTTGACTGCCTGAAGCGTGCCATGCATCGATATCGGCGTGGCAGGCAAGAACAAGACACTTCCCCGTATCGCGGGGCTTCTGGGGGGATCGTCCGGTAAGTCGGACGGTCCCTCCGGCGTGTCCGGAGCAACGATTGCCGTCTACAGCGTCAAGGGCGGTGTCGGCAAAACCACCTTCTCGGCGAACCTGGCCTGGTGCGCGGCGCAGATATCGGGTTTCCGGACATTGCTCTGGGATCTCGACGCGGCGGGCGGTTCGGGATTTCTCTATGGGTTGGAACCGCGCTGCTCGAAGCAGGCGGGCGAGGTCTTCTCGAAGGACGCCGCACCTTCCAAGCTGATCCAGAAAACCAGCTACGAGCGCATTAACGTTCTTCCGGCCGACGAGTCGATCCGTGCGCTCGATGCGCAGCTCACCCAGATCGGCAAGCGCAAGCGCCTCGCCAAGCTGACGCGGGATCTGGGGCGCGACTATCAGCGCGTCATTCTCGACTGCCCGCCGGTCATGAACGAGCTTTCCGCGCAGGTCGTGCGTGCCGCCGACGTGGTGATCGTACCGCTCCCGCCATCGCCGCTGTCTTCGCGCGCCTTCGATCTCGTCGTGCGCGAGATCGCGGGCAATACCCGGCGCCATCCCCCGATCCTGCCGGTGCTCTCGATGCTCGACATGCGCCGCACGCTGCACCGCGAGCAGCGCGAGGCCCATCCCAACTGGCCCGCCATCCCCTACGCCAGCGCCGTAGAGCAATGCGCCGTTCGCCGTCAGCCGGTCGGTGAACTGGCGCCCTCCAGCCCTGCCGCGCAGGCTTTCGCGCGGCTGTGGGCTGCTATCGAGAAGAAGCTGGCCGAGCGCTAGTCGGGCGGCAGGAAAACGCTTGCATTGCACTCACGCTGCATCGCGGTACAATTTCGCCGTGCAGCAGGGGTGCGACGACGCATGAGTGACTTGGTAGACGGGATCGGCACGATGGCCGAGGGCGCGCTGGTCGGTGCCGCCATCGAAGGTGGGCGGCCCGACGATACGGGCCACACCCACGAGACCGAGTGCCTCAATTGCGGCACGCATCTGGTCGGATCGCATTGCCACGCTTGCGGGCAGCACGCGCATGTTCATCGCACGATCGGCGCGCTGTTCCACGATATCCTGCATGGTGTACTTCACTTCGAGGGGCGTACCTGGGCCACGCTACCGATGCTCGCGTGGAAGCCGGGGCAATTGACCCGGCGCTATGTCGATGGCCAGCGTGTGGCCTTCGTTTCGCCGATGGCGCTGTTCCTGTTCTCGATCTTCGTCATGTTCGCGGTGCTGCAGATCATGGGCATATCGCCGCCCGTACGGACGGGTGAGACCAGCACAGCCGAACATATAGCGGCCAGCGAGGAGCGCCTTGTCGAGAAGCGCAAGGACTTGCTTGCCGACCTTGCCGCGGACGACATGGATCCGGCAGAAAGCGCCGAGAAGCGCCAGGCGCTCGCGACGACCGAGGAGAACCTCGCCGGCCTGCGCGCGCTGCCTGCGTTCATGCGCGAGAAGGATGCCGGTACCGAGCAGATGCATTCGGGCTGGAAGCGGCTCGACAAGGGGATCGGCAAGTGGCGGGACAACCCGGGGCTGATGCTCTACAAGCTTCAGACGACGGCCTACAAGTTCTCGTGGTTGCTGATCCCGCTGTCGGTTCCCTTCGTGGCCTTGCTCTTCCTGTGGCGGCGGCGCTTCGGCCTCTACGATCATGCGGTCTTCGTCACCTATTCGCTTGCCTTCATGACGATGCTGGGGATCGTCGCGACGATCATCGGGGCGCTGGGCGTGGCGAGCGAAACCCTCCTGCTCGGCTGCACCGCAATCGCTTGCGTACATATTTACCGCCATCTCCAGGGGACATACGAACTATCCGCCGGGTCCACGCTGTGGCGCACGGTGGTTCTGTTGTGCCTGATCCAGATTGTGCTCGGATTGTTCGCGACGGCGCTGGTTTTTCTCGGTCTCGTCGGCTGACCGACCCGATGCGAAGCTAGGTACGAAAGCAAGGGGCTGACGCCGCTGCCGTTGGTCGGCCTGCAGCCATCCTCCATCGATAAGCGATATCGTTTGCCAGCCTGCACGCGCAGGTCGTGGCCATGCAAACGTACCAGAAGGCGCCCCGGGCGCCCGTCAGCTTGGCATTGCCGATCGGGGTGGGGAGATGAGGTTCGTCCATCGCATCGACGCGCTCAAGCGACGCGTCCAGATCGTGGAAGTGCGGCTCGAGGCGTTGCAGGCAGCGAGCTTTCTCGATGGACGCCAGGCTTTCTGGAGCTCCTCCGACAGCTACGATGTCGCGCGCATGCGCGCGTTGCTCGATCCGAGCACGACTGCAGTGCGTGGCTGGATATTCCATGTCGGCTTTTGCGGATCGACATTGCTGAGCCATCTGCTCGAGCAGCCGCGTGATGTGCTTGCCTTGCGCGAACCGCAGGCGCTCGTCGACCTCGCCGACCAGGCCCCGCAACTGCGCATGCTGGGCCGCGCGCAAGCCATGACCGGCTGGGTCGAATTCCTCGATACTCACTTTGGCGGGCTGGCCGATGCCGCGCTGCCGGTCGTGGTGAAGCCGTCGAACTGGGTAAATCCGCTACTGCCTGACCTGGCCGCGTGCGGGCTTCTCGAAAAGGCGGTCTTCGTGACCATGGAGCGGCGCGCCTGGTTGCGGGCATGTATCCGTGGCGGGCGCGATCGCCTCGCATGGGTGGCGCGCTGCGTTCAGCACACGGCGCAGACTGACGCGGATGTCGCCCGGCTCATGCCGCTGGCCGCTAACGGCGTACGCGATCCGCTCGACCAGGTGGTGCGGTTGGCAGCATTGCTCGAATGGGCGCAAGCCCGCAGCTTTGCTTGCTTCGATCCACAAGGGGCGCGCAGCATCGATTATCGAGAGATCGTAGACGATCCCGCCCGGGCGGTGGCGCGTACGCGGTGCCTGCTGGACCTGCCAGCCAGTGCCAGCCCCATTGTACCGCTCGAGCATCATGCCAAGGACCCGGGGCAAGCCTTCGATGCCGAAACGCGTGCGCGCGAAGACCGGGAGGTCGAGCTCGCCCATGGTGTGCGGATCGACGCCGCGCTTGCCTGGATCGACTGCGAGACCGGGCCACGCCCGGCCCGTCGCAAGCGCGCCTGAAGGGCAGGCGCACGGATCAATCGGCCCAAAGTCGAACGCCCAAGCAAAAGGGGCGACAGGCCAGTGCCCGGCGCCCCTCCTGCATTCTCCTGTCGGAGAACCGTATCGGGTCTGGTCAGGCGCCCTGCGGCGCTGTGCCTCCCGAATAGCGTTTGCCCGACTTGGGGATCGACGAACCCGTGACCGGACGCGCCGAACTGGGGCCACGTGGTTCATTGGGACGGTCGATCGAGCCCGTCTCGATCAGCTTGGTGATCTCGTCACCCGAGAGCGTCTCGTATTCGAGCATGGCCTGGGCCAGCGCCTCGAGCTGATCGCCCTTGTCGGTCAGGATCTGCGTCGCGCGGGCATGGGCGTTGTCGATCAGCGTGCGGATCTCGCTGTCGATCAGCTTGTTGGTCTCGTCCGAGCCCATCGTGCGCTGCGAGCCGCCCATGCCGAGATAGCCTTCCTGGCTTTCCTCGTACTGGAGCGGGCCCAGCTTGTCCGACATGCCCCACTTGGTGACCATCGAGCGTGCGAGGCTGGTCGCATACTGGATGTCGCCCGAGGCGCCCGAGGAGACTTTGTCGTGACCGAAGATCAGTTCTTCGGCGACGCGGCCGCCCATTGCGACCGAGAGGTTCGCGAGCATCTTGTCGCGGTGGTACGAGTAGCTGTCGCGCTCGGGCAGGCGCATGACCATGCCCAGCGCACGGCCGCGCGGGATGATCGTCGCCTTGTGGATCGGGTCCGATGCTGCCTCGTTGAGCGAGACGATGGCGTGGCCTGCCTCGTGGTAGGCGGTCATCTTCTTCTCGTCGTCGGTCATGACCATCGAACGCCGCTCGGCGCCCATCATGACCTTGTCCTTGGCGTCCTCGAATTCCTGCATCGCGACGAGGCGCTTGGAGCGACGCGCGGCGAGCAGGGCAGCCTCGTTTACGAGGTTGGCAAGGTCGGCACCCGAGAAGCCGGGCGTGCCGCGCGCGATCACGCGGGCATTGACGTCGGGAGCGAGCGGCACCTTCTTCATGTGCACCGAGAGGATCTTCTCGCGACCCTCGATGTCGGGCACGGGTACGACGACCTGACGGTCGAAGCGGCCCGGGCGCAGCAGCGCGGGGTCGAGCACGTCGGGGCGGTTGGTCGCCGCGATGATGATGATGCCCTCGTTGGCCTCGAAGCCGTCCATCTCGACCAGCAGCTGGTTGAGCGTCTGCTCACGCTCGTCGTTCGAGTTGCCGAGGCCATGGCCGCGGTGGCGACCGACCGCGTCGATCTCGTCGATGAAGACGATGCACGGCGCGTTCTTCTTCGCCTGCTCGAACATGTCGCGCACGCGGCTGGCGCCGACGCCCACGAACATCTCGACGAAATCGGAGCCCGAGATGGTGAAGAAGGGCACGCCAGCCTCACCCGCGATGGCGCGGGCGAGCAGGGTCTTGCCTGTACCGGGCGAGCCCACGAGAAGGGCGCCCTTGGGAATCTGGCCGCCGAGCTTGGAGAAGCGGGTCGGGTCCTTGAGGAATTCCACGATCTCCTCGAGTTCCTCGCGCGCCTCGTCGATGCCCGCGACGTCGTCGAAGGTGACGCGTCCCTGACGTTCGGTCAGCATCTTTGCCTTGGACTTGCCGAAGCCCATCGCACCTGAGCCGCCGCCCTTCTGCACCTGGCGCAGCGCGAAGAAGGCGATGCCCACGATCAGGAGGAAGGGCAGGGTGTTGGCGATGATGTAGAGCAGCAGGCTGCCCTGCTCGGGCGCCTTGCCCGAATACTTCACGCCCTGATCCTGCAGCGCCTGGGCGAGCGAGGTGTCGCCGGGAACGGGCACGGTCGAGAAGCTGTCGCCGTTGCGCATCTTGCCGTCGATCCGCTCATCGCCGATCTCCACTTGCGAGACGGCGCCTTCGGCGACCTTCGCGCGGAAATCGGAGTAAGGGATCATCGTGCCGGTGGATTCGCGGGCACTGAACATCGAAACCACGATGAGCAGGGCAAGGAAGATGCCGCCCCAGACGAAGAGGCTCTTGACCCAGGGATTGCCGTTGGGCTGGTCGTCGTTGTTCATTGTCGGAATATCCGTCCTTTCCCTGCCAATGTAGGCGCACCCGGCTGAATCGCAAGCTGGCGCAGGCCCTCACAGTCATCGATTCCGCAGATATTCCGAGCAACCCGGCGCATTGGCCGGAACCTGCGCTGTGCGACGGGCGCGCAGGGCTCAGAATCTGTCTGACTGGCGGACTAATCTTGCTCCCGCAGGCACCGCGAAGCCACTTGCGGCAGGTTCGCCCTTGCAGCATGTTTCGCTGCGTTGCGGGATAATGGAGGTGGGGACCTTGGCAGACAGTCATCATTCGCTCTGGAACGAGGACCTTGCGCCGACCGGCGCGGCGCAGCGCAACTGGTGCTGGTACCACTTTGCCGCGCTGTGGGTGGGCATGATCGTTGCCGTGCCGACCTGGATGCTCGCCGCCGGGCTTATCGAGCAGGGCATGTCCGCGCTCCAGGCAACCTCGGTCGTGGTACTGGGCAACGTCATCATCCTCGTGCCGATGCTGCTGATCGGCCACCCGGGTGCGCGCTATGGCGTCCCTTTCGCGGTGCTCGTGCGCTCCTCCTTCGGGACCATCGGCGGACGACTGCCCGCAGCGGCACGCGCGCTCGTCGCCTGCGGCTGGTATGGCATCCAGACCTGGATCGGCGGCGAGGCGCTGCTCACGCTCCTAGGTATCTTCCTCGGCGCCGACATGCGCGGCGCGCCGTTGCTCTTTTTCGGCATCGGTATCGGCGAACTTCTCGCCTTCCTCGCCTTCTGGTCGATCCAGCTGCTCTTCGTGCGCAAGGGCATCACCACCATCCGCCGGCTCGAGACATGGACGGCGCCGCTCAAGATGCTGGCCTGCTTCGCGCTCCTGTGGTGGGCGCTCGATGCCGCCGGCGGTCTGGGCCCGATCTTCTCCAGCCCTTCCGCCTTCGTCGCAGGCGGGGCGAAGGAAGGGCAGTTCTGGGCGGTATATCTGCCTTCGCTGACCGCGATGGTGGGCTTTTGGGGCACGCTCGCACTCAACATTCCCGACTTCACCCGTTTCGCCAAAAGCCAGAAGGACCAGGCCATCGGGCAGACGCTGGGCCTGCCGCCGACGATGGGCCTCGTCGCGCTGATCAGCGTGATGACCACTTCGGCGACGGTCGTGATTTACGGCGAGGCGATCTGGGACCCGGTGCAGCTGGCAGGAACGCTTTCGGGCCCCTTCGTGCTGCTGGGGCTCGTCGTGATCGCGGTCGATACCGTGTCGTGCAACATCGCGGCGAACCTCGTGTGCTCGGCCTACGATTTCTCCGCGCTAAACCCGAGGATGATTTCGTACCGCACGGGCGCGCTCATCACTGCCTTCATCGGCCTGTTCATGATGCCCTGGAAGCTGCTCGAGAGCACCAACGGCTACATCTACACATGGTTGACAGGCTACGGCGCGCTGCTCGGGCCGATCGCGGGCATCCTCATCGCCGACTACTGGCTGGTGCGCGGCACCCGGCTCGATGTCGAGGGGCTCTACGAGGAAGAGGGCCCCTATCGCTACGGCAACGGCTGGAACACGAAGGCGCTGGTTGCGCTGGCACTAGGCATCGCGCCCAATGTGCCGGGCTTCCTCAAGATCTCGTTCCCGGCAAGCTTTGGCGGCTTTGGCTGGATCTGGTCGGAGATCTATACCTACGCATGGTTCGTCGGCGTGTTCGTGGCGCTGTTCGTCTATGCGGGACTGATGCGTCTTTCGGCGGGTGAACAGCCCGAGGCACAACTCGCCTGAAGTGATAAGGGGAAGGCAAGGGGTTAACACCCCTTGACCCCATTACTGTCGCCCTTGGCGCCCGCCAGCTGCCGTGGCTGTATTAGCGGACGTCGACATTGTGGGGAGCTCGAGGGCGATGGCCCTCGAAACTCTCCTTCTTTGTCTCTTAGTCCGAAACGAACCCGCCGCGCGGATCGTCGGCATCGAGGTCCGAGAACTTGGTGATGCGCGCTTCGAACTTGAGCCGCACGCGGCCGGTCGAACCGTGGCGCTGCTTGGCGACGATCAGCTCGGCAAGCCCGGTGACCTGCTCCATGCGCTGGCGCCATGCTTCCCACTTGTCGACCACGTCTGGCGGATCGCCTTCGGCGGGGAACTTGGGCTCGGTCGCGTTGACGTAGTAGTCTTCGCGGAAGACGAACCAGACCATGTCGGCGTCCTGCTCGATCGAGCCCGACTCGCGAAGGTCGGAGAGCATCGGCTTCTTGTCCTCGCGGCTCTCGACAGCGCGGCTAAGCTGCGAGAGTGCGATCACCGGCACTTCCAGTTCCTTGGCGAGCGTCTTCAAGCCACGCGAAATCTCGGAAATTTCGTTCACGCGGTTGTCGTTGGCACGGCCCGAGCCTGAAAGCAGCTGCAGGTAGTCGATGATGATCAGGCCGATGTTGTGGCGGCGCTTGAGGCGACGTGCGCGGGTGCGCAGCGCGGCGATCGAGAGGCCCGGGGTGTCGTCGATGAACAGCGGCAGCTCGGCGAGGCGCTGGCTCGCGAAGGAGAGCTGCTGGAAGTCGTCGCGGCTGATCTTGCCCATGCGCAGCGCTTCGGAACTGATGCCCGACTGCTCGGCGAGGATACGCGTGGCAAGCTGGTCGGCGCTCATTTCGAGACTGAAGAAGGCCGTGGGCGCGCCTACCGACTTACGGTGCTCGATGCCCAGCGCCATGTCGTCGACGTAGCGCTGCGAGGTGTTGAAGGCGATGTTGGTGACGAGCGAGGTCTTGCCCATGCCGGGGCGTCCGGCAAGGATGATGAGGTCGGAATCGTGCAGGCCGCCGATCTTCGAGTTCACCGAGTCGAGGCCGGTGGTCTTGCCCGAGATGTTGCCGCCCGAGTTGAACGCCTTCTCGATGTTGAAGATCGCGGTGTGCGTCGCCTGTGCGAAGCTCTTGGCCTCGTTGGCGGAAGCTGCACCTTCGGCCACCTTGTAGAGCGCGGCTTCGGCCTGCTCAATCTGCTCTTGCGGCTCGACCGATTCCGAGGTGTCCATCGCCCCCTCGACGAGGCCTCGCCCGACCGAGATCAGTTCGCGCAGCAGCGCCAGGTCGTAGATCTGTGCTGCCAGTTCGCGCGGGGCGAGCAGGCCCTGTCCGTCGGCGGTGAGGCGCGCGAGGTAGGACACGCCGCCCAGTGCCTTGAGCTGTTCGTCGGCCTCGAAATAGGGACGCAGCGTGACCGGGGTGACTACCGCCTTGCGGTCGAGCAGGGTGACGATGCGCTCGTAGATGCGCGCGTGAACCGGCTCGAAGAAGTGCTGCGGTGAAAGCTGGGTCGGCAGCTCCTCGATCACGCGGTTGTCGATCAGCACTGCGCCAAGGAACGCGGCTTCGGCCTCGACGTTCGAGGGCAGTGCGCGCGCACCGGTGGTTTCTTCGCCCTCCGAAGAGGCGAGTCTGAGAGCTTCCTGCTGTGCCATAAGCCTTGGACCTTTGACCCTTGTGCGCATCGCCAGCAAGGGCGCGCGCAGGCCATTTTTATCCCCAGCTTGTGGAAGGGCGTCAAGGAATGGCCCGAAAGCACGGGGTTGCCCGGAGATACTGCAAGCGCGTAAAGGCCAAGAGCATCATGGCCGACCCGCGGATCACTCATATCTCCCTCGACGAGGCGACCATCCTGTGGCGCAATGCCGATATCGAACAGGAGCGCCGGATCGCGATCTTCGACCTGATCGAGGACAACCTGTTCAAGCCTGTGCGCGCCTTCGAGAGCGGGCACGAAGGCCCCTATAATCTGCACCTTGCGGTGCGCGACGGGCGTCTGTCGCTCGAGATCGCGGATGAAAAGGGCGTGGCGCTCGAGACGCTGGTTCTGGGGCTGGCGCGGTTCCGTCGGCCGATCCGCGAATACTTCGCGATATGCGAAAGCTACTATCAGGCGATTCGCAAGGCGACCGCGCAGGAGATCGAGACGATCGACATGGCGCGGCGCAGCATCCACAACGATGCCGCCGAACTGCTCATCGACCGCCTCGACGGCAAGGTCGAGACCGATCATCCCACCGCGCGGCGGCTGTTCACGCTGATCTGCGTGCTTCACATCCGCGGCTGACGCGGCCGCATCTTCCAAGACAACGACAATTAGGGGCCGGCAGTCACGCGATGAAACACCAGGCGCTAGGCCCCGGGCAGGGGACAAAGGGCAAGAGCGCGAAGGCGCAGCGGCGCAAGCGGCGGCGCTGGTTCGCACTTCTTCTGCTGCTGCTCGTCGTGATCGGAGCATCGGGCGCAAGCTGGGCCTGGTGGCACGATCACCACTGGTTGCCCGGACGCGATCTCTATCCGGTGCAGGGTATCGAGGTCGGCGCCGCGGACGGCGCGGTGAACTGGCCGTCTGCGCGAGCGACCGGAGTGGACTTTGCTTATATCGACGCCAGTTCGGGGGCGCATGCCCGCGATCCGCGCTTCGTCGCCAATTTCGAGGCGGCACGCGCGGCGGGCATGAAGGTCGGCGCGGTCCATGCCTACGATCCGTGCCAGACGGCGCAGGACCAGGCCGCCAATTTCGTCACCACCGTCCCGCGCGAAGACGATATCCTGCCGCCTGCGGTCGAGCTTTCGGCCCTCGCCGAGGATTGCGACACGCCGGTCTCCGACGCCAAGGTCGAGAGCGAGCTGATGACCTTCCTCAACCAGGTCGAAACGCATAGTGGCAAGCCGACCATGCTCAAGGTCACACAAGGTTTCGAGGCGCGCTATGGCATCGCCCGCAGGCTCGATCGCAACCTGTGGCTGGTGCGCGACCGCTTCGTGCCCGACTATGCCGGGCGCGACTGGACGATGTGGACCGCCAATGCCGCGCTCGCCAACGAGATTGCGCAAGGGCCGGTCCGCTGGCTAGTGGTGAACCCATGAGCGAATTTCCTGAGCGCAGCGATGATGCCTTCATTGTCTCGGACGAGACCCGCAATGGCCTGATGGCGCTGGCGCGCGAGGCAGCGGCAGGGGCCTATGCCCCCTATTCGTGCTTCCACGTCGGGGCTGCGCTGATGATGGCGGATGGCTCGGTCGTGACGGGGGCCAATGTCGAGAATGCCAGTTACGGCCTCTCGCTCTGTGCCGAGACCGTGGCGGTGGCCAAGATCCTCTCGCAGGTCGACGTGCCCTCGCGAGAGGCGCAGCATGGCAAGCTGCTGGCGCTGGCCGTGACCGGCGGTGCGCCCGGCGCTCCGGGGCAGGGCGATACGGTCACGCCTTGCGGGCGCTGCCGCCAAATGCTCAACGAAGTCGCGCAGCTGGGCGAGAGCGATCCGCTCGTGTGGTGCGACGGGGCCGAAGGCATCCTCGAGACCCGGCTCTCGACGCTGCTGCCCCACGCCTTCGGGCCAGCCAATCTGCTCTAGCCGGGTAACCGGGGGCGGACTTGCCCCCGGTATTCCCTCCAGGCCCGTTCAGGCGCCTTCGCGCTCGACCAGCCATTCGAGCAAGGTCGCCATGCAGTCGCGGCCAAGCTGGGTCGAGCGTTCCGGGCTCCATGCCTGCAGTGCATCGGGCGCCGGATCGTGGTCCTTGAACGGCATTTCGAGCGTCATCGCCACCGCGCCGAAGCGTTCCGCAACCTGGTTGGTCGAGAGGGCGAGATTGGCCTTGCCCGGGCTCGCCACCGGATAGCCCAGCTTGCGCTGGAAATCGGGCGTGCGCCGGTCGAGCAGTTCGCCGAAGCGATTATAGCCCGCCTTCTGTTCGTCCTTGAGCGAGGGGATGCCCTCGAAACCGGCAAGGAAGACCGCCGGGATCGCCTCGTCGCCGTGGACGTCCATGGCGAAGTCGACGCCGCTCGCGTCCATGGCGTTGCGCACCGCGAGCACCTCGGGCGAGGCCTCGGGGGTGGGCTCGGCCCATTCGCGGTTGAGGTTCGTGCCCACCGCATTGGTACGCAGGTGGCCGCGGCGCGAGCCGTCGGGGTTCATGTTGGGAACGACGTGCAGGCGGCAGCGCTTGCGCAGCTCGCGCCCGACCGAACTGGCACCGTCGGACAGCACGTCGAGCGCGCCTTCCATCCACCACTCGGCCATGCTCTCGCCGGGATGCTGGCGCGCGTAGAGCCAGACCTGCACTTGTCCCTCGCCGAACTCGAGGCAATCGAGCGGCTGGCCATCGAGCGTTGTACCAAGGCAGCGCAGCGTGGCACCCTCGGTCAGCGCGGTCGTCGCGACGAGGTCGTGGTGGCGCTCCATCGAATAGGGCGCGAAATAGGCGAACCAGGCCTGCTCGCTCTCGGGTACGTAGGTGATCGTCAGGCTGCCGCCGTCGAGGCTCTCGTCCCAGCTGCTGCCGGTTCGCGCCCACAGCTCGCGGTCTTCCGAGACGCAGGCGTTATAGCCGGGCCAGCCCATCGGATAGGCCGAGCCGTTGAGCCCGGTGATGCGCAAGGTCAGCTCGCGCCCGGCGATGCTCTCGCCCGCCGCAGGGCTGACGCGGAAGTGGAACCACTGCGCGAAGTCGGACTGGTGGTCACGGCGGATGGCGAGGCGCGCGGTGGCGCCGTCGATGCCGAGCACCTCGATGTTGCCCGAATCGAAGGCGGCGTGGATCTGGATCTGGGGGGTGGTCATTAGGGGGGACTTTTCCGTCATTTCACGAGGATGGTTTCGCCCGATTCTCCGGGGAAATCCTTGAACAGCGCTTCTGCCATCTTGGCGGCGCCGAGCGAGGTCTGCGCGAGCGGAGAATCCGCGCGCACCGCGAAGGCCGCGCGGCCTTCCCAGACGTGCTTGCGGGTCTGCGCATCGATGATTGTCACGGCGAGGCGGGTCTGGACCTGCTCCGGGGGCGGCCCGCTGAGGTCGATCCCGAGGCCGACGCCAAGGCCCGAGCCGTAGCTGCCGGTGCTGCCGCCAACGCCGACCGATACCGGCGAGCCGTTGCGGGTGGGGCGGTAGGTCGAGCGATCGAGCCGGACCAGCGCGATCTGGCTTGCGCCCGTCTGCCCGGGGAGCGGTTCGCGGTAGCCCGCCTTGGCCAGTTCCTGCGCGACCGCGGCGGAAAAGGTTCCAAGCTCGATCGAGTCGGGTTGACCTTCTGCGGGTTCGACGCGGATCGTGCCGCGGGTGAGCGGCTGGGTGGCGCCGACGTGGAATCGCGTCACCTCGACCGGGCCGACCGGTGCGACGCATGCGCTCAGTGCGAGCAGCGCGCCGCCAGTGGCGATTACGCAAAGTCGGCGCACGAGGCTGGTCATCGCTCTATCTCCATCGCGCCCGCTATGTCCTTGACGCGTCATGCGTTCGCGGCAGCGGTGCCTGAAAGCGATGTGGCCCCTTAGCCCGCGCGATGCAAGCTGGTCGCGCAGGCCGGTGGCCGGGCAGGGGGAAGGGCGTGACCCTCGCCCTGCACTCAGTCGCTGGGGGTGATCCCCGTGGCGGCAAGCGGCTGGACCTTCTCGCCTTCAGGGAAGCGGTCGAGCAAGGCCGAGGCCAGCCGGGCCGCGATTTCGCCGTCATCCCAGTCATCGTCGTCGTCGCGCGTCGCTATCTCGGCGTGACCTTCCCACAGCACCGTGCCGCCGACATGGTCGCGGATGCGCAGCGTCATGCGCGTGGCGACGAGCGCGCCGCGCGGCTTGGACAGGTCGACATTGACCGCCAGTCCATAGGCCGATCCATACGTGCCGACCGACATGGCGGCACTGCCACTGACCGGGTTGCGCTTTTCTTCGGCCGGGGTGAGCAGGCGTCGGTCGATCTCGATGCTGGCGACCTGCGCCTGCGCCGCATCGGGATGTAGCGTGTCGTAACCCGCGCTGACGAAACCATCCAGTACCGCAGCTTCGTAGATCGTGCGGGTCGCGGGCGCCATCCATGCGCTTTTCGCTTCCTGCGGCGGAGCATAAGCGGGCGGCGCAGGAGGGCCCGGCGGCTGTCCGGCGATCGGCTCGGCGCTGAGATTGCCGGTCTCGCTGACTGGCGTTTCTGCCGAGCGCGATTCAATGATGATCGGTCCCTTGCCGAGGCTGGCGGCCTGCGGGCTGTCGATCACGAAGCGCGAAACGTCGACACGGCCCTCTCGCGGATCGCGCTGGCTGGTCGAGCGGGTGCGGTAGGGTCGGTCGGGATAGGCGCCGCGCCAACCCATTCCACCCCAGCCCCGGTTGCCCCAGCCGCCCCAGCCTCCGGGGCCCTGCGCCATCGCGGGCGTGGTCACGGCGAGAGTTCCGAGCGCGCACAGGCCAGCGGCGAGGCTGCGCAGGCGGCGCGAGGCACGCAAGGCGGAGAGCTTTTCGCTCGGCAATGTCATGGGTGTTGCGATCTTTCTTCGGCGTTATTGGGGTCGCACCCCTGATTTCATGGGCCGCGCGCGATTGCCGTGCGATGAATGAACTGCCATAGGGCCGGGCGCAAGGCCCGCGTCTTTCGTGCGTATTGCGATGGCCTGCGTCATCCGGCGCTCGACGCGAAGCTTGACTCTGCGGTGCGCGCGGATTAACGGCGCTCTTCGATTTTCCGGCGGTCGGTAACCGCCAGACCAACCTGGACGAGACAAGACATGAAGATTCGCAACAGCCTCAAGTCGCTCAAGGGCCGTCACCGCGACAACCGCGTGATCCGTCGCCGTGGCCGTACCTACGTCATCAACAAGACGCAGCCGCGCTTCAAGGCGCGCCAGGGCTGATTCGTTTCGCCCCTCCTGTCGGTGCCGGCGGGAGTTGACGGCGGAAGGGTCCTTGCGATGACGTAACAGACCCCCGCCAAAAGCGGGGGTCTTGTCATGTCCGGAATAGATGCAGTCGTTTTCGATGTCGGTCGGGTGCTGGTGCAGTGGGATCTGCACCGTCTGCTGGCACGCGTCGTCGAGGATCCCGAGCGGCTGGCGCATGTCACGAACGAGGTGATCACCGAAGAGTGGCACTTCCGGCATGATGCGGGCGAGGCGCTGGCCGACCTCGTTGCCGAGCGCAAGGCACGGTTTCCGGGCAACGACGACGTGCTCGACGCTTACGCCACACGGTTCCTCGAGACGATACCCGGCAATATCCCCGGTACGCACGAGATCGTGCGCGAATTGTCCGCGCGCGAGGTCCCCCTCTACGTGATCACCAACTTCGCCAGCCCGTTCTGGCGCGAATACCGCGCGAGCGAGCCGCTGTTCGACCTGTTCGGCGATATCGTCGTCTCCGGTGACGAGAAGCTGGTGAAGCCTGATCCTGCGATCTACGAGCTGGCCGCAAGCCGCTTCGGGCACGCGCCGCAGCGCATGCTGTTCGTCGACGATCGCGCCGACAACATTGCCGGTGCCGCAGCGCTCGGCTGGAATGTGCACCACTTCCACGGGGCGGATGCGTTGCGCGCGGACCTCGTGGCGCGCGGGCTGCTTGACTGACAAGCCTGTGCGGGTTGCGGTCCGGGTCCGTCCCGCGGAGCGTTACCACCGTTAGACAATTTATTTCGCAAGTGCAGCGAGTGCGCTTGGCAAGTCCCGTTTCATGTTGCATCACATGGACAAACGGGAGTCACGATGACGGCTGCGAGCACACCGAAGTTCGACGAAATGCTCCACGAGGACGGCACCGTTCGTGCTGCCTACTCTGAATTTCGCAATTGGTACGATGCCCAAGACAAGTCCTGGCTGCGTCGGCAGGACGCGGAAGCGGAGCATTTCTTCCGGCGGATCGGAATTACCTTCAACGTTTACGGTGAAGCCGACGCGGAAGAGCGCCTGATCCCCTTCGACATGATCCCCCGGATCATCACCGCGAAGGAATGGCGCAAGCTGACCAAGGGCATCGAGCAGAGGGTGCGGGCGATCAACGCCTTCCTCCAGGATCTCTACCACCGTCAGGAGATCGTGCGTTCGGGCCGCCTGCCGATCAGCGCACTGCGCAACAACGATGCCTTTCTCTCGCAGATGATCGGCTTCACGCCGCCGGGCGGGGTCTATACCCACATCGTCGGCATCGACCTCGTGCGTACCGGCGAGGACGACTTCATGGTGCTCGAGGACAATGCGCGCACGCCTTCGGGCGTCTCGTATATGCTCGAGAACCGCGAGACGATGATGGCGATGTTCCCGGAGCTGTTCACGCAGATCCCGGTCCGCCAGGTCTCGGACTATCCGCGCCGGCTCGCGCGCTCGCTGCGTGCCTGCGCGCCGCCAGCCTACGATGCCGCTGCTGGCAAGCGTCCGGTGGTCGCGGTGCTGACACCGGGCATCTACAACTCGGCCTATTTCGAGCATGCCTTCCTCGCCGACCAGATGGGCGCCGAGCTAGTCGAGGGCAACGACCTGCGCATCATCAACGGGCGGGTCGCGATGCGCACGACCACCGGCTACAAGGCGATTGACGTCATCTACCGCCGCGTCGACGACGATTTCCTCGATCCGCTGACCTTCAATCCCGAATCCGCGCTTGGCGTGGCCGGGATCATGGACGTCTACCGTGCCGGCGGCGTCACCATCGCCAATGCGCCCGGCACCGGCATCGCCGACGACAAGGCGATCTATTCCTACATGCCCGAGATCGTCGAGTTCTACACCGGCGAGAAACCGATCCTGCAGAACGTGCCCACCTGGCGCTGCTCGGAAAGCGATGCGCTCGCCTACGTGCTCGACAACCTTAAGGATCTGGTCGTCAAGGAGGTCCACGGCTCGGGTGGATACGGCATGCTGATCGGGCCGACTTCCTCGAAGCGCGAACTCTCCGACTTCGAGGCCAAGCTTCGTGCGCGGCCGGAAAACTACATCGCCCAGCCCACGCTTTCGCTCTCGACCGTGCCGATCTTCACCAAAGAAGGGCTGGCGCCGCGCCATGTCGACTTGCGTCCCTTCGTACTGGTCTCGCCCGAAGGTATCGACATCACGCCGGGCGGACTGACGCGCGTGGCGCTCAAGAAGGGATCGCTGGTGGTCAATTCCTCGCAGGGCGGTGGCACCAAGGACAGCTGGGTGCTGGAGGACTGATGCTCGGACGTGCAGCCAATGGCGTATACTGGATGGCCCGCTATCTCGAGCGGGCCGAGAACACCGCGCGCCTGCTCGACGTGGGCTTCCACCTCGCGCTGACCAGCGCGAGCAAGGATTCGCAGTACGATGAATGGCGCTCGGTGCTCACCACCGCGGGCCTCGTCGACGAATACATCGAGAAGTACGGCGAGGACTTCGCCGGGCCTCAGGTGTTCAACTATGTCCTGCGCGACAAGGACAATCCCGGCTCCGTGCTGTGCATGATGGAAAATGCGCGAACCAACGCCCGCGTCGTGCGCACCTCGATCACCAATTCGGTGTGGGAGGCGATCAACGAGGGCTGGCTGACGATCAAGGACCTGCTTGCGCGGCCCGTGCGCGAAACCGGCCTGCGCGAGGCGCTCATGGCGATCCGGCGCACCAACATGCTGGTGCGCGGCGCCTTCGAGAACTCGATGCTGCGCAACGAGGTCTACAACTTCGCACGCATCGGCACCTTCATCGAACGCGCGGACAACACCGCGCGCATCCTCGACGTGAAGTACTACGTGTTGCTGCCAAGCACGGCCTGGGTCGGCTCGAACCTCGACAACCAGCAGTGGGACACGCTGCTGCGCTCGGTCGCGGGCAATCGCGCCTTCTCCTGGCTCAACGCGCATACGATGGAGCCGCGCGAGATCGCTCGCTTCCTGATCCTCGACGGCCAGTTCCCGCGCAGTCTCGTGTTCTGCTACGAGAAGATCCGCAGCAACATGGCTGGACTCGCCAAGGAATACGGCGGCGAGACGGCGGCGCATGAACTGCTGCGCGACACCGGTGCGGCGCTGCACCAGACCACGATCGAGGACATCTTCGAGCAGGGGCTGCACGAGTACCTGCAACTGGTGATTTCCAAGACGATCGACATCGGGAACGCGATCGCCGCCGACTATCGCTTCACAGAGTAAGGCTTTTTGTGCTGCTGACCGTCACTCATACCACCCGCTACGTCTTCACCGAGGCGGTTACCCACGGCCTGCAGCGCCTGCGTTTGCGGCCCAAGTCCACGCATGGTCAGGAAGTGCTGGACTGGACGATGGACCTCGCTGGCGCTCGCGTCGAGGCCGAATACGAGGACCAGAACCACAACCACGTGACCCTGGTCTCGATCGAGCAGGGCGCCGAAGAGGTCGTGGTGACCTGTTCGGGCACCGTGCGGACCAGCGACAACAATGGCGTCATCGGCATGCACTCGGGGCATATGCCCCTGTGGTGCTTCCTGAGACCGACCGCACTGACCAAGCCCGGAAGCAAGGTGCGGCAGCTGGTCTCCTCTATCGATGTCGACAAGGGCGATACGCTGGCCTTCCTCCACGCGTTGTCGCGCGCGGTCGGGCAGCAGGTCGAGTATGTCCCAGGACAGACCGACGTCGGCACTACTGCCGAGGAGGCGCTGGCGGCGGGCAAGGGCGTTTGCCAGGACCACGCGCACATCATGATCAGCGCCGGCCGCCTCGTCGACATTCCGATGCGCTACGTCGGCGGCTATCTCAAGATGGACGACCGCGAGGAGCAGGAGGCCGGGCATGGCTGGGCCGAGGCCCACGTGCCGGGGCTGGGCTGGGTCGGTTTCGACGTCTCCAACGAGGTCTGTCCCGACGATAGGTACATTCGCGTGGCCAGCGGTTGTGACTACAGCGAGGCGGCTCCGGTTACCGGTGTCGCGTCGGGAGGTGGGGATAGCCATCTCGATGTGCAGTTGTCGGTGGCCGAGAAGGTGCTAGGAGGACAGCAGCAGCAACAGTCTTCCGGGACCGGTCAGCAGTAGGATTCGCGTAAGGAGTCCTTGTTGGTCCGAACGCTGCAGCAAGGATAATCCAGAAAAGTCAGCCGGGTCGCACGGCTGTGCGAAGTGGTGCAGTTGAATTACGATGCATTCGATTCGGGTGCGTCCGCAAAGAGTGCAGGGGCCAAGACGTCGATGACCTATTGCGTTGGCATGATGCTGGAGCGTGGGCTCGTGCTCATGAGCGACACCCGCACCAATTCGGGCGTCGACAACATCTCCACCTTCCGCAAGATGCATCACTGGGAAATCTCGGGCGAGCGCATCATCTCGGTGATGACCGCGGGTAACCTCGCTACCACGCAGGCCGTGATCAGCCAGCTGGAGGAGCGCAACAAGGCACCGTCGCAGCGTAGCAATTCGCTGCTCGAGGCCGAGACCATGTTCCAGGTCGCGACGATCGTCGGCGATCTGCTGCGCGAGACGATCTCCTCGCGCGCAGAGGACAACGGTCCGCGCGCTGCGGCAGGTACCTTCAGCGCGACGATCATCGTCGCAGGCCAGATCGCCGGGATGGAACCGCGCCTGTTCCTGATCTACCCCGAAGGCAACTTCATCGAGGCGAGCTTCGATACGCCCTTCTTCCAGATCGGCGAGACCAAGTATGGACGCCCGATCCTGCTGCGCGGCTACCAGCCCGACATGAGCTTCGAGGCTGCGGTGAAGCTGATGACGGTCTCGTTCGACTCCACGCTCAAGGCCAATCTCTCGGTCGGCCTGCCGCTCGACCTGCTGGTGATCGAGCGCGACTGCTTCACTCCGCTTCACGAGCGCCGCATCGAGGCGGGCGATCCCTATCTGCAGGCCGTCTCTGAAGGCTGGGGCGAGGCCTTGCGTCAGGCGCTCGACGCGCTGCCGGACTACCGCATGGAAGCGCGCGCCGAGGCCGTTTCGGGCTGATACACGAGCCGATCCTGCCTCGTCGGGGGCAGGGGAGCCGCCGGGCTCAACGGCAGAAGCTGCCGTCGCTGGCTTCCAGATGGAAATGGTTCTCGTGCGCCGAGTTGTAGTCGGGGCCCAGCACCATTCCGAAACGCTTGCACGCGCTGTCATGGACGATGCGCAGGAAACGTCGCTCTTCCCGGCTCCCGCCCGACCAGTCGTCGAGCACGCTGATGCGGTGCCCGTCGGCCAGAACGAATGCGGAGACGTCGATTGCATTGGCGGTGGCATGACCTGAGCGTCGGCTCGTACCCGCGACGTTGCGGCAATTGTAGCTGCCATAGGTCTCGATCCGAGCCACCCGGCTACCGAAGATCTGTTCTGCCGCCCGGTCCACGCCGAAGCGCGCCCAACCGGCAAAGCCGGTCGCCATTGGGCAGGTCACCGGGCCAAGGTTGGTGAGGCTGAGCGAGGCGGTGTCACTGGCGAGCGAGGAGAGCTGCACCGTGCCAAGCGTCGAACAGCCTTTCCCGTAATACTTGTCCTCCAGTGGTCGGAAGCTGGCCTGCTGCGCGCCCAGCTTGCTGAGGCACTGACCGTACTCGGGTCGCGGCGAGAAGGTTCGGGTTGACTGGCGTACAGCCTGCCTGCTCGATTTTCCTGCGCCTTCGCGCGACTGCGGGGATTTCGAGCGTGGAATGTCGACACACCCGGCAAGCAGGCCGAGCAAAGGCAGGATCAGGACGGTACCGCGCATGGGGACGTTATCGCAATTCGTGATTAACCCGGGGTTTAGCGTGGGCCCAGTCTACCCGCCGGGCCATCCGGAGCAAACTCGGATTATCCCGGAGGGGAGTCGCCTCGGCGTGCGAATCGTTTGACTTTCACATTGGCAGGCTTAGATGCGGCTTCGGGCCACGCGGTCCCAACGCCGCGCGAGCTCTCTGTAAGGAGAGTCTTAAATGACTGATATCACGGTACCGGCGCGCAAGCCTGCGCGTCCGCATTTCTCGTCGGGTCCCTGCGCCAAGGCACCCACCTTTGCTCCCGAAAAGCTGGCCACCGAATCGCTGGGTCGTTCGCACCGCGCGAAGATCGGCAAGACGCGCCTTCAGTACTGCATCGACCTGATGCGCGAAGTGCTGCAGCTGCCCGACACCCACCGCATCGGTATTGTTCCCGGTTCCGACACCGGCGCCTTCGAGATGGCCATGTGGACCATGCTCGGCGCCAAGCCGGTCACCACGCTCGCCTGGGAAAGCTTCGGCGAAGGCTGGGTGACGGACGCCGTCAAGCAGCTCAAGCTCGACCCCACCGTGATCCGCGCCGACTACGGCCAGATCCCCGACCTCACCCAGGTGGATTGGAGCAACGACGTGCTCTTCACCTGGAACGGCACCACCTCGGGCGTGCGCGTTCCCAGCGCGGACTTCATTCCCGCCGACCGTGAAGGCCTGGCCTTCGCCGACGCGACCTCGGGCGTCTTCGCCTACGACATCGACTGGTCCAAGATCGACGTTGCCACCTTCTCCTGGCAGAAGGTCCTGGGCGGCGAGGGCGGCCACGGCGTTCTGATCCTCGGCCCCCGTGCGGTCGAGCGTCTGGAGAGCTACACCCCCGATCGCCCGCTCCCCAAAATCTTCCGCCTCACCAAGGGCGGCAAGCTGATCGAGGGCATCTTCAAGGGCGAGACGATCAACACCCCCTCGATGCTGGCCGTCGAAGACGCGATCTTCGCGCTGGAGTGGGCCAAGGATCTGGGCGGCCTCGAAGGCCTCAAGGCCCGTTCGGACGCCAACGCTGCCGCGCTCGACAAGATCGTAGCCGACCGCGACTGGCTCGGCCACCTGGCCGCCGATCCGGCGACCCGTTCGAAGACCTCGGTCTGCCTGACCGTCGAAGGCGCGGACACCGACTTCATCAAGAAGTTCGCCGCCGCTCTGGAGAAGGAAGGCGCGGCCTTCGATCTCGCCGGCTACCGCGATGCGCCCGCAGGCCTTCGCATCTGGTGCGGCGCCACGGTCAATACCCAGGACATCGAGGACCTCGGTCCCTGGCTTGACTGGGCCTACGCCACCGTCAAGGCCGCTGCCTGAGCATTCGCTCGGACGACCAACTAGATTCGTCATCCCCGCGAAGGCGGGGATCCAGTTTCAACCTCACATACAGACGCGAAGGCAGGACTGGATTCCCGCCTTCGCGGGAATGACGAGGAAAACATGACCAAGCCCAAAGTTCTCATTTCCGACAAGATGGACCCCAACGCCAAGCGCATCTTCGAAGAGCGCGGTTGCGATGTGGACGTCATCACCGGCGAAACGCCCGAGCAGCTGATCGCACGCATCGGCGAATACGATGGCCTCGCCATCCGTTCCTCGACGAAGGTCACCAAGGAAATCCTCGACGCCGCGACCAACCTCAAGGTCATCGGCCGCGCCGGCATCGGCGTCGACAACGTCGACATCCCCTATGCCTCGGGCAAGGGCGTCGTCGTCATGAACACTCCGTTCGGCAACTCGATCACCACCGCCGAGCACGCCATCGCCATGATGTTCGCGCTCGCTCGCCAGATCCCGGAAGCCAACGCGCAGACCAAGGAAGGCAAGTGGCCGAAGAACGCCTTTATGGGCGTCGAAGTCACCGGCAAGACGCTTGGCCTCATCGGCGCGGGCAACATCGGCTCGATCGTCGCCAGCCGTGCGCTCGGCCTCAAGATGAAGGTGGTCGCCTACGATCCGTTCCTGACGCCTGAGCGCGCCGTGGAAATGGGCGTTGAAAAGGCCGACCTCGATACGCTGCTCGCCAAGGCCGACTTCATCACGCTGCACACGCCGCTGACCGAACAGACCCGCAACATCCTCTCTGAAGACAACCTCGCCAAGACCAAGAAGGGCGTGCGCATCGTCAACTGTGCGCGTGGCGGCCTGATCGACGAGAACGCGCTCAAGAAGATGCTCGACAGCGGCCACGTCGCCGGTGCCGCGCTCGACGTGTTCCAGACCGAGCCGGCCAAGGAATCGCCGCTGTTCGAGTGCGACAACTTCATCTGCACCCCGCACCTCGGTGCATCGACCACCGAAGCGCAGGTCAACGTTGCGCTGCAGGTTGCCGAGCAGCTTGCTGACTACCTCGTCAATGGCGGCGTCACCAACGCGCTAAACATGCCCAGCCTCTCGGCCGAGGAAGCGCCCAAGCTCAAGCCGTACATGAAGCTTGCCGAACAGCTCGGCAGCCTCGTCGGCCAGCTGACCCGCGATTCGGTTCCGCGGATCTCGATCCACACCGAGGGCGCTGCTGCCGAGCTCAACATGAAGCCGATGGTCGCCGCTGTGCTCTCCGGTTTCCTGCGCGTCCAGTCGGACTCGGTGAACATGGTGAATGCCCCCTACCTCGCCAAGGAGCGCGGTCTGGAAGTGCGCGAGGTCAAGACCGAGCGCGAGGGCAACTACCACACGCTGATCCGCGTCTCGGTCAAGACCGAAGCGGGCGAGCGTTCGGTTGCCGGCACGCTGTTCAACAACGCCGATCCGCGCCTGATCGAGCTGTTCGGCATCAAGGTCGAGGCCGAACTGACCGGGCACATGATGTACATCGTCAACGAGGACGCCCCCGGCTTCATCGGCCGCATCGGTACCTTGCTGGGCGAGAACGGCATCAACATCGGCACCTTCAACCTGGGACGCCGCGAGGCCGGTGGCGAAGCAATCCTGCTGCTCTCGGTCGACTCCGCAGTGAACGACGAAGTGCTCAAGGCCGCCAACGAACTGCCCGGCGTGAAGCTGGTCAAGGCGCTGACCTTCGCCTGACAAAATGTCCTGACCGGTGCCGATCCGGCGTCGCCAGTCTCCCAACGGAAGGGGTCACGCCTTGGGCGTGGCCCCTTTTCGATTCCGTTCCGGAGCCCACGCGGCCAGTCTCCAGCCAGCGATGGAGCAATGTCGCTGGCCGCAATCTTGTTGCAATGTCCTGACAACACTGTGTGACACCCGGACCGCAACAATGGGTGCATGACAATCTTAGGACCTATCGAAACTGGCCTGCGCAGAGGCAAGTCTGCGCTCAATGCGACCCTGAGTGCCGCCATGGGGGTGCGCTACGTAAGCGACGTTCCCGAGCGGATGTGTCGACTCGGACTTCCCACTTATGCGGATGGCAAACGGCGGCGCATGATCGATGCGGTCCGTGCGCGTGGCGTCCTCTTCGTGCATGTGCCCAAGAATGCCGGAACCTCGATTTCGCACACGCTCTATGGCCAGCAGGTCAAGCACCGCACGGTGACCTATTACGCCAGCCTTGCGCCTGATCTGCTCGACTTGCCGAGCTTTGCCATCGTGCGCGATCCGGTCGACCGGTTCCTCTCTGCCTTCCATTTCGCGCGCACCGGCGGCAACCCGGAACGGCCGGTTTCGTCCGCGTTTCGCTCGCGCTACATGAAGTTCCGCGATCTCGACGACGCGATCGAGCACGTCGCGACGGCGCGTTCGATCTTCGATGTCGACCATATCTTCCGACCGCAAGGCTGGTATCTCGCGGACCGCGATCAGCGCATAGCCGTGGATCACCTCGTGCCATACCAGCAGATCGAGGCAATCGCCGGTCTGCCTTGCCTCAAGGGGCTTGGATGTGTGCCCCGGCTCAATGCAGGCAGGCGCTCGGCCATTTCGCTCAAGGCGCATCAACTGAGTTTCATCCGCGAGTTTTACGCGGCAGATTTCGCATTGCTGGAGCAGGCCGAAGCGCAGGTCGCGCCGCGAATTGCGCAGGCGGCTTGCTGAATCCGTCGATCTCGCCCTATAGGCTCGCCGCGAGGCCGCCCGGCGCTTTGCCGGGCCCGGGCCGCGACCGAGGATGGGAAGCGAAATGCACGAAACCGACCGCGATCTCTTGCCCGAGGGGCTGGGCGATCGCCTGCCGCAGCAGGCCTGGGCCGCACAGCATGTGCGCCGCGTTGCGCACGACGTGTTCGCCAGCCATGGCTATGACCGGGTAGAGGCCCCGATCCTCGAGTTCGAGAAGTCGCTCGCCAGCCGCATGGCCGGGGTGCAGGTGCGGCGTATGTTCCGCTTCGTCGACCCCGTCTCGCTGCGCCTCTTGGCGCTGCGTTCGGACATGACCGCGCAAGTCGCGCGCATCGCGGCGACCGGCCTTGCCAATGCGCCACGCCCCTTGCGTCTGTCCTATTCGGGCGCGGTTGCGCTGATCAAGGGCGACGGGCTCGATCCCACGCGTGAGCGCCTGCAGGTCGGGGCGGAGCTGGTCGGCAGCGACAGCGTCGCGGCTGCCGCCGAGATCGTCGAGCTCGCCATTGAGGCGCTCAAGGCTGCCGGTGCGACCGGCATCTCGGTCGACTTCACCTTGCCCGACCTCGTCGACACGCTCGGCGCCGAAGCGCTGCCGCTGCCCGCCTCGCGCATCGAGGCAGTGCGCGAGATGCTCGATGCCAAGGATGCGGGAGGTCTGGTCGATGCAGGGGGCGAGGGTTACCTGCCGCTGCTCTACGCTGTCGGTCCCTTCGCGAGCGCGATCGAGAAGCTCGCCGCCTTCGACACCCAGGGGGTGCTCGCCAGCCGCATCGCGGGGCTGCGCGAGATCGCCGAGCGCGTCGGTGACAAGGCGCGCATCACGCTCGATCCCTCCGAGCGTCATGGCTTCGAGTACCAGTCCTGGTTCGGCTTCACCATCTTCGCAGATGGCATCACCACGAGCATGGGCCGCGGCGGTACCTACCAGATTCTCGGCCAGACCGGACGCAATCCCGAACCCGCGACCGGTTTCTCGCTCTATCCCGATCCGCTGGTCGAGGTACTCGCAGGGCAGGATGGCGAGCGCCGCAAGCTGTTCCTGCCGCTCGGCCACGATGCGGGCATCGCTGCGCGCCAGCGGGCGATCGGCTGGTCGACGGTCGCGGCCCTCTCGGATGCGGACGACCCGGTCGCGCTGGGATGCTCGCACCGGCTCGAAGGGGGTGAGGCGGTCGCGCTCTGAGGCGTCGCCGTCCGTCCTGCCGGGGTTGACTCGGGCGCGCTTTGCGTTAGGGCGCGCACCGCACATCCGGGCGCGTACTTGCGCGCCCTTCGCTCCATCCGCTACGCCGAGTCCTGTCGAAGGGCGTTTCTGGATCACCTGGCAGGTGGAGGAGTGTATCCGTGGCCAACGTAACCGTGATCGGCGCCCAGTGGGGCGATGAGGGCAAGGGCAAGATCGTCGACTGGCTCGCCAGCCGCGCCGATGCCGTCGTCCGCTTCCAGGGCGGTCACAACGCGGGCCATACGCTCGTCGTGGGCGAACAGGTCTACAAGCTCTCGCTGCTGCCTTCGGGCATCGTCACCGGCACGCTGTCGATCATCGGCAACGGCGTCGTGCTCGATCCCTGGCACCTCAAGTCCGAAGTCGAGAAGCTGCGCGGACAGGGCGTGGAGATTAACGCCGACAACTTTGCCATTGCCGACAACTGCCCGTTGATCCTGCCGGTCCACCGCGAGCTCGACGGCCTTCGCGAGGCGGCCGCTGGCGCAGGCAAGATCGGCACCACCGGTCGCGGCATCGGCCCGGCATACGAGGACAAGGTCGGCCGCCGCGCGATCCGCGTCTGCGACCTTGCCCACCTCGACGCCCTCGAGCCGCAGCTCGACCGCCTGTGCGCGCACCACGACGCGCTGCGTGCGGGCTTCGGTCAGGAGCCGATTGACCGCGAGGCGCTGCTGAACGAACTGCGCGAGATCGCGCCCTTCGTGCTCCAGTTCGCAGGGCCCACCTGGCGCCGTCTCAACAAGGTCAAGAAAGCGGGCGCGCGCATCCTCTTCGAGGGCGCGCAGGGCGTGCTGCTCGACGTCGACCACGGCACCTATCCCTTCGTCACCAGCTCGAACACCGTCTCGGGCACCGCTGCGAGTGGGTCGGGTCTCGGTCCCTCGGCGACCGGTTTCGTGCTCGGCATCGTCAAGGCCTACACCACGCGTGTCGGCTCGGGTCCATTCCCGACCGAGCTCGAGGACGAGACCGGCCAGCGCCTCGGCGAACGCGGCCATGAATTCGGCACGGTTACCGGGCGCAAGCGTCGCTGCGGCTGGTTCGATGCCGTGCTGACCCGCCAGTCCTGCGCCATCTCGGGCGTGACCGGTATCGCACTGACCAAGCTCGATGTGCTCGACGGCTTCGAGAAGGTGAAGATCTGCACCGGCTATCGCCTCAATGGCAAGGTGCTCGACTATTTCCCGAGCCATGCCGCCGACCAGGCTGGTGTCGAGCCGATCTACGAGGAAATGGACGGCTGGCAGGGTACCACCGCAGGCGCGCGCTCGTGGGCGGACCTGCCTGCGCAGGCGATCAAGTACATCCAGCGCGTGCAGGAACTGATCGAGACCCCGGTTGCGCTGGTCTCGACCAGCCCAGAGCGCGAGGACACCATCCTCGTGCGCGATCCTTTCGCGGACTGATCGCGATGCGGGGCAAGCCATGGCCTGCCCCGCTTTTCGCAGCCCTGCTTGCCGGCCTCGGCATTGTGTCGATGCCGGCGATCGCTGCGCCGGAACCTGCGAGCCGGATCGCCTACGAAGAAATCGATAACGATCCGGCCGTCACCTGGCGCGAGCAGGGTGTGGCAGGCATGTCCGCGCCAGCCCCAGTCCGTGCCGCTGTCGCAGGGAAGGGCGCCTCGCCCCGTCCGATTGCAACCGACCTGGTGCGTATCCACAAGGCACGGCGGCGGCTCGAACTGTGGAGTGCAGGACAACTCGTCCATGCCATCGCCGATATCCAGTTGGGTGACGCGCCGCGCGGGGCCAAGCGTTTCGAAGGCGATGAGCGCACTCCCGAGGGGCGCTACACGATCGACTGGGCCAACCCGCGCTCGCGCTACTACCTCAGCCTGCACATCTCCTATCCCGATATGCGCGACCGGGCCTATGCTGCTGCGCGCGGTCGATCGGCGGGCGGTATGATCATGATCCACGGTCAGCCCAATGGCCTCGTCGAGGGGCGCGTGGCGGGTGACTGGACCGACGGCTGCATAGCCTTGTCCAATGCGCAGATGGATCTGCTGTGGGCCAGCGTCAGCGATGGAACCCGGATAGAAATCCTGCCTTGAGTGGCGGGGGCGGCCTTGGCTGTGCCAGAGTATCGAAGATTGTTGCGTCCCAAGCCGCGCAATTGATATTCGGGCAGCCCGGTCACGATAGCTTCAAAACTGCCATTCGGGCGCGCGCTCGGAACGGATATGTCGCGAGTGCAGTCGATTGCATTCAGCGACATTGCTGGCTCGTAAATTGCACGTTACGCAACTTGTCAGAATATACTTAGGTTCCTAACTAAGCGCTCATGCCGAATCGTGATGGACTACAAGGCGCGCTCCCGGCGCGTGTGATTACCCTGGCGCGTAGCTGGCGCCAGCTGGCGGACCGCGTGCTGGCCTCGCTCGATATCTCGAACTCGACCGGGTACGCATTGCTCCATCTCGAGCGGATGGGACCGGGCACCCGGCAGTCCGATCTCGCGCGCGAGATCGGCATTGCCGAGGCCTCGCTGGTGCGCACCTTGCAGCAGCTCGAACGCTCGGGGCTCGTCGCGCGCGAACCCGATCCCGAAGACGCGCGCGCCAAGTGCCTGCACCTTACCGAGCAGGGCGCTGTCCTCGCGCGCAGCATCGACGACCGCCTGCGCAGCCTGCGCGGGCAACTGCTCGACGGCATCTCGTCCGAAGATCTCGACACCACGGTCGCGGTGCTCGATCTCGTGGCGCGCCGTGTCGGGGAATGGCGGGGGCGGCCATGACCGACCGTTGGGGCATCAGTACCGCGGTCTTCAGCCTCAAGTGCTACATCGCGGCCATGCTGGCGACCTTCATCGCCTTCTCGATCGGGCTCGAGCGGCCCTATTGGGCGTTCCTGACCGCGTATATCGTGTCGGGCCCCTTTGCAGGTGCGGTTGTCTCGCGCGCACTGTTCCGCCTGATCGGGTCGTTCGTGGGCGCCTGCTTCTCGATCCTGGTGGTGCCGCCACTGGCACACAGTCCGGTGATGCTGGTCACGGCGATGACGTGCTGGCTGGGGATTTGCGTGTTCCTCTCGCTGCTCGATCGCAAGCCCACTTCGTATATGTTCGTGCTCTCGGGCTATACCGCAGGGCTGATCGTGTGGCCGATTGTCGACGCGCCCCAGCACATTTTCGACGTCGCCACCCTGCGAGCGCAGGAGATCGCGATCGGGATCATCTGTTCGGCACTGATCCACGGCGTTGTCCTGCCTGCATCCGTCTCGCGCGCGCTGGCGGGCAGGATCGGTGCGATCCTCAAGGATGCCGAGGCCTGGAGTCGCGATACGCTCGATCTGGAGCCCGACCCGAACATCGATATCGAGCGCCGCCGTCTTGCGCTCGATATCACCGAACTGCACCAGCAGTCGGTTCACCTCCCGTTCGAGACCACGCAGACCGCGCCGCGCGTGAAGGTGGTACGTGCGCTGGAGGGCAACCTTGCCGAACTCATGCCGCTGGGCGCAGCAGTCGCCGATCGTATCGCCACCTTGCGCGAGAACGGAGCCATCTCAGAGCCGACCGAGACGCTCATTGCCGATATTCGCGCCTGGATCGATGCGTTGAGCGACGATCTCGTGTCGATCGAGAAGTCGGGCGAAGCGCTGATCCGGCGCTGCGAAGCGCTCGAACCTGCAATTCGTGGCGACAGCGATTGGCTCGAGCTGATCGAGATGAGCTTGATCGCCCGGCTGGGCAATCTCGTCAGTGCACATCTCAACTGCCGTGTTCTCAAGGCACAATACGTCGCTCCCAGCACCCGCCCGGTTTCGCCGCGCGTGCCCGATCTGCTCGCGGCGGTGGGCGAACGCCGGCTCAATCGCGACTATACGGGGGCTGCCCGCGCTGCGGCGGGGGCGATGCTGACGGTCGTCGTCGGCTCGCTGATCTGGCACTATAGCGGCTGGAGCGATGGTGGCACCTTCCTGATGCTGGCTTCGGTTTTTCCCGCGCTTTTCGGCGCGATGGACAATTCGATCCCGCCCGTCGTGGGCTTCTTCAAGGGAACGGTCCTCTCGGTGCTCATCGCGGGAACCTATGG
Source organism: Novosphingobium aureum (assembly GCF_015865035.1). Taxonomy (GTDB): domain Bacteria; phylum Pseudomonadota; class Alphaproteobacteria; order Sphingomonadales; family Sphingomonadaceae; genus Novosphingobium; species Novosphingobium aureum. The sequence goes on along the minus strand of NZ_JADZGI010000001.1, from coordinate 2,816,915 downwards.
CTTCGCAATTCTGCCGATGCTCGACGGGTTCCCGGAGATGGCGGTCGCGCTTGCGCCGGCTCTCCTCGTGCTCGGGGCGCTCATGGCCAATCCACGCACGATGGGATTCGCACTGCCCACGATGCTCGGCCTGGGGAGCCCTTTCATCATCTCCGAACAGTATGGTGCCGATCTCGGGCCCGGTGTGCCAGCGACCTTCGCCACTTTCCTCAACTCGCAGATCGCGACCTTCTGCGCGATTTTCTTCGCTGCCGGGATGATCCGCATCATCCAGACCGCCGGGGTGAAGCATGCGATCAGGCGCAACCTGACCGCTGGCTGGAACAACCTTGCCGAGCGCAGCAACCGCTGGAGCAAGCCCGACGTGCAAGGCTGGATTTCGCGGATGCTCGATCGCCAGGCACAGCTTGGACCGCGGCTCAAGGCGGCGGGCCGTTCGCAGGGCGAGCCACTCTACGATATCCTGCGCGACCTGCGCGCCGGTGTCGCCATCGGGGAGCTGCGCAATCTTCGCAGCGATCTCGACCGCGAACGGCAGGAGCCGGTCACCCAGGTGCTGGTCGGCATGGGGCGCTACTATCGCAGCCTGCGCCCGGACCAGCCCCTGCCCGAGGCGCCCGACCTGCTCGGACGCATAGATGAGGCGCTGGATCGCTTCAGGGGCGATCCGCAGGAAAACGTCCGCAGGCGTGCCGCACTCCCGCTCATCACGCTTCGCCGCACCCTTTTCGCCGATGCTCCGCCATTCGCGGGCATTTCATCCCCTTCCGGAGGTAAGCCATGAACGGAGAGCTCTCGCTCAACGGCATCTACGTGCCGACCCTGCTGGTCTTCGGCATCATCGCGGCCCTGTGCACGATGGCCTTGATGCGGCTGTTCAACCGCCTCGGTGTCTACCGCTTCGTCGCCTACCGCGCTCTGGTGGATGTCGCCCTTTTCGTCATCGTCTTCGGTGGCGTCGCCTTTCTCGCTCCCCAATTCGGTTTCGCTCCATGAAAAACACACTCGCCATGCTTGGCCGCAGCGCCGCAACCATCGTCATCGTTCTCATCGCGCTCGTTGTCGCGGTCTGGATGTGGAACCATTACGAGCGTACTCCGTGGACACGCGATGGCCGTGTGCGCGCCGACGTCGTGCGGGTGACGCCCGATATCTCGGGGCTGGTCACATCGGTCGAGGTCCATGACAATCAGGAGGTGAAGGCCGGTGACTTGCTCTTCGTGCTCGACAAGCCACGCTACTCCCTGGCGGTCGAGCAGGCACGCGCCTCGGTTGCCAGCGCGCGCGCTACGCTGGCGCAGGCCCGGCGCGAGGCGAACCGCGACCGCGCGCTCGGCGATCTGGTGGCGGCCGAGACCCACGAGCAGAACCTTGCCCGCGTCCAGACCGCCGAGGCGGCGCTGGCCGAGGCGCGCAGCGCGCTCGACGGCGCGCAGCTCAACCTGAAGCGCACACAGGTCCATGCCTCGGTTGACGGCACCGTGACCAACCTCGACTTGCATCCGGGCGACTATCTTGCGGCGGGCAATCAGGCGATGGCGCTGGTCGACCGTGCCTCGCTGCGCATCGAGGGCTACTTCGAGGAAACCAAGCTGCCGATGATCCGTGTCGGTGCGCCGGTCCAGGTCCATCTGATGGGCGAGGACGAGGACCTTGAAGGGCGGGTCGAGAGTATCGCTGCAGGCATTTCCGACAGCTCGCGCGGCAATGCCAGCAACCTGCTGCCCGATGTCGAGGCGACCTTCGCATGGGTGCGACTGCCGCAGCGCATCCCGGTTCGCATCAAGCTCGTCAACGTGCCCAAGGACGTGCGTCTCGTACTCGGGCGTACGGCGACAGTCACCGTCGAGCAGGTCGGAGAGAGGGGCGACAAGCCATCCGCAGGCAGGGCCGGCAAGAACCCGGCGCCGGCCAGCCAGGGAGGTCGTTCGTGATGGTCCCGCGCAAGCTAGGCGCCTGCAGCGCGCTCGGTGCTCTCGCCCTCGCGCTTGCCGGGTGCAGCACGGCAGGGCCGGATTACCGCCCTCCCGAAGCCGCGGTGGCCAACCTGCCCGGTGCACAGGGAAACTTCGATTCGGCTGAAGGCGACGCCTTTTCGCAGGCTCCATTGCCCGATCACTGGTGGCGGCTCTACGATGACCCGCGCCTTGATGCACTGGTCGAGGAGGCGCTTGCTGCCAATGCCGATCTGCGCGTGGCCGAGGCCAACCTCGAGCGTGCCCAGGCAGCCGTGCGCGAGGCGGCTGGCGCAGAAGGGCTGGGGGTCGAACTGGGCGCCCAGGCAACCGCTGAACGCAACTACTCTCTGCGATCCGCCCAGACCAGCCTGCCGGGCGTGATCACCAGCCAGCTGGGCCTGAGCTTCAATTACCCGCTCGACCTCAAGGGCAAGCTCAAGCGTGGCATCGAGGCCAGCATCGCTGATCGCGAAGCGGTAGAGGCCGCGCGCGACGCCGTGCGGATATCTGTCGCGGCGGCCACCGCGCGGGCCTATGCCAGCGTCTGCGCGGCAAACTACCAGATCGCGACAGTCGAGCAGGTGGTCTCGCTGCAGGAAAAGACGCTCGATGCGACGACCCGTCTGCAAAAGGGCGGGCGCGGCACGGCCTTCGATGTCAGCCGTGCACGCACCGCTGTCGAGACGAGCAAGGCGAGCCTTCCCGGCTTCTATGCGCGGCGCAAGGCCGGGCTCTACCTGCTGGCGACACTGACCGGCAAGCCGCCCGCCGACTACCCGAGGCAGGTTGCCGACTGCTCTGCGCTGCCCAGCCTGCGTGAGGCAATGCCGGTGGGCGATGGTGCCGCGATGATCCGGCGCCGCCCCGACATCCGCGAGGCCGAGCGCCGGATTGCCGGTGATACTGCCCGTATCGGCGTGCAGATGGCCGACCTTTATCCTTCGGTTTCAATTGCGGGCGGACTGATGGGCTTCAACCAGCTGCGCAATCTGCCCAAGGAAGAGTCGCTCAGTTTCGGCCTTGGTCCGTTGCTCTCGTGGAACTTCCCTTATCGCGCCGAAGTGCGGGCCCGCATCGATGGTGCCGAAGCGCAGGTGAAGGCCGATATCGCGCAGTTCGACGCGACCGTGCTCGAGGCTCTAAGGGGAACTGAAGAGGCACTCGATACCTATGCTCGCGATCGCGAGCAGGCGCAGGCGCTCGGGCGGGCGGCCGACAGTGCGGCCACTTCGGCTAGCCAGGCGGGCAAGCTGTTCCGGTACGGTCGCAGCGATTTCCTCTCGCTGCTCGATGCGCAAGGCGCGCTCGCCTCGGCGCGGGTCAGCCATGCCGCAGCTCAGGCGGCGCTGATCGATGACCAGATTTCGGTTTTCCTCGCGCTGGGCGGCGGCTGGCAGCAGGCGGGGGATACGACCTCGGGCGAGATGCCGGAGGTTTCGAGCGACTGAGGCAGGCGCAACGTGCGCGGACGAGGCTGCGGGTAGTGGGTGTGCGCGTTGCCCGCGATACCTTCTCGCCGCCAGCTTCGGGACAGTCGTTAGTCGCTTTCGCGGTCCTGTGAAACCGCAGCGCGCTCAGAAGTCGACTGCGATGCCTTTCAGCACCCAGTCGCCGTAGCGGGTGGGAGACAGGCCGTCGGGCTCGTTGTGGTCCGCGGCCGTGGCGGGCGCCGGTGCCGGCGCGGGCTCGTTGGTCCAGTGTTCGGGCTTCTTGAAACCCTCGGGACGTTTGGTTGCGCGCTGTATCATGTTCCCCACTTGGTATCACTGGCGGCAAAAGGCAATCGTCTATAAGGGGCGCCAATGGATATTCCCGGTCTTCCCGCGCGCCGTGCCGCGCTCAATCTCATCGATGCCGTGCTGCGACGGGGCGAGACGCTCGATCAGGCGGCAAGCGCTGCGCTTTCGCGCGTGCGCGGCGACAACGACCGGGCGCTGGCCCGGGCGATTGCGGGTGAGGTGCTGCGCTGGCGCGCCGACCTCGACGCGCTGATCGACAGCGCCACCCGCCAGCCGCTCCCCGAAGATGCCAAGCCGCGCGCCGTGCTCGAGATCATGCTGGCGCAAGTGCTGCGCCTGGAAACCCCGGCCCACGCGGTCATTGCAACCGGGCTGCCGCTGCTCAGTGGCGGGCCGCGCCGTCTCGCGCACGGTGTCTTCTCGACCCTGACCAAGCGGGAGGTGACCTTGCCAGAGGTGCCGACGCTGCCCGAACGCGCCGCGCAGCGCTGGGGCGCGTTCGGCGACGCCGTCGCGGCTGGCCTTGCGGTACCTCCGCCACTCGATCTGGCCCTGCGCGATCCCGGTCAGACGGTTGAATGGGCCGAGCGGCTGGGCGGTGTCTCGCTGATGCCCGGGCACGTGCGCATCGAACGCGGCGAGCAGGTCTCGACGCTGCCCGGCTATGGCGAGGGTGCCTGGTGGGTGCAGGACCTTGCCGCCAGCCTGCCGGCGCGCCTGCTCGGCAAGCCTGCCGAGGGGCAGGGCATGATGCGTGTGCTCGATCTGTGTGCCGCGCCGGGCGGCAAGACGATGCAACTGGCCGCCGCCGGCTGGCAGGTGACGGCGCTCGACAACGCCGGGCGGCGGATCGAGCGGCTGAAGGAAAACCTCGAGCGCACTGGCCTCAAGGCCGAGGCGATCAAGGCCGACGTCTTCAAGTGGGAGCCGGAGGAAGCGTTCGACGCGATCCTGCTCGACGCGCCGTGCACCGCGACCGGCACCTGCCGTCGCCACCCCGACGTTCTCCACCGCGTCGGCGAGCGCCAGATCGCGGAAATGGCCGAGATCCAGCAAGCCATGCTCGCGCGCGCCTCGGGCTGGCTCAAGCCGGGCGGACGGCTGGTCTACGCGGTCTGCTCGCTCGAGCGTGCCGAAGGCGAGGTGCAGGCCCGAGGGCTCGATGCAGCAGGCGGCCTGACCCCTGTCCCCGTGACCGAAGGCGAGCTTCCCGCAGGTCTCTCGCCCGATGGCGAGGGCCGCGTGCGCACCGACCCCGGCATGCTGGCCGAGGCTGGCGGGCTCGACGGCTTCTACATCGCGCGCTGGCGCAAGGACTGAGCAGGCAAAAAGGCGCCGGACACGAGCCCGGCGCCTTTCGCTTCAGTTCTTCACGTTGGCCGCGAAGCTCTTGCGCAGCTTCATCAGCTTGGGCGGGATGACCGCGAGGCAATAGGGATTGCCCTGGCCTTCGCCCTCCCAGTATTCCTGGTGATAGTCCTCGGCCGGATACCAGGTCGCGGGACCCTCGACGGTCGTGACGATCGGTGCGCTGCTCGCCTCCTGCGCGCGGGCGATGGCCGCTTCGGCCTCGCTACGCTGGGCATCGTCGAGCGGGAAGATCGCCGAGCGATACTGCGTGCCGATGTCGTTGCCCTGCCGGTTGAGCTGGGTGGGGTCGTGCGTGCCCATGAACATGTCGAGCAGCTGCGCATAAGTGAGCTGCTCGGGGTCGTAGCCGATGCGTACCGCTTCGGCGTGCCCGGTCTGGCCCGAGCAGACTTCCTTGTACGTGGGGTTTTCAGTGGCCCCGCCGATGTATCCGCTCTCGACCGTGTCGACGCCGATCACGTCGCGGAACACCGCCTCGGTGCACCAGAAGCATCCGCCTGCAACGATTGCCGTTTCCATTGGTGAATTCCTCGTTCGTATTCGTCTTGCAATGCTGGCGGTAGATAGGGAGCCATGGCGTGCTTGTCATTGGCTGGCATGCAGTTAGGTTTGCCGGCGGCGAGCCTGAATCGCCGCGAGAAGGGGGCGCTGGCCCCCGAGAGAGGAGACCCCGTGATGCGCCGTTTCGTGCTGACCTTATCGACTGCCCTGGGCCTCGCTGCCGCGCCCGCCGCCGCCTCGGCGCAGGCAAGTGCCGCTGGCGCGCCTGCCTGTGCGGGCTGCGAAACCCTGCTCGAACTGGCTGCCGATGCACCCGCGCGCAAGGACGACAAGCCGCGCGATGCGTTCCGTCATCCGGTCGAGACGATGGCTTTCATGGGCGTGCGGCCTGACATGAAGGTCGGCGAATATGCGCCCGGCGGTGGCTGGTACACCCGCTTCCTCGCGCCCTACCTCGGCAAGAGCGGCAAGCTGGTCGGCCTCTATTTCGCTCCCGACAGCGCGGAAGGTGCGGCCAAGGCCGAGGCATCGGCGGCAGGTTTCGCCGAAATGGCAGCCAAGGCTTCTGGTGAGCCCGCCACTCAGTTCGCGGGCTACACGCTGAGCAAGGTCCCCGAAGGCGAGGAGGGCACCTTCGACCGTATCGTGCTGGTGCGCATGCTGCACAACATGACACGTGCCAACGTGGCGGATGCCGAAGTGCGCACCATGCGCAAGCTGCTCAAGCCCGGTGGCATGCTCGGCGTCGTCCAGCATCGCGCCAAGGCCGATGCGCCGTTCTCCTACACCGATGGCAGCAAGGGCTACATGCGCGAGGCCGACATCGTGAAGTTCATGGAGATCAACGGCTTCGACCTCGTCTCCAAGTCCGAGATCAACGCCAATCCCAAGGACAGCGCCGACTGGGCCGGAGGCGTTTGGACACTGCCGCCGACCTACGCGCTCAAGGATCAGGACAAGGCGAAATACGCAGCGATTGGCGAAAGTGATCGCATGACGCTTCTGTTCCGCAAGCGGGACTGATAGAGGCGCGCGCATGAGCCAGATCACCGTCGCCGCCCTTCAACTCGCCCTCGGATCGCAGGACGAGGCCGAGAACATCGCCGCCGTCACCGCGCTGGTCGAGGAAGCAGCTGCGAAGGGGGCGAAGGTGATCCTGCCGCCAGAGCTCTTTTCGGGGCCCTACTTCTGCAAGACCGAGGAGGAGGAACTCTTCGCGCTCGCGCGTCCGACGCTCGAGCATCCCTCGGTCATCGCGATGCGCGCACTTGCGTCACGGCTCGGGGTCACGATTCCGACCAGCTTCTTCGAACGCGACGGGCACCACTACTATAACACGCTCGCCATGATCGGCCCCGATGGCGAGATCATGGGGACCTACCGCAAGAGCCACATCCCCGACGGCCCGGGATACGAGGAGAAGTACTACTTCCGCCCCGGCAACGACGGCTTCAAGGTCTGGGACGTGGCCGATGGCCATGGCTCGAGCGTGCGCATCGGCGTGGGCGTGTGCTGGGACCAGTGGTATCCCGAGTGCGCGCGGGTCATGGCGCTGATGGGCGCGGAACTGCTGTTCTATCCCACCGCCATCGGCTCCGAGCCTTACGATGCGACGCTCGACACCAGCCGCATGTGGCGCCGCGCGATGGTGGGCCATTCGGTCTCCAACTGCATGCCGGTCATCGCAGCCAACCGCATCGGCGTCGAGACCGAGTGCGGCACCGAGCAGACCTTCTACGGCCACTCCTTCATCACCGACGAGTGGGGCGACTATACCGCCGAATTCGGTGCGAAGGAGAGCGGCGTACTGGTCTCGACCATCGACCTCGAGCGTGCGCGCAAGCACCGCGCGGGCATGGGCTTCTTCCGCGATCGCCGCCCGCAGCTCTATACCCGCATCGCGCAGGACGTGTGAGGGCCCAAGCCCGGTGAGCGACCGGCATTGCTATCTTGTCGCGCTCGGCTCGAACATGCGTCACGCGGCGCACGGTTCGCCGCGCAAGGTCCTCGAGGCTGCCTTTGCGGCGCTGGACGAAGGGGGCGACGTCGTTCTCGCTCGCTCGCCGATCCTGCGCTCGGCTCCGCTCGGACCCTCGAAGCGCGAGTACTGCAATGCCGCTGCCCTTGTCGAAACCGCCCTCGCGCCCGATGCGTACATGGCACAGCTGCTTGAAATCGAAGCGCTATTCGGCAGAAAACGCCGTGGCGGCGAATGGCGCTCGCGCGTGCTCGATCTCGATATCGTGCTGTGGAAGGGTGGCGCCTGGGCCAGCGATGACGGCGAACACGCCGTGATCGTGCCGCATCCCTCTTTCCGGGAGCGCGACTTCGTGCTGCGCCCCGCTGTCAGCATCGCAGGCGACTGGCGCGACCCGCTTTCGGGACTAACAACAAGACACTTATCAGCCCGCTTGACCAAGCCCCGTCATCGCCCTAGGTGAGCCTTCACCAATGCCCGTTCGCGGCACGGGGGCCCTTAGCTCAGTCGGTAGAGCAACTGACTTTTAATCAGTAGGTCGCTGGTTCGAACCCAGCAGGGCTCACCACCTTTTCCAACATTTCTGGCGCAGGTGAGCGGGGAGCACTTCGCGCTCGACCAGAGTTTGCGGTCATGGTCAGATGGCGATTTTGCGATCGATCTCGACGGTACGCTCGCGCAGCCTCGGTCCCGTCACGGCCTGCCAAAGAAGGCCGCCTGAGGGGCAGAGCAGGTCGAAGGAGAATCAGGCGTCAGCCTATGTGAGAGACCTGCAAGCTGATCCTCTTCGCGGCACTCGCGACGATTGGGCCGATATCGCTGAAATGGGCCTGCTTCAGGCGAGAGCTGGCGTCGGAGATCGATAGCGCTCCGCGTGGCTGCCCGATCCGATCCGTGAGGACAGAGGCCACGCAGCGTGTCCCGTCGGCCTGTTCCTCGTCGTCGATCGCGTATCCCCGCTCAAGGATCATGCCCAGCTCGCGTCGCATGGAATCGCGATTGCCGATCGTGCGATGCGTGCGCTGCACGAGTTCGCGCTTTTCGAAATAGGCGTCCAGTTCGTTCTCAGTCCAGCAGGCCATGATCGCCTTGCCCGCGGCGGTACTGTACATGGGCAGGGACACGCCCTCCCGTGCCGCCGTCGGCCAGCCACCGCGTGGTTCGACCTGCTTGAGATAGAAAATTGCGTGTGAACGCGGCACGCACAGATTGACGCTGTGGTTCACCTCCAGGACGAGCGAGCGCATGATGCCTCGCCCGACCTTTTCAAGGCTGGAGGTCTGGGCGAAGGCGGACCCGGTGCGGAAAGCCCCGACACCTACCGACCAGTGACAGGTTTCCCTGTCGAACTGGACATATTCGAGGGTCTCCATCGTGGTGAGCAGACGATGCGCGGTAGACTTGGGCAGGCCCACCAGGTGCGCCAGCTCGCTGAGGGTCATGCCGTTTGCCGCCCCCAGTTCGTCCAGAATTCCGAATGCGCGTACGAGCGATTGGACGCGCCCCAGACGGTCGGCGTCGATAGCCTTGCTCTCCTTCACGGCAGCTCTCTCCCGATGTCATTATATTATATGCGTCGGATGGCTAACATTCATCAGGTTGTAAGGCAAATTTGCCGTGCCTGTTTGGGCCTGTCGTTTGTACTAGGTCGGCAATTTTCTCAGCGATCCACGAGAATGATGCGGATGTCGTTTACGTTCGTGCGCGTCGGACCGGTCATGACCAGATCGCCCAGAGCCTCGAAGAAATCATAGCTGCGGTTGGCGTTGAGCGCGGCCATTGCAGACTGACCCAAGGTTCCAGCGCGGCGAAGTGTGGTTGGCGAGATGCAGGCGCCAGCGTTGTCCTGCGTGCCGTCGATACCGTCAGTGTCGCAGGCGAGTGCGAAGATTCCCGCAGCCCCGTCGAGCGATAGCGCGAGACTGAGGAGATACTCCTGGTTGCGACCGCCGCGGCCGTTGGGATTGCGCACGATGACCGTGGTTTCCCCACCCGAGAGCAATGCGTAACGCCCACCCTTGCCTGCGTAGTGCAGGGCGAGGGCTGCATGGACTGTCCCCAGTTCACCGGCATCGCCTTCGATCCCGTCGCCCAGATAGATCGGTGTGTATCCTGCCGCATGCGCAATCTCGCCCGCTGCTTCGAGCGCCATTCGCGACCGCGCGACGATGCGGGTCGTAGCGCCTGACAGGCCGGGAGAACCGGCGAAGGGCGTCTCGTTGCCCTCATCATCCAGCGCCGCACGCACCTGTGGGGGGCAGGGGATCTTGTAAATGTCGAGGATATGCTTCGCGTCGGCCAGTTTCGTGCGGTCGGCGATTGTCGGACCCGACCCGACGAGCGCGATGTCGTCGCCGGGTATGTCGGACATGGCCAGTGTAACGACTTTGGCAGGATGCGCAGCAAGTGCGAGGCGCCCTCCCTTTATTTGCGACAGATGCGTTCGCACGCAGTTTATCTCGGAAATCGAGGCGCCACAGGCCAGCAGTGCTCGGGTCATCGCCTTCTTGTCGTCGAGCACGAGCCCTGGAGCGGGCATCGTCAGCAGCGCCGAGGCACCGCCCGAGATGAGCATCAGGAGCTGATCGTCCGCTGTCAGCTTGCGCACTTCCTCGAGGATTTCCCCGGTTGCGTTGAGCCCATGCTCGTCTGGGAGGGGATGGCCCGCTTCGAAGACCCGCGCTGCAGGGGGCAGGTCGTCAAGGGGGAGGGAATGACCATAGCGGGTCAGGACAATCGTGTCGTGACGCCCTTCCATGCGCGCTGCGGCCTCACGCGCCATGGTCGCGGCAGCCTTGCCTATCGCGAGGATCAGCGTGCGTCCCGCCGTTGCCGCTGGCAGGTGGGCAGGCAGGCACACTCCGGCTGAAACCGCCTTGAGGCCGGCTGCGAACATCTCCCGGACGAGTTCGATCCTGTCTGCCATCAAATCCTGCCTGAGCTTGCTAGCGCACCGCGAACTCGATTTTGCCGAGATTGTCGAAGTGCGCGACATAGTGTCCTTTTTCTGCTTCAGCCTGCACCAGGGCTCCGGTCAAGATCACGTCTCCCGCGCTTGGGCGATAACCCTGCTCGAGGGCCGTGTTCAGGATGGATCGCAAGGCGGCCCACTGATCGCCGAAAGCCAAGCGGGCACCGCCCGTTCCGACCGTGATACCGTCGCGCTCAAGCTGGCTCATGATGGCGTTGATGTCGGCTGCTGCATCGGGTTTGACGAGCGGCTCGAAGATGAAGCGCGCCGCGCTGATATTCGCCGAGATGTGATCGACGAGCGAGAGGTCCGCCCCCGTCACCCTCACGTCGGGCAATTCGACTGCTGGCCCGATGCTGGCAACGAGGGCCCTGACCTGCGCCTCGTCGTCGACCCGTTCAGTCACGTCGTGGGCGAGCTCGAATCCCAGCTCGCATTCGACAACCAGCCTGCGGAAATCGGCGAGCCTGAGCAGATAGGGCGCACGAAGGCGGCCTTTTGCAGGCAGGGCGCCCAGCGCTGGGCGGTCGATCCCGAAACGGTCCATGGCCGGGCTGCTGGAAAAGCCGCCCTTGTAGCCACCGATGCCGCCAGCGCCGCCATAGTGTCGCAGGACCAGGCTGCGCTGCACGGCATAGGCCTGTGGCAGCGTCGCGCCGGGCTCGCGTGTCGAATAGGCGGGAAAGCCCTTCGAACTGTGGTCCGCCGCGATCACCTCGTCGATCCAGGTCCGGCCGACTGTCGAGACCTGCGGGGCGGGTGGCGGTCCGACCGGCCCTGCACACGCGGTGAGTTGGAGGGCACACCCCGCTAGGACCAGACGGACCGCGCGCATCACGCACCCAGCGGCTGGGCGGCGAGCGTCTCGATCGCCTTGACCATGGCGCTGTGGTCCCAGTCGGCACCACCTTGCGCCACGCAGGCGGAGAACAGTTGCTGCGCGTTCGCGGTCGCCGGAAGGGCAAGACCGAGCTTGCGGGCACTGTCGATCGCGAGCGAGAGGTCCTTTTGATGGAGGCGAATACGGAAGCCGGGATCGAAGGTGCGATCGAGCATGCGCTGGCCGTGCACCTCGAGAATTCGGCTCGATGCGAAACCGCCCATGAGCGCCTCGCGCACGCGCGCCGGATCCGCACCGGCCTTGGCGGCGAATACCAGGGCTTCGGATACGGCTTCAATGTTGAGGGCGACGATGATCTGGTTCGCGACCTTGGCAATCTGCCCCGAACTGGCCGGGCCGATCAGGGTGATGTTCTTGCCCATCAGTTCGAACAGCGGGCGGACCCTTTCGAAGACCGGCTCGTCAGCCCCCACCATAATCGTCAGCGACGCGGCCTTGGCACCTACCTCGCCGCCGGAGACCGGGGCGTCGACGTAATCACAGCCGAGCGCCGCGACCTTCTCGGCAAATCCCTTGGTCGCGATCGGGTCGATCGAGCTCATGTCGATTACGGTCTTGCCTTTGGACAGGCCCTCGCCGACGCCATCGGCCCCGAACAGCACGGCCTCGACGTCCGGCGTGTCGGGCAGCATGAGGATGACGAGGTCGCTGGCCTGAGCGACCTCGCGCGCGCTCGCAGCCGGTGTTGCCCCCCCGTCAAGGAGGTTCGCAGGAAGAGGCGAGCGGTGTTGCAGAAGGACCAGTTCATGCCCGGCGGCCTGCAGGTGCGCGGCCATCGGGGCACCCATGATGCCAGCGCCGATGAATCCGATTTTCATAGGGTAGTCTCCAGTTGCATGTTCGGGTGCCGCGTCACAGGTACGGCGCGGCCCAGCCGAGCCCCGCCACGGTGCCCGCGGCAGGCGCATATTCGCAGCCGATCCAGCCATCGTAGCCCGCATCGTCGAGGTAGTTCAGGAGCCAAGGGTAGTTGATCTCCCCGGTGCCTGGTTCGTGACGACCGGGATTGTCGGCCAGCTGGACGTGCCCGATGCGCGGCAGGTGGCGGGCGATCGAGCGGGCGAGATCACCCTCCATGATCTGCATGTGATAGATGTCGTATTGCAGCTTTACGTTCTCGCGACCTGCTGCATCGGCAATGTCGAGAGCCTGCCCGCAGGTCGCATAGAAGTAGCCGGGGATGTCCACGCGGGTGTTGATTGGTTCGAGCATGATGTCGATGGCGTGCAGGTTTGCCGCGTCGGCGGCGTAGCGCAGGTTTGCGATCATGGTCTCGCGCGCCCGGTTCGGGTCGGTCTGCGCGCCGGGCTTCCCGGCCATGAGGTGCAGGCGCGGGCAGTCGAGAGCGAGTGCATACTCGATGGCGGTGTCGATGCCGCGCCTGCATTCGTCGACCCTGTCCGGCAGGGCGCCGAGGCCGCGTTCACCCGAGGCCCAGTCCCCGGGCGGACAATTGAAAAGAACCACCTCGACCTGTGCTGCGCGCGCCTGAAGGGCGACCTCCTCGGCAGTGAAGTCGTAGGGGGCGAGGAACTCGACGGCTTTGAAGCCGGCTTGCGATGCCGCTGCGAAGCGTTCGAGGAACGGCAACTCGGTGAACATCATGGTTAGGTTGGCGGCAAGGCGTGGCAAAGGTGGGTCTCCGCAAGAGCGTCAGCTTCTTGCGCGATCCTAGGTGGTTTGGCCTTGCGTGGGCAAAGGAAGCGAGGCGGGCGTCTCGCATCGTGGGACACGGCTGGCCCGAGCGCCCGAGGGCGCGGCGAATAGCGGGGTGCGAGGTTCAGGCCAGGTTGCGGACCGCAGCCCCGTTCGACTGCCAGAATTCCTCTTCCGCAGAGCGTATGCGGTCGGCTGCACGATCCAGGTGCCGGATGGCCGCGGCGCGAGCCGCCAGCGGATCTCCGGCACGCAGGGCCTCGAGCAGCGCGTGATGCTCGCTCTTCACCTCGGCGGAGAAATCCTTGCGGCGCGCCTCGTTGACGCGGGTCACACCGATGCCGATCGCGACGTTGCGCGAGAGTACTTCTGTCAGCTTCAGCCAGTAGGTGTTGCCGCTGGCCGCAGCGATTGCGGCATGAAACGCAGTGTCTTCGGCAATACCGTCCTCGTTGGCCTCTTCGGCTGCGCACAGGCGGTCCCAGGCTGCTTCGATTGCCGCAAGCTGGTCAGGGGTGCGGCTGCGGGCCGCCAATTCGGCTATTTCCGCTTCCATCACGCGGCGAACGGCGATGAGGTCGAGCAGGGATTTGACGGAGTGCCGGGTGGTCGCATCGAGCCCGTCGCTGAGCATGGCGGGATCGCGCACGTAGGCTCCGCTGCCCTGGATCGTCTCGACCCGGCCCTCCGCACGCAGCCTGGCGATCGCTTCGCGCACGGCGGCACGGCTGACGCCGAAATGCTGGGCGAGGGCGCTTTCGGGCGGGAGCTTGTCTCCCACCTTGAGTTCGCGCCGCTCGATGCGTTCGAGTATGGCTCGGGCTATCTGCTCTGCGCGGCTGACGCGGTCGGAATTGATCACTGGGCCGAACCCGGCCGAAGCCACCTTGCTTACCATGGCCCGCTTCTACACCAAGGGGCAGGGCGTGGAAAGCGGCAGGCTACGCGGTATTCCGCGCAATGCCCGGCTTTGTCGCGACGCCGATGGCTCCCAGGATGAGGCATGCAGCAAGCGCGAGCATGCCATAGGCGGTCGCTCCGGTTCGGTCCGCGATCGCTCCTACCACGATCGGGCTCAGGAATCCGGCAAGGTTGCCGACCGAATTGATCGCTGCGATGCCGACGACGGCGGCGCTTCCGGACAGGGCCTGGGTCGGTAGCGTCCAGAACATTGGGGTCGCGGTCAGCACTGCGGCAGTCGCCAGCGACATCAACACCATCGCAGCGGTGAAGCCAAGGTTCAGGAAGGGCATCGTCGCCAGCAGCGCGCCACCCAGCGCCATCGGGGCGAAAGCGTGCCAGCGACGTTCGCCAGTTCGGTCGGAATGCCGTCCGGTCGCCACCATGGCAAGGATCGCCACGCCATAGGGAATTGCCGTGAACAGGCCCATGCCCAGAGCGCCCTGTGCGCCAGCAGCGCTCACCAGCGTCGGCAGCCAGAACGTGACGCCGTACTGGCCCATGATGCAGCAGAAGTAGATCATGGCAAAAGCCAGCACGCCGGGATCGAACATCGTGGAGAAAATGCCTTCGTGCCTACTTTGCGAGGCCGGCGAGGCCTCTGCAGCAAGAGCGCTGGTCAGCACTTCGCGCTCTTGCTGCGAGAGCCATTTCGCGTCGTCTATCCGCGAATCGAGGAAGTAGAGGGTGGCAATGCCCAGAAGCAGTGCAGGCGCGGCTTCGAGCAGGAACATCCAGCGCCACCCCTCGATCCCGGCCGCGCCGTCGAATGCAGCCATGATCGCTCCGGAAACCGGGGAACCGACCAGACCGGCGAGCGGGATCGCGGCCATGAACAAGGCGATGATCTGTCCGCGGCGCCTGGCGGGAAACCACTGGCTGAGAAACAACAGCACACCGGGGAAGAAACCGGCTTCCGCAACACCGAGGGCGAAGCGCAAGACATAGAACATCTGCGTGCTGGTGACGAAAGCGAAGGCTGCTGAAAGGACCGCCCAGCTGATCATGATCCGGCAGATCCAGCGCCGTGCGCCAAATCTCTCCATCAGTAGGTTGCTGGGAACCTCGAAGAGGAAATAGCCGACGAAGAAGATGCCGGCGCCCAAGCCGTAGGCGAGTTCGGAGAGGCCGATGTCGGCTGACATCGCAAGCTTGGCAAAGCCGATGTTCACGCGATCCAGGTAGGCGACGACATAGCAGACCATGAGAAAAGGCACGAAGCGGCGAAAGACCCGTCGGGTCACCTTGTCCAGCGGCGTGTCCGCTGCATCGGTTTCCGTTGCCAGACAGTCCGTACCGGCGGTTTTCGCAAATTCTGCCATTGATCATCCCTCCCAAGATGTCGGGTTGCCTGACATATTTTATTGTGTCAAGGATGACCACATCGCAGCCGTTCTGGTGCGGCCTTGCAAGGGACGCTTGAAATTCATGCCATTGTTGTTGGGATGCATCGCCGACGATCTCACGGGGGCGACCGACCTCGCCAATGAGCTGGCGCGGGCCGGCTTGCGGACCTTCGTGCAGGTTGGCGCCGACCCTGAGGAGCCGGACGAGCGTGCTCAAGCCATCGTGGTGGCGCTCAAGAGCCGGTCGGTCGCCGCCAGCGAAGCGATTGGCCTGTCTCTCACGGCACTTGCGGGTCTCAAGCGGCTCGGCGCAGAGCATATCTACTTCAAGTACTGCTCGACTTTCGATTCCACCGCGCAGGGCAACATCGGGCCCGTTCTCGAGGCTTTGACCGAGGCAACGGGCGCCGAGCTGTCGCTCGCCTGTCCCGCCTTTCCCGCGAACCGGCGGACAGTTTATCAGGGCCACCTCTTCGTCGGGACACGCCTGCTCGAACATAGTGGCATGGAACACCATCCGCTCAATCCGATGACACGTTCGGACCTTGTCGCGCTGCTGCAGGAACAGATGCGCGGCCGGGTCGGCCTCTTGGCGCACGACGATGTCGACGAGGCGCGCATCGTGGGGGCTCTCGCAGGGTTGCAGGCACAGGGCACGAAGGTCGCGATCGCCGATGCCGTAGATGACCGCCAGCTCGACCTGCTCGGCGCGCAATGCGCATCGATGCAACTGTCTTCCGGCGCTTCCGGGCTGGGAGCCGGGATCGCGCGGCATCTTGCCGCCGGGCAGGAAGCCGTCGCGCAGGCCATGCCGGTCCTGACGGGGCGGCGGCTCGTCCTGGCCGGAAGTTGCTCGTCGCGCACACTCGAACAGCTCGCCCATGCGCGCGCCGTCATGCCGAGCTTCTCGCTGGCCGACCATCTCGAGGCCGGGGACGCTGCTATCGTGGCGCAGGCGGTCGAGTGGTTCGAACGTCAGCCACCGGACCGGCCCGCTTTGATCTATGCGAGCGCGCAACCGCGTGAGGTGGAAATGCTGCGCGAGAGGTTCGGATCGCAAGTCGGTGCACGCCTTGAAAGCCTGCTCGGCGCCATTGCGCGCGCCGCAAACGCTACGGGCTGCGACCGGCTGATCGTGGCCGGGGGCGAGAGCTCCGGTGCGGTCGTTGCCGCGCTCGGCATCGTCGACCTGGCGATCGGCCCGCAGATCGCGGCGGGGGTTCCCTGGACGATCGCACGAAGGGCAGGGGGCGAAAGGCTCGCACTTGCACTGAAGTCCGGCAATTTCGGCGACACCGCCTTCCTCACCGATGCCTGGGAGGCGCTGCCATGCCCGGCTACGACCTGAAGGAGGCCGCCGAAATCGTGCGTGCAGGTGCCTCGCTTTTCGCGCGGGGGCTCGCAACGGGGACAAGCGGCAATGTCAGCAGGCGACTGGCCGCGGGGCAGGTGCTCATTTCGCCGACGAACGTCTCTCTGGGGTCTCTGGCCGCCGATGGACTGGCGCTGATCGATGCCGAAGGAAATCATCTCGCCGGTGCGGCTCCGTCCAAGGAATGGCCGCTGCATCTGGCGATGTACCGGGCCCGCCCTGCAGCAGCAGCAATCGTGCACCTGCATGCCACGCATTCCGCAGCGGTCTCCTGCATGGACGGGCTCGATCCGCAGGACTGCCTGCCTCCGCTGACCGCTTATCAGGTGATGAAATTCGGACGCCTGCCGATGACCGGCTGGTACCGTCCGGGCGACCCGGGACTTGCGCCCGAGATCGAGGCGCTTGCGCGCGCGCATCCCGCCATCCTGCTCGCCAATCACGGCCCGCTCGTTGCCGGAACCGACATGCAGGACGCGCTCGCCCGCATCGAGGAACTGGAAGAGACCGCGCACCTGTTCCTGATGCTGCGCGGTTCGCGAACGCGCGAGCTGACCAGGTCACAGATCACCGAGCTTGAAGATCATTTCGGTTCAGCCAATCGCGCGGAGGAAAGTCGATGAAGATCGTCATTACCGGTGGAGGCGGCTTTCTTGGCCAGCGCCTCGCACGCGCCTTGCTGGCACGAGACGTTCCGACCGAGCCCGCCATGGACGAGATTGCCACCTCGTTGGTGCTCTTCGATCGAGATTTTCCCGAGGTTCCGGTCGACCCGCGCATCAGCGTCGTTCGGGGCTCGGTAACTGACGCGGGCGCGCTCGAGGCGCTTGTCGATGGGGCTGACGTGGTTTTTCACCTGGCAGCGGTCGTCAGCGGACAGGCCGAGGCTGACTTCGATCTCGGCATGGAAGTGAACGTGCAGGGCTCGCAGACCTTGCTCGAGGCCTGCCGCAAATCCGGGAACTCTCCGCGCGTCGTCTTCACCAGCTCGGTTGCGGTATTCGGTCCGGTCAGCGAAGACGCGCCCCTGTCTGTCGCCCCGCGCTCTTCCTATGGCGCGGAGAAGGCCATCGCCGAGTTGCTCCTTGCCGAATACACCCGGCGCGGCTTTGTCGATGGCGTTGTCCTGCGCCTGCCCACGATCAGCGTGCGGCCCGGCCTTCCCAACCAGGCGGCGTCGTCCTTTGCCAGCGGGATCGTGCGCGAGCCGCTTTGTGGCAAGGATACTGTCTGCCCGGTTGCGCCGGATCTGCCGCTATGGCTGCTCTCTCCGCGCCATGCGATCGCCAACCTGGTTCATGCAGGGGACTTGCCCGCTGCAATGTTGGGGGCCAACCCGATCGTTGATTTGCCCGGTCTCTCCGTCACCGTGGCCCAGATGGTCGAGGCGCTCGAGGCGGTGGCTGGTTCCGAGCCGCTCGAACATATCGCGTGGTGCCTTGATCCGGCGGTGGAGCGCATCGTTGCCTCCTGGCCGGCGCGCTGGGACGATAGCCGGGCGCGCGCGCTCGGCTTCACCAGCGACTCATCGTTCGACCAGACGATCCGCGACTTTCTCGAGGAGATGAACGCAGGGCCGTCCGCCCCGCTCGCCGCTGCTTGCTGACCCCGGGACAGTGCGCGCGCGGCACTGTCCCGTGATGCGGAATAGGGGCAGCCGTTTCCTCGCTAGAGGGGCCAGTGCGGGCGATGATCCCCGGGAAGCGGCGAAGTGCCGCCAGACTCGGGAGACTTCATGAAAAGCCTGCACCGCACCGCCCTGATTGCCGCAGTCGCGGCGCTAGCCAGCCCGGCGCAAGCGCGCGACGAGACGGCTTGGGACGAGCGGGTACCCGTTACCGGACCGTTTGCCGCGCCCAGCAAGGCGGCCGATCCGCTAGACAATCTGCCTGCCCGGACCCGTGTGCTGACCAGCTTTGGCGAGCGCGCGGTATTCTCGCCCGATGGCAAGCGGGTCGCCTTCATCGAACGCGCCTATGGCGATGCCTTCGAGATCGACCTGGACAGCGGCAAGATGCGCAACCTGACCGCGCACCTGCCCAATCCCGGTTTTCTGCGCGTCCACTACATGGCCGACGGTTCGTACCTTCTGCTTGGCCCGCGCAGGATGGGGGAAAGCCCGGAGGCGACGCGGGCAGCCCATATCGAGATGTGGTGGATGGATGCAGCCGCGCAGGGGCAGGCCTTTGCCCTGGGCGCGACCGTATTCGAAGGGCTTGCCGCGAGCCCGGTCAGCAATCGCGTCGCGTGGCAGGTGCTGGAGCCGCGCGTCGGCGTGATATCGCCCAAACTGCCGATGACGGTCTCGCTGATGACTGGCGCGGTGGTTGTCGAGGAGGGGCGTCCGCGACTGGAACAGGTGCGCAAGCTGGTGACGCGCGATGGCCGCGAGTGCCTGCTCGAAGCGCAGGACTGGTTCGACGACGACAGCAAACTGACCTCGACCTGCTACGTCATGGACAAGAGCGGAATTCCCGGTGCCAAGCCGGTCGCCGAAGCGCAGGTCTACGTGATCGATACCGGGACCGGAGCGATGGAGCACGTGCCCACCCCGCGCGAACTTTACGCCGAAGCCGAGGGAATCTTCCCCAGCGGGCGACATACGACGACCGAATGCGGCAACGATCAGGCGCGCGGCCTCGATGTCTGCGTGCTCGAACTGAAGCCTGACAATCCGGGCTACTGGCGGATCACCTTCGCTCAGGACTACGGCGATTATCGCTTCTCCAACCCGCAGATCAGCCGGGATGGTGCGCGCATGGCGTTCCAGATCGGTCTTGCCGCCGAGGAAGCCGGATCGGGTCGCGGCATCCTGCTGATGGACCTGCCCGAAGGTCTCTAGGCCCCGAATGAAGGGCCTGTCCCGCGATGTGAAACCGCGGCGGGCCTTCATTGGCCCCGACGAGGCGAGCCGTCACTTTCGCGACCATATTTTAGAGAGGTTTCCTGCCGATGATCTGGCCGCAGAACTACGATCCCGTGGGCAACGGGTGGATATCAACGATCCTTGCGGCAGCGCCGGTCGTGGTCATGCTGGGGGGGCTTGGACTGCTGCACATGCGTGCGCACATTGCCGCGCTCGCGGGCCTCGCAGTAGCGCTGCTGATCGCCATAGCCGTCTATGGGATGCCCACCGGCAGCGCCTTTGCCGCAGCCGGGTTCGGAGCCGCCTACGGCCTGCTGCCGATTGGCTGGATCGTGCTGAACATTATCTTCCTGTACCAGCTGACCAACGAGTGCGGCCAGTTCGAGATCATGCGCAACTCGATCGCGCGGATCACCGACGACAGCCGCCTCCAGTTGCTGCTGATCGCCTTTTGCTTCGGTGCGTTCTTCGAGGGTGCGGCAGGCTTCGGAACCCCTGTCGCGGTGACCGGAGCGATGCTGATCGGCCTTGGTTTCACGAGACTCCAGGCCTCCGGTCTCTCGCTCATTGCGAACACCGCTCCGGTCGCGTTCGGGGCGCTGGGGACACCGCTGTTGACCCTTTCGGCGATCACCGGACTGCCCTTGCTGGAGCTGTCGGCGATGGTCGGACGCCAGATGACGATATTCTGCATCATCGTTCCGTTCTGGTTGCTCGTCGCCTACTGCGGCTGGCGTCGTACACTCGAAGTCTGGCCCGCCGTTCTCGTTACCGGGCTGACTTTCGGCCTTGCCCAGCTGGCGATTTCGAACCTGCATGGGCCATGGCTGACGGCGGTGGGTTCCGCGCTCCTGACCATTCTCGTGCTGATCGGGTTCTTGCGGGTCTGGAAGCCACGCAGCGTGATGCACGTCAACGACGCCCCGCTCAGCAAGGGTGACAGCCGCGCCGTCGAGGAGGAGATGGCCGAGGAACGCGTCCATCCCGATGCCGAGCATCCTACGCCCGCGGCGGTGCGCAAGGCCTGGATGCCATGGCTGATCCTGACGGTCATGATCTTCGTATGGGGCCTGCCCTTCGTGAAGACCGGGCTCGATGCACTGTTCAAGCCCAGCTTCGCGGTTCCCCTGCTCGACGGGATGGTCCAGCGCATGCCGCCGGTCGTCGCCGCACCGGAAGTCGAGGGCGCGGTCTTCAACCTCAACCTCTTCTCGGCGACCGGGTCGGGGATCCTCCTGGCAGCCATCTTCAGCGGCTTCCTTCTCGGAATGCGGCCCGCGCAGATTGTGGGCACCTATGCGCGCTCGCTCAAGCTGGTGGCACCGTCTCTCCTGACGATCGCTGCTATGCTGGCACTCGGCTATGTGACCCGCTTTGCCGGGATCGACGCGACCATGGGGCTGGCTTTTGCCGGCACCGGCGTACTTTACCCGTTTTTCGGGACTATGCTCGGCTGGCTCGGGGTCGCGGTGACGGGTTCCGATACGGCGTCCAACGTGCTCTTCGGCAGCCTGCAAAAGATCACCTCGCAGCAACTCGGACTGCCACCGATCCTGATGGCCGGTGCCAACAGTGCGGGCGGTGTGATGGGCAAGATGATCGACGCGCAGTCGATCGTCGTCGCCTCGACCGCGACCAAGTGGTTCGGGGCTGAGGGCAAGATCCTGCGCTACGTGCTGGTCCATAGCATTGCGCTGGGCATGATGATGGGCGGGCTGGTCATGCTGATGGCCTATGTACCCCCGTTCACCGACTGGGTCGTGAAGTGAGTGCGCCCATGGTCGAGGCGCGCATTGCCTCCTTTGTTCGAGATGTCGCGGTTGCCTCCCTGATCGCGACATGAACCTCGGCCCCGGTCGGCCTGGGGAGACGGGCCGGGGCCACCTTTCCGTTTCGATGTCGTACACGAAGAAAGGGCCACTTCATCCGAAGTGGCCCTTTCCTTGTTCCAGCGCTTGTTGTCGCGCCCTAGCGCACGACAAGGGCTTCGAAGGCACCGATGGGGGGAAGGGTGAACCAGTCGTATCGCTCGTCCTGCGCGGTGGTCCTTGCCGCATCCCGCCTTGCCTTGAGGCATTGCACGGAAGGCGATGCGCGATGCGAGCGCAGCACGCCGAGGCGCAGTCCGCTGATTGCCGAGGGGGCGTCGTAACGCCCGCCGTGCTGACCGGAATAGTTTACGATGTGGAGCAAGTCGGCCGAGCCGTCGATCTTGCGCATGGCGAAGAGCTCGACGGCACCCGCGCCTTGTAGCAGGAAGGGAGCCGGTGGCGTGTGGCGACGCACGATCGCCTCGATCAAGGCGCGATGGGCCTCAAGGCCGTGGCGATGATAGAGCCAGTCCGGCATCCACGGGATCTGCACCACCGTGCCCTTGCCATGGCGACGCGAGAGCACGACAGGGTCCTTGCGTGGCGCGTCTCCGGGCACC
Organism: Novosphingobium aureum; assembly: GCF_015865035.1. Classification (GTDB taxonomy): domain Bacteria; phylum Pseudomonadota; class Alphaproteobacteria; order Sphingomonadales; family Sphingomonadaceae; genus Novosphingobium; species Novosphingobium aureum. Next base: position 2,794,865 of record NZ_JADZGI010000001.1, on the reverse strand, counting down.
GCGTAGCTGAACTCGGGAGGGCCGAAGCGCTGGTCGGGCGCAAGGCCCATCAGCACTTGCGCGTCGTGGCGCAGGGTGGGCGGGAAATAGCGCTCGTCGAGCATCATGCGCCCCTGTGCGAACCTGAGAGCGGCATCGTCGAGATCCGCCGACCAGCCATGGGCATCGAGCGACGCGTCATAGGCAGATGCGGGAAAGCTTGCGAAGGCGATCGATGAGCGCTGCTTGCCAAGCTCGTCGCAGCCACCCGTGCGTCCGGTCACGAGCAGCAGGCCGCCCGCCGCGACATAGGAATCGAGCGCGGCCGCCTCGCGGTCACTGATCAGTTCGACATGCGGCATGACAATGGCATCGAATGCTCCGTCGGGCTTCGTGGTGCCGTCCTCGAGGCGCGCGTCGTTGATCATGTGGAAGGGCAGGCGACTGTCGACCAGTGCCATGTAGGCTCCGCGAAATGCATCGCCGCGATAGCGCGCACTGGCCGTGCCGCCGCCCAGTCTCGCTGCCTTTCTCGAAGAATACAGGGCGATGCGCGAAGCCGGTTCGAGGTCTGCGTATTGCGCCTCGTGTTCCTTGTGGAAGGCGTAGAGCGCGGACATTGGCGGCAGCCAGGACTGGTCGTCCTGTCCGGCGAGTGTTCCCATCAGGTAGAGGTCGGGGGCGAGCCCCAGTCCCAGTTGCTGCGCCATTCGCAATTCGTGGCAGGCTGCGGTCTCGGTCACCTGCCGCCAGGGGTAGTCGATGTGGGCTGCCGAGGTTGCCGAAAACGGCTTGCCGGGGTTGCGCGCAAGGGCTTCGCGTGTCTGTTCGCCGGCCTGGTGCGGCCACTCTGGCGCGGGGCGGTAGACGCGCCGCTGGGCTTCGCCGCGCCCGACCTCGTCGAAGTTCCAGTAGTGCATGATCGGCACGTCGTGAATGTCCGCGATGTAGCGGTTGACCTTGGTCAGCAGCGCCTCGCTCGTACGGTCCTGGAAGCGCAGGTAGGCGATCCAGTTCGGATCCTCGAAGCCGTCCTTCTCGGGCAGTTCGAGGCCGGTCTGGCGGCGAAAGGCACTGCGGCAATTGTCGCAGGTGCAGATTCCGTGGCGCACGTTGGCGTAATCGGTCTCGGGATAGCCGGTCATGTTGAAGAAGTAGGCATCGGTACGGTAGCGCGGAACGCCTTCGGCGAGGATCCTGAAGCCGTAGTCGTGTGCCCAGCCACCATTGGGACAGGCCTGATAGGTCCCTTCATAGACCCGCGGCGAGCCATCGCGATTGCGCATGAACCAGTCCGGATGGGCATCGAAGGCGGGCTTCATTGCCTTGGAAAGGTCGAAACGGCCCACGACCTTGAGGCCATGCGAGCGCGCGGCCTCGATCATCTCGCCGGCGAAGTCGTTCCTGAGATAGGGGTTGGTATATTGAAGGTCGAGCTCGGTCGGATAGAACGCCACGATCCCGCCGATATTGGTCACCAGCACGTTCGCACCGAATGCGCGAACGGCACGCGCGATCTCGTCGGGATCCTCGAGGACGTCGATTTCGCGCAGGTTCGTCTGGACGATACGGTATGGGTGGTCCCACCATCCTTCGGGCGGACTGGCGGCCGTTCCCGCCAAGAGCCGGGATGCGGCCCGTGCTACGTTCGGGGCGCCGCCGAACGCGCCCGCTCCGGCCGCCATCAGGAAGTGGCGCCGGCCAATGGTCCAGTCAGATGTCATCAATGTCTCCGCGCGGCAGGTGTTTTCAGGGTGCCGTCGTTCTCCCCGATCCGTCCGGCCCGACAAGGGCGAGGACGAGATCCATCAGATTGGTTCCGCTCGGACCGGTCACGAGCAGATCGCCGAGCGCTGCAAGCAAGGGGTGGGAATCGTTGTCCTCGAGCGCCTTCGCGGGGTCGAGGCCGAGTGCGCGCGCGCGTGACCAGCTGGCGCCGTCGGCGAAGCCGCCAGCGGCCTCGGTCGGACCGTCGGTTCCATCGGTTCCGGCTGCCAGCAAGGTCACGCCGGGCAAGCCGTCGAGCAGGCGGGCGGCGTAGAGTGCGAATTCCTGATTGCGCCCCCCGGTACCTTGGCCGGATACCTCGAGCGTGGTTTCGCCTGCAGCGATCAGCAGCAAGTCACGTTCGCCCTCGTTCACCGCCCGCCGTGCGGCTTCGACGAAGCGGTGAGCCTGTTCATGCGTGTTCCCGTTCATGCAGCTCTCGACGATCTGCGTATGCAGGCCCTGTTTGCGTGCGAGGGCGCTGACGTTGCGCACGAGGTCCGCGCTTTCGGCGAGGAGAAGGACCTCATGGTGTCCCTTGTCCGGCCCGCGCTCGCGTCGCCTGTCGGCGCTGCGTTCGAGGGCGGTTATGACTGCGGGGCGCAGGCGGTCGGTCAGGTCGTGGCGGCGGAAGATGTCGATCGGATCGGGGCCGTTGCCGGCCTCGGGGATCGAGGGTCCCGATCCAATCGTTCCGAAATCGCCGTTAGGGACATCGGAGACGAGCAGGGTCAGCGAACTGGCGGGCGCGAGGTGTCTCAGCAGCCCGCCGCCCTTGACGCTGGAGAGCGACTTGCGCACCGCGTTGATCTCGTCGATCGATGCGCTCGAATGGAGCAGGAGCCTGGTCGTGGCTGCCTTGTCCTCGAGCGAGATGCCCTCGATCGGATCGACGAGGAGAGCCGAGGCCCCGCCCGTCAGCAGCACGATCACCCTGTCGTCGGGCGTGAGCTCGCGCAGGGTCGCGAGGATGTGTCCCGTCGCCTCGACGCCATTGGCATCGGGCACGGGGTGGCCCGCCTCGTACTGGCCGATATGGGCCAGTTTCTCGGTATGGCCGTATTTGACCACGATGCAGCCATCGTCGATGCGGTCGCCAAAGACGTCCTCCAGTCCGCGGGCCAGGGCTGCGGCTGCCTTGCCTGCACCGACGACGATCAGGCGCCCTTCGCGCGGGATGTCGAAAGTAATCGAGCGGCCCGCAGCGCCAGCATCGTAGTGCCAGCGCTCGCCGTCGAAACACGAATGCGTGCGCAGAAGTCTGGCGCCGTCGACGGTTTCGAGCCCCTCGCGAAAGAGCGTCTCGAGCATGTCGCGCGGAGCGGGCGCGGTCGGAGCGGAAGGGCGGAAAGCCTGTGGCAAGGGCATGTATCCTTCAGGCCAGATCGACGGCGATGATCTCGTGGAAGCTGACCGAGGGCACGGTCACGACGAGGCGTTCGCCGTCCCGGCGCGTGGTTGCGGGCATGCCTGCATCGAGCAGCGTGACGGCTCGGACCTGCGCACCTTCGGGCAGCTCAAGAGAAACCTCGTAGGGACCGGTAGGTATCGCCTCGCGATAGCTGCCGCTGCCCGTCATCGGGTTGTTCAGATTGACGATGTGTGCCGCGAGGGAGCGTTCCTGGCGCCACCATGCGATATCGACCAGGCCAGGGCCCGCAACCTCCATCGGCTGGCGCGCGCCCAGTGCCCAGTGAACCATGCCCGCCATGATGCGCATGTGATCGGCATGCTGCAGTTCCTCGAAGGTCGCTGCGATGTTCATCGGCAGGTAGGCGACGCGCCCCTTGCCGACCTTGCGACACAGAGCCATCGGTATGTCGCTCTCGGTGACATCGGTGAAGACGCGTTCCATGGGCAGGTCGGGAAAGCTGGGCACGAGCGTGATCGGAACATCGGCAGGCCCGTCTCGGCGCACATGAACCCGGGCGGTCGCGGCGATCGTGCGCGATACCCCTTCGAGCGGTGCAAGCGCCGGGTGGGGGGCGCGTAGCGTCAGATAGCTGTTGTGCAGGGGCGCCTCGGTTCTCTCATAATGACAACCGAATAGATCGGCGAGTGCGAAATCCGGGCGCTTCTTGCCCATCTCGTCATAAAGCGATGTCTCGTGCGTCGCGACGATCGCGCCACCCCGCGCCACGAAAGCGCGTAGTTGCGCGCATTGGCTCTCGGACAGCACGGCGGCGTTGGCCAGAACCAGTACGTCGAAGCGGGCGAGGTGTTCGGGGTCGAGGTATGCAGCATCGATCGCATCGAAGGGAATGCGCGCCTCGAGCATCGCCTGATAGAAGCCTCGGCGGTGCCCTTCCATCTCAAGCCGGTGCTGCGCCCCGCCGATCACGGCGGGCCCCCGGTTCTCGATGACCAGCGCGACGCGTGCAAGATTGGCGGTATTGCGCAAGTAGCGTTCATGGCGCCGATGCCAGTTGAACAGGTCCTTCACGACCGGCATCCAGCGTCGGTCGAAGGGCTTTGCATTGAACTTGGTGATCCACGGGCGTGCGCCCTGCGCGATCGAGCCAGCGGCCCAGATCCGGATCTCTGCCGCGTCCTGAACAGAATCCTTCCATCGGTATTCTTCCTCGACACCGACCGAGATGATGTGGCCGACCGGCTTGTCGAACATGTAGCCGCGCAACTCCTTGGCGAAGCGTCCGCTGTTCCAGGCCTTGGTGCCCGGCGTGTAGTAGGTGGACTCGCTCGAGCGGGCCTGGCGGTCGCCGAAGACCATCTTCATGCGCTCCCCGATCTCGCGGGCATCGTAGTCCATGATGCCGCGCCGTTCGGTCCCGCTCACGAAGAAGGCGTTCGGGCGGCGTTTCACGATTGTCTCGTTCCACAGGTCCTGCACGGCCAGCAAGCGGGATTGCGACCATTCGTGCCAGCGCAACCCTTCGGGCGTGGCCGGATCGGTCTGTGTCGGCAGTTGCGCACCCGTTGCGGCCTCGAAATTGCGCTTGCAGCTGTCGCAGTGGCACAGACCAAGGGTGTTCCAGCGATTGCCGAAGAAGCCGTCTACCGGGTAGCGCGTGGCGATCTCGTCGATCACCTCGGGCATGAACTCGAAGTTGTAGGGGCCGTAAGGGCAGGTGAGGTACAGATCGCTGGCCGACCAGTGGCGGCGTGCCTCACCCTGCGCATCGCGCGCGGCCCATTCGGGATGCGCCGCGAAGGCGCTTTGCGGCATCGCGTGGGGATCGATGCGTGCGAGCACGTCAATGCCTTCGCGCTTGCAGGCCAGGGCCATCGTGCCGAACGGGTCGCGTCCCGACGTCATGTTGGCGCTCTTGCCATGATGCGGAATGCGGGTGGGATAGAAGGCAATGCCGCCGCCCGCGCTCAGGCAGACACCCTGCGCGCCGATCTCGCGGAAGTAGGCCATCCAGAAATCGGGGTCGAAAGCGCCCGGGTCGTCTTCGGTGAAGGCCAGCTGGAACCAGCGCATCGGGTCGGCTTGCCAGCCGGGCAGGGTAGCCATGGGGTCGGTTGCGGCACGGGAAAGCGAGGGCAGGGCCAGCGCGCTCACGGCAGCGCCGGCCAGTACGGTTCTACGGTCTATGTCGATCACGGGAATATCCTGAGTCGACCGCGCGGCAGCCGGTCTTGGCCGCCGCGCGGTACGGGTCACATCCTGAAGCGCACGCCAGCCGTGATGTAGCGGCCGATGATGTCGTAGGTGTTGCGCATCGTCGGTACGGTCAGGCCCGGTGTGCGGGTGACCGGCAGGAGCGGTGCCTGCTTGTCGAAGAGGTTGTTGACGGTCGTGAACAGCTCGAATTCACGATCCAGCGCGGTACGCACGGTGTAGGTCAGGTTCAGGTCGGTGTAGAAGACCGGCTTCACCTCGTTGTCGACGTAGACGAACTGGCGCGAGCGATCGTAGCCGCCGATGATGCGCTCCTGGACGTTGAACGAGACGTTCTCGCCTTCCCAGCCGGCGCTGACGTTGGCGCGCCACTTGGGCAGAGGCAGCGGGAACTGCACGTCGTTGAAGTCGGATGTGCCGACAAATTTGCGCATCTCCTCGCCGGGCGCGTTGCGCTGCTGGAAGGTCAGCTGGCGCGTGGCGAGCGCACGCAGGTTGAGCGTCCCGGAACCGACGGGGCGGCGGTAGGTGAGCTCGAAGTCGATGCCGCTGTTGATGAGGGTCGCGACGTTCTGGTTAAGCGTATAGATCGCGGTCGGGGTATTGGTCGGATCCGGATTGGTCGGACCGAGCGGGCGGTCGATCTGGTCGCAGGTCGGCGAGGTGAAGTCGCTTGCGTAGCACAGGTCCACGATCTGGAACGCGGAATAGGGTGTCGCGATCGCATCGTCGATCTTGATGCGGAAGTAATCCGCCGAGAAGTGCAGTCCGGGGATGAACGAGGGCTGCAGGACAATGCCGGCGGTGAAGGTGCGCGCGACCTCGGGCTGCAGGTCGGGGTTGCCGCCGGTGACCTGGTTCGAGACGGCCTGCTGACCGGTCAGGCGATCCGAGAAAGTAATGCTGGTCGTGGCGCGACCTGCGAAGAGTTCGTAGAGGGTTGGTGCCCGGATGTCGCGCGAAAGCGTGGCACGCAGGCGCACCCCGTCGAGGCCGTCCCAGACGCCACCGATCTTCCAGGTGGTCACCGATCCGCTGGTGCTGTAGTCGGTCCACCGCACTGCGCCGTTGAGCGCCAGCGAGCCGACCACGCTGTCGTCGAGCACCGGTACGTTGAGTTCGCCGAAGGCTTCCTTGACGTTGTACGAACCGTCCGCGGTGCCGAGATTCTGCGACTGGAAACGACCCCTATAGGTGCTCCGCACGCCGCGCAGGCCGGTGAAATCGGTTGGTATGCTGGGGTCGCTGTTACTGGTCTGGAGCAGCGACTGCTTGCGATATTCCGCGCCGACGGCAAAGGAGATCGGACCGGCCCAGCCTTCGACGATATCTCCCGCGAGCGTGGCCTGGATGCTGTCGAGCTTGTTGGTCGCCTTGTAGCGCGAGACACCGGTGATGTAGTCGTCCATCTCCACGGTCACGCTGTTCGGGCCGAACAGGTTGAGCGGCACGCAGCCGGGATAGAGGCCCGGATTGGTCAGCGTGACCCGGCAGACGATGTTGCCTGTCACCGGGTCACGTACGGCGTCGGCCGCGGCATAGAAGTTCGCGTTGAGAGCGTCCTCGATTTCGCCTTCGAAGGTCGTCTTTGCGTGGACGTAGCCAAGGGTCCACTGAAGACCAGCGCCGAATTCGCCCTTGAGACCGGTGTTGATGATGAAGCTGTCGCTCTTCTGGGTGACGGTGTTGTTGAAGCGCCGTTCTTCGGGGCCCCAGACCTTCGAGAGCACGAACGAATCGGTGGAGCCAAGCGCTGCCTGCGTCGCGGGATCGAGGAAGGCGTTGTCCGAGAAGATCGTCGCGCCGAGGCGCAGCCCGGTGAACGGCATGTCGTAGTTGGAAGACCAGTTGTAGCCAACCGAGGCATAGGCGCTCAGCTCGGGAGAGAATTCGTAATCGGCACGTCCGAAGGCCTGATACGTCTTTGCACCCGGCGTCAGGGTGCAGCAATCGACCCCGATGAATGCGCCGTCACCGCCGCGCTGCGAACCCGGATTGCCCGACGGGATGCCGGGATCGAAGGGAACCGTGACACCTCCGTCGGCGAACTGCTGTCCGGCGAGTGGACCGCTCGAGATATAGCCGCCCTCTGAGACCGTGCCCCAGCGTACATCATCCACATAGCGGAAGGGGTTTTCCTCGGTGCCGGCCCCGGTCGCCTGCCAGGATTCGCGTACGATCGGGCGGTCACGCTTGTACAGCGGGTTGACCTTGTAGTGCTCGAAGCTGCCGATGACGTGGAGCCTGTCGTCGAGCAGCGAGGTGCCGAAAGCCGCGCCGAGCCGGTAGTTGGCTTTGTCGCCCCGATCCGAGATGCCGTACTGGGCCTGGGCCTTCACGCCATCGAAGTCCTTGTCGATGATGAAGTTGACCACGCCCGAGACCGCGTCCGACCCATAGGCCGCCGAAGCGCCGCCCGTGACGACGTCGACGCGCTTGGTCAGCAGCTGGGGGAGCAGGCTCACGTCAACGCCGCCGTTGGTGCCGGTCTGGGGCATGCGCAGACCGTCCTGCAAAATCAGCACGCGCTGCGTGCCGAGGTTTCGCAGGTTCAGGTAGTTGCCGGTGCGCTGGCGATTGCCCTGGGTGAACTGTTGTTGGTCGCCGTTGATCGAGTTCTGGAAGGCAGGCAGCTGGTTGAGGCCGTCGGCGATGCTTGCGGGGGCCGTCTTGATCAGGTCGCCGGTGTCTACCACGCTGACCGGCGTAGGAGCCTCGAAGCCCGCGCTCTGGATGCGCGAGCCAGTGACGATGATGTCCTGCACCATTGCATTGTCCAGCTCGTCTTGTGCCTGCGCGGGCGTAGCGGTGTCCTGGGCAGTTTCCTGCGCGTGGGCCGCAGCGGGCATGACGAAGGCCATCAGACTGGCTGAAACCAGCAAAGGAATCCTGGTGGTTTTCACGATGTTTATCCTCTTTCCCTGTTATCCGCCCTTGCGGGCTGTCTCATTTCGCCTTGGTACTACCGGCGTAGTTATCAGGTTGCCTGACAAATCAACTTCGGGCAATAGTCCTTCTTGACGCACGAGGTCCCGACTGGGACCGACAATCAAGATAAGGAGAGGTTTGCGATGCCCCGTTCGAAGATTGCCCCTGCCGGGCTTGTTCTGACTATCCTTCCCTTGGCCGCCCTTGGCGGCTTGTCTTCGTCGGTACTGGCTCGATCCGAGGCTGGCTCTTCGCAAACGGAAGTCGACGTCGCCGATTTCCGGATTGGATCGAAGCCGGGTAACCCGACCTTCGATCTGCCTAGTAACATGCGGCTGCTCTCGGCCTTCGGAGAGCGTCCGGTCTTTTCACCTGATGGAACGCGTATCGCATTTATCGGGGCTTCCTATGGCGATGCCTATGAGATGGACCTGAAGACCGGAGCCGTGCGCAACCTGACCGCGCATGCACCGCATAACGGATTCCTGCGGGTCCATTACCTGGCGGACGGCAACTTCATTCTCATGGGCCCGCGCGTCATGGGCCCTGACCGCGAGTCCACGCGCAACGCCCATATCGAACTGTTCTGGCTGGATGCTGCGGCAACCCGCGCACCGGTGGCTCTGGAGCGTACGGCCTTCGAGGGCATCGCTGTGTCGCCTCGGACCAATCTGCTCGCGTGGTCCGAAATCGAACCGCGCGCCAAGAGCTTCGGCGAGATCGACAGGACGGTGATCAAGCTTGCCCGCGTGGCCATGGAGGATGGGCAACCGGTGTTGCGCGATGAGCGACAGGTACTGGAGACGAAGGCGTCTCGTTGCCTGGTCGAGCCGCAGGACTTTCTGCCCGATGACACCGGGCTGACTGCGCCATGTTACTTCACCCCGTTTCTGAAGCGCGAGCGCCAGACGGAAGTGCTCTCGGTCGACTTTGGCAGCGGAGCACTGACGAGCTATCCGACGCCCGCGGCACTGTATGGAGAGGTCGAAGGCATCTTCCCCGACGGCAGGCATACGCTCGTCGAATGCAGCGGCGATCGCGCTGCGGGCATGGACATTTGCATCCTCGAGCTCAAGGCAGACAAGCCGCGCTACACGCGCCTGACGCGGATCATGGATTACGGCCGCTGGAAATACGGCAATCCCGTCGTCAGTCCCGATGGCCGTTACATCGCCATGCAGATCGGATCCGCAGACGTGGTCGATGCCGGGGTCGGGCAGGGCATCGTCATGATGGATCTCGGCGAGAAGTCCAGTGTCGCGCGCACCGCACCGTGAAGGTGCGCGCGCGGCGTTCTTTCAGGATCGGCGAGGAGGAAGCTCAATGCAGGAGCGCCTGGTGAGCGGCGAATGGATATCGTGGTTCGGCGGACCCTGTCCGTTGCCCGAGGGAACCATGGTTCTGGCCCGGCTTCGTTATAGCGGCGAGGTGCGGGCGCATGCCCAGGACCTGCGTTGGCGGCATGACCTCTATGTCGACTATGGGGCGGAGGAAGTAGTTGCCTACTGTCTGTTGCCGGGAAATCTGGCCGAGACCGGGACGTAGACAGGCTGAGTTTGGGGCCTTGGCTCGAGTGCCTCGAGGCCCGTGGCCGGGACCGGTCGTCTTTCGCATATCCTGCGATGCCGACGACCGGTCCCGGAACTCGGACCGGAGTCCCTAACCGGGCAGGATCAGAACAGGCCGAGCAACCAGCCGATTGCAAAAACCAGGATCGAGAACGCCCACATGATCGGCAGGGAATAGCGGATGTGCCGTCCGATGTCCGCCTGTGCCAGTCCGAGTGCAAGCCACATTGCAGGCGAGAAGGGGCTGATGAAGGTGCCGATGATGTTCCCGATGATGAGGGCGTGCACCGTCGCCTGGGGAGCCACGCCTACCGGTTCGACGACCTGAAGTACGACCGGGAGCAGCCCGAAGTAATAGGCGTCGGTGTTCAGGACGAGTTCGAGCGGCAGGCCGAAGAAGCCGATCAGGACGTGCAGCATGGGAACGGCCGATTCCGGGAGAATGCCGACGAGAGCCTGGGCCATCGCCTTGAGCATGCCACTGCCGTCGAGGACGCCCAGGAAGCTGCCTGCCGCGAGAATGATGGCACCCATGAGCAGGGCCGGTCCGGAATGCGCCCTTACCCGGGCCATCTGGAGGTCGATCGAGCGGTAATTGCAGGTCAGCAGGATCGAGAGACCGATCATGAAGGTATAGGCTGCGGGCAGAATTCCTGCGACGAGCACGGTCAGAACCGCAACGAAAATGGCTGCGTTTACCCAGATCAGGCGGGGGCGCAGCAACGCCTGCTCACCTTCACTGAGATCCGGAGTGTCTTCGGCCTTGCGGCCCATGACGTCGGGGCCGGCAGGATTGATACGACCGCCGTCGGCTTCGGCCACGGCCTGTTCCGGCGATCCGGCGGCGGCGATCCGGCGACGTTCGCGAAAGCCAAGGACGAGCGCGAGCACCGCGAGGAGAACAAGTCCGAGGACCTGCACGGGTATCAGCGGGCGCCACAGTTCGGTGACCTCGATGCCGGTTACGGCGGCGGCGCGTCCCAGCGGGCCCGCCCAGGGCAGCATGTTGGCGATACCGGCCCCGGTGGCGAGCAGCATGAGCAGGAGATACCGGCTCATGCCAAGGCGCAGGTAGAGCGGGAGCAGGGCCGGGATGGTCAGCAGGAACGTCGTCGCACCGGCGCCATCGAGGTGGGCGCAGGCGCCGACCAGCGTCGTGCCAACCGCGACGTAGACCACATTGCCGCGCGTGATGCGGATCAGCCCGTTGATGAAGGGGCGGAAGAAGCCTGTGTCCTGCAGTACGCCGAAGAAGATGATCGCGAAAATGAACATCGTCGCGACCTGCATCACGCGGGTCAAGCCATCGCCGAAGAAGCCGGACACTTCGTCGGGGCTGAAGCCATAGAGCAGTCCGGCCGCGAGTGGCACGAGCACCAGCGCCACGATCGGCGAGGCCAGCCGCGCCAGCAGCAGCGCGACCACGCACACCACGGTTAGAAGTCCAAAGATGGCTAACATGAAACTCTCCTGATGGCCGTTATCGGCCCTGTTCTTGGCGAGGGGGCTAGGGAAGGGGGAGGGGCGCGCCTTCTAGAAGGTCACGCCGAGACGCGCGGCGAGGGTCTGGCCGCTGTCGCTTCCCGCGTAGGGCCCGGTGGCATTGTCGATCTGCCAGTAGATCCCGTTGACCTGGATGCGCGTGAAGCTGTTGAGGTACCAGTTGGCGCCGAGCGTGGCGGTCCAGCCATCGGCCGGTTGGGGAATGTTCTGGAAGGCGACCTGCTCGTAGCGACCTGTCAGCTCGATCGCGCCGGTGCCGCCGCCGAACACGGGGTCGAGGACGCGAGGCTGGCCAAAGCTGCCGTTGCGCGGATTGTAGGGGGGAAGTTCACCGGTGAGGAACCATCCGGCAGACACCGCGTAGGCGCGGGTGCGGAAATCGGGGCGAGCGGCGTCGCGCCGGGCGAGGCGCTGGCCGGCCTCGGCCATGACCCAGATCGGGCCCTGGTAACCGCCCAGCTCGAACCCGTAGCCGGTGGTTCCCGTCCCGCCTTCGAGCGCGCCTGTGGAGACGCGCAGGGCCCCGTTGAAGCGGGTACCCATGAACGTGTTGCGGGTCAGATCTTGCGCCGAGGATGCGAGCGATTCGTCAAAGCCCCAGGCACCCAGGTGCAGCGCCCCGGTATCCGAACGCAACGGGTTGACGTGTGCGCGCGCCGTGATCGTGCGGCTGTCGCTATCGGACTGATCGCCGTCGACGCGATCACCCGTAATCGAGAGCGAAACGTGCCCGCGCGGAAAGAAGGCGCGCGCCATTGCACCCACGCCATAATAGCCACGTTCGGGCACGATCGTGTTGGCGACGGTGTTGCGTTCGAGGAAGGCGGTGGAATCCGAACCGGTCGAGCCGTCGAACGCGCGGTCGTTGAACAGGTGTCCGGCGCGCAGGTCGAAGCTGACATCGTCGGACAGCGCGTCGCGCCAGCCCACGTATGCGGTCATGATCTCGGCCGCGTTCTCGGAGAAATCGGCTTCGATCTGATAGAAGAAGTGGGTGCCCACGCCGCCTTCGAAGCCGAGGCGCAGCGCGCGCATGCCGGTCGTCGTGATGTTGCGCCCGTCATGGTCAGAGCCGAACGTCGATCCCACGTCGGCGAGGATCCTGCCGCGCGGCTTGAAGGTGTATTCGCCGTCGGCGGAGTGGAAGACCGGCAAACCCGCGCCCCATTCGGTCGTGACTCCTGCAAGGTTTGCGGAGCGTGCACGGGCGATGTCGCGCTCGGCCGGACCAGGGGGGATGAGTTGCGGCGCGTAGGGGGCGGTGACGAGGGTCGGGGGCTGCGTGCCCTGACCAGAGGTGTCTTCAGGCGCGGCAGGGCTTTCGGCGAGGACGGGAGGGGTTGCGCGCGGTGGCTGTGCCTCGCTGCGCGTCTCCAGTTCCTTGACCCGTTCGCGCAGGTCCGCGATTTCAGCGGCTTGCTGGCGCACGAGATCGGCCAGATCCTGTGCCGAGGGCGTCTGGGCAAGGGTCGGAGTGGCGGTTAGCAGTGCACCGAGGGCGCAACTGATCGGAATAGTTTTCATTCTGGGGGGCCTTGGTTCGCGAGAGCGGCATTCCATTGGGCAAGGAAGCGGGCACGCTTGATCGGATCGAGGTTGACGAAAAGCCGCGGGCCACCCGGGATCGGACGGACCTGCTCGGCAGGGAGGCGAACGCGTGAGACATCGCGCCGGATCGGGGAGAGCCCGGCGCGCGCGAGGCTTTGCTGCCCCTCGCGCGAAAGAAGGAAATCGAGAAAGAGCTTCGCTGCCGCCGGGTGGGGCGCCTCGCGGGCGATGAACGCCACGCGCGAGGTGAGTATCGTGTAGTCCTCGGGATAGACGATGCCGATGCGCGGATCGGCCTTGGCGCGCTGTTCCGCGTAGGGGCCCACGACGTTGTAGGCGAGCGCGGCCTCTCCCTGCGCCAGCTCATCGAGCATGGACCGGGTCGTTGTCATCAGCCGGGGCCGGGTGCGGCCTATTGCGTCGATCAGCGAATGGGTGTCGCGCGTCGCGGCGATATCCTGAGTGAGCAGGAGATAGCCGAAACTGGAAGACGCCGGGTCGTACATGACGAGCTTGCCGGCCAGTTCGTCGCGGCGGCTGGTGAGCAGTACCTCGAGCGCCGCGTGCGTGCGCGGCACGTCCTGCGGCGCGATCAGATCGCGGTTGTAGGCCAGGACCACAGGCTCGGCGGTCACCTTGTAGGACTGCGCGTTCCACACCGCATCTTCGGGCAGAGCGTCGCTTTGCGGGCTGGCATAGGTCAGCGCGTAGCCGTCGTTGACGAGCTTGGCCTGCATGTCCATCGCCGAGGACCAGACGATGTCCGCGCCGGGCTTGCGTGCCTTCGCCTCGGCAAGGAAACGGGCGTTGAGCGTGTCCGAGGTGAGGTCGTGAAAGTGCACCCGCACGCCCGTGTGGCGCGCTTCGAAGGCTGCGATCAATTGCGCGACGGCTTCGCTATCCACGTTGGCGTAGACCTGTACCTCGCCTTCGCGGCGGGCTTCGTCCAGTCCTGCCGGGGAGCCGCTGAACGTCAGCGCAAGTCCGAGGGCCAGAGCGATGACACCCCCTATGAACACGCCGAAAATTAGGTAAATACGCAATATCCTGGCTCCCCTCGCCCCCCGGACCTCTTGTCGGGTGGGCTGTCGATGAGGCGGATCTAGTTCGAATCCCTGTCAGCAACCTTTCACGGAAAATCGCCGTCTTGCGTATCTTGCTTGTCGAAGATGATAGCCAACTGGCCCGTAGCCTCGTCTCGCTGCTGCAGGGAGCGGGCCATGCCGTGGATCACGTCGAGACGGGCCAGGATGCCTTGCTGTTTGCGCCTCAGGAGCCTTACGCGGCGGTGATCCTCGATGTGGGGTTGCCCGACATGGATGGTTTCGAAGTACTGCAAGCTCTACGCCGGCGTGGGGAGCGCATGCCTGTCCTGATGCTGACCGCGCGCGATGCGCTCGATGACAGGGTACGCGGTCTGGATCTTGGCGCGGACGACTACATGCGAAAGCCTTTCGCCGCCGAGGAACTCGAGGCGAGGGTGCGTGCGCTTGGCAGAAGGCGCGGTGGCGATCCGACCCCGGAACTTGTCATCGGATCGCTCAGGATAAACCGCTCCAGCGGCGATGTCAGTGTGGCGGGGCGAGCGTTGGATTTGCGCCGTCGAGAGGCTGCAGTGCTCGATGCGCTGGCCACCAGGGCAGGCCAGCTCGTTGCGCGTGAGGTGCTGCAGGGAGAAGTCTTCGGTCTCAACGAGCCGGTGGGACAGAACGCGCTCGAAGTTCACATTACGCGCCTGCGCGCGAAATTGGCCCCGGACGGACCGCAGATACGCACGGTCCGAGGGGTAGGCTATCTACTTGATGCCGGCTGACGCATCCCTGCCGGCTCCGGCTCCGGCTCCGGCTCCGGCTCCGGCGGCGCTGCGCACGCGCCTGCTGGCCGCCATGCTGGGCCCCATGGCCGTCGTAGCGCTCGTGCTGTGCCTGATCGGAAGCGCCATCGTCACCAATACGGTCCGTAGTTCGAGCGATCGTGTGCTGGCTGGCGCGCTGGGGGCGATTGCCGAGACCGTAGAAGTCGAGCACGGGCAGGTTACTCTCGATCTCCCCGCGGCGGCATTCGGCATGCTCGAAAATCCCGAGCGCGACGCGGTGTTCTATCGGGTGCTGGTCGGTGAGCGCTTGCTGACGGGCGATGTTGGCCTGCCCGTGCCGGAGAAGCTTGCTTCCAGGAAGTCCGGCGAAGTGCACTTTCGCTACGCTTTCTTTGGCGAGCGTCGTATCCGAATGGCTGAACTGCGCCGCACCTTGCCGGGTGTTGCCGAACCAGTCGTGGTGCAGATTGCCGAAACACTAGGGCACCGTAAGGCAATGGGGCGGCGCCTGATCCTGGCGCTGGTCGTGGGAGAGATCCTGCTGATCGGCCTTGCCCTGCTGCTCTTGCGTCCGGCTCTTGGCTGGAGCCTGCGACCGCTGGCGCGGCTGCGTGAAGCGGTCGCACGCCGCTCCACGCGCGCCGCTCCGGACATGTCCCCCCTCGACAGTGGACCATTGCCTCGCGAATTGATGCCCTTGTCGCGGGCCTTCGACAGCCTGCTGGAGCGCCTCGACATGGCGACGGCAGGAATACGCCGATTCACGGCGGATGCCTCGCACCAGATGCGTACGCCCCTTTCCGCGCTCAAGGTCCAGGTCGCTCTCGCGCGACGTGGCGATCCCGGTGCGCTGGATGAAATCGCGGACGCGGCGGACCGTCTGGAACACCTCATGACGCAGCTCCTGGCTCTCGCACGTGCGCAGGAGGAGGGCATCAAGCCTCAGCTTGAACAGGTGAACCTGCGGGAAGTGAGCGTCGCGGTGATCAGGCGTCGCATCGGACAGGCGATTGCCGCGAACGTCGAACTGCGGCTCGAGGCACAGGACGAGAGCGTTTGTGTTCCCGCGCACCGGACCATGCTGTTCGAGATGATTTCCAATCTGGTGGACAATGCCATTCAATATGGCGGGAGCGGGGGGCTGGTCGTCGTGGCGACAACCTCAGACGGCTCTGTGTCCGTGTCGGACCAAGGCCCGGGCCTTGCCGAAGGTGAACTTGAGCAGTTGGGCGAGCGTTTCGTGCGCTTCGAGGGAGGCAAGAATTCGACCGGTAGCGGTCTGGGCTTCGCGATCGTGCGCGCGGCGGCCCAGCGGTTGGACGCGACAGTCCATGTCGAGAAGCTGGATCCCGGGCTGAAGGTGACGCTGGCCTTCAAGGATGCGACCCGCATGGATATCCTTGCGGAAAATGCTTGAGCCGCGGGTTCTTTGAGGCGGCTGCCTTTGAAAACTGGTGAAGTCCGCCGCAAGACGGGACGTTGTCGCGGATCTGATGGTATACCACACGATGAGCCGGTGTCTGGCAGGTCACCGGCTGGCTGCAGCGGGGCAGCCAGCCGATGAACGTCAGAACCAGGCGCGGATGCCGAGGACGGCGACGATCCGGTCAGGATCTTCGCCAGCGGCCCGCGCGTAGCGGGCGGTAGCGCCGAACTTCTTTTGCCATTCCACCCCGATGTAAGGCGCGAATTCGCGGGCGAACTCGTAGCGCAGGCGCAGACCGGCCTCGAGCGAGGTCAGGCCGCTCCCCATTTCCAGCTCGGAAATGTCCTGTGCCGACAACTGAACCTCCACGCGCGGCTGAAGGATCAGTCGCTGGGTGAGGCGCTGGTCGACTTCGGCGCTGACGCCGGCCGTCAGTTCGCCGTGGGTGGACAGATAGGCGGCGGCATCGAGCTCGAACATGTACGGCGCGAGCCCCTGAACGCCGACGGCCAGTTCGGTACGGTCGGGGCCTTCGCGAAGTCGCTGGCGCACACCGCCTTGCAGATCGAACCAGGCGCCGATCGCGTGACTCCACAAGGCCGATACTTCAGCCTCGTTGATGCCGCTGCCGATTTCACCTTCGCCCTCCGTCTTGATCCAGATCCGGTCGATGTCCCCTCCGGTGCGAATTCCGGCTTCGAAAGCCAGGCCGTCGGCGCCCTTGGTTGGTTGCAGCTCTAGCCGGTCGAGCTGGACGAAGGTGGTGCGCATCCCGCCCATCTCGTGCGTGACCATGTGCCGCGCTTCGCCCATGGCTTCGGGCGAATAGATCTGATCGGCAGCGTGGGCCGGTCCCGAGAATGCAGCCGCAGGAGGCGGCGCATGGGGAACCGGGGCGCTGTCGGGCATCGCCATGGCGGACGTGTCCGATCCGGTGTCGCTGGCCATGGTGTGATGGCCGGCCCTGCCTCCATGACCGTGATGGTCGTCTGGCATGGTCGTAGCGTCGTTAGAGCCGTGGCCGGCATGCGACTGCCCGTCATCCTCCGGTGCGGGCTGCGCCATGCCGGTCATGTCGTGCCCTGCATGGCCGTGACTTGCGTGATCCATCTGCGCGTGGCCGGTCTGGGCAAGGGCGAGGGCCGGGACCGTCAGGGGCGAGAGCGCGAGCGCGCAGGCTAGCGATATCCTCATGCCACGTCTCCTGCCGCGTTATCGCGCCCGGGCTCGTCCTCGAGCGGCCTTACGGTCACGACATTGAACATGCCCGACATCATGTGCAGCAGCAGGTGGCAGTGGAACGCCCAGTCACCAGGAGCATCGGCGGTGACGTCGAAGGCGACGAAGCCGCCCGGCAGTACATTGACGGTATGCTTGCGCGGCTGGCGATCGCCCTTGCCGTTGACGAGATCGAAGAGGAACCCGTGGAGATGGATCGGGTGAGTCATCATCGTCAGGTTGACGAGCTTGAAGCGTACCCGCTCGTTATGGGACAGGCGGATGGGTTCGACGATCTCGGAGAAGCGCTGCCCGTCGAAGGACCACATGTAGCGTTCCATGTTGCCGGTCAGGTGAACCTCGATTTCGCGGGTAGGCGGGGCCATGTCCCGGCGCGGTCCGGGCGCCTCGAGATCGGTATAGACGAGGACGCGGTGATCGACATCGTCCAGCCCGAGGCCGCGATCCCCGGTGCGGTCGACCGGCATCGGGGCGATCATGTCGACGCCTGGCGTCAACGTGACGCCGGGCGCGTTGTCCGGATCGCGCATTCGCATCGATCCTGCATGGTCCATGGACTTCGCCTCGGCCTTGGCCTCTGCCTCGCCCGCGCCGTGGTGCATCGAATGGTCCATGCCATCCATAGCCCCCATGCCATTCATGGAACCCATATCGCCCATGCCCATGTCCTTCATGGTCAGCAGGGGAGGCTTGCGCAGGGGCGGGAGCGGTGCTCGCATGCCCGGCCGCGGGGCGAGCGTGGCACAGGCCATGCCCGAACGGTCGATGGATTCCGCGACGAGCGTGTAGGCCCGGTCTCCGGGCGTGACGAGGAAGTCGTAAGTTTCTGCAACACCGATCTGGACCTCGTCGGTCTCGACCGGCTTCACGTCGCTGCCGTCGGCAGCGATCACGGTGAGGGGCAGGCCGGGAATGCGCAGGTTGAACAAGGTCATCGCCGAGGCATTGATCACCCGCAGCCTCACGCGCTCGCCCGGATGGAACAGGCCGCTCCACGGTGCCTCGGGAGCATGGCCGTTGACGAGATAGCTGTAGGTCGCCCCGGTGACGTCGGCGATGTCGGCCGGCGACATGCGCATGCGGCCCCATTTAAGCTTGTCGGGCAGGGCCATGGGCTTGCCTGAAGGGGCTTCGAACCAGGTCTGCTGGCGAAAGTTGTAGTAGTCCGGAGCGATCTTGAGCTTGCGCAGGATCTCCATTGGTGCGGTAAAGCTCCAGTCGGACAGCACGATGACCATTTCCCGATCGGCCGCGATCCGCTCGCCATCGGCCGGGTCGATGACCAGGGGGCCCATAAGGCCAGTGCCTTCCTGCCCTCCGGAGTGGCTGTGGTACCAGTAGGTTCCCGACTGGCGCACGGGGAAGCGATAGGTGAAGGTTTCGCCGGGCCTGATTCCGGGGAAGGTGACCCCGGGCACGCCGTCCATCTCGAACGGCAGCAGGAGCCCGTGCCAGTGGATCGAGGTGTCCACGTCGAGCCCGTTGGTGATGTGGAGCCTGACATCCTGACCTTCGCGCAGACGGATGAGCGGTCCGGGAAGGCTGCCGTTGACGGTCGTCGCCATCGCGGTGCGCTTGCCAAGGGAGAAGGGGGTGCGGGCGATCGAGAGCTTGATGTCTTCGCCTTGCAGCGCGCTGGTGGTATCGGGTGCGCTGCCAGGTGCGGCGCCGGAGGGATGGTGGTGCATGGTCTGGGCGCGGGCCCAGTCGGGAAACAGCGTGCAGATTGCAGCAGCGCTGCCCGTGCTTGCTACGGCGCCCAGCAAGGCGCGCCGGTTCATGGCGTGAGAAATCATGGTTCGTCCTTCCGGCTCGCGCCGGGTCTGGTCTTTCGGTCTGATGCGGGAATGGCGCGCGCTGGCGCGCCCGATCAGGCCTGCCGGGGCGGCGGCGGGTCGAGCGCGCAGGCAGTCGATGCCAGTTCACGGGTCAGGTGAAGCTGGCGATGCGATCCGAACTCGGTCCTGCCGCGAAGAGGCGCAGAGAGCCCGGGGGGCACCGCTGCCATCGTGGCAAGGCACCGCGCGAGGCAATGCAATGGTTTCGAGCCGCTATCGTGCTGCGACAGCCCGGACCTGCGATGGCAGTTCTCATCCTGCAAGCCATCGCCCGGCGTGCCAGCCGGCGTGCCAGTGTGCATCGCGCCGTGCATGGAGCCGGTCACGGACGCTGCGAGACCCATCGTCGCGTGAGGGGCAGCCCCTGCCCACGAAGCGTGGGCCATGACCGGCGCACTGCCGAGAAAGACAAGCGCCATCAGTGCGCACAGCGCAGCCCACAAGCTGCGAGCAGCTTGCGCGGGGTGCCGCCTGGGGCGAACTGGCAGGCCTGCGTGCATGAACCGGTCGCGTTCCTCTGATGCGCCAGAGATAGGGCATGGCGGGATATCAGGCAATGATCGGGCGCAATTTACGCTCCTGGGGCGCCGGTTTTGCGAAACACGCCATCGACGCGGGCGCAGCTTGGAGCTAGGGCGATGCCATGACTGCACAGATCACGATCCGCCGCCCCGACGACTGGCACCTGCATCTTCGCGATGGCGAGATGCTCGAGGCGGTGCTTGGCTATACCGCGCGCCAGTTCGCGCGCGCGATCGTCATGCCCAACCTTACCCCGCCGGTTACCACCGTCTCGGCTGCACAGGCCTATCGCGAGCGGATCATTGCCGCCTTGCCCGCGGGGGCTGACTTCACCCCGCTGATGACCTGCTACCTGACCGACGACGCCGATCCCGCCGAGATCGAGCGCGGCTTCGCCGAGGGTGTCTTCACCGCCTGCAAGATCTACCCGGCCAATGCGACCACCAATTCCGCGCATGGCGTGACCGACATCCGCAAGCTGACAGGCGTGCTCGAGACGATGCAGCGCATCGGCATGCCGCTGCTGATCCACGGCGAGGTCACCGATCGCGAAGTCGACATCTTCGACCGCGAGGCCGTCTTCATCGAGCGCACGATGAGCGCTCTGGTACGGGACTACCCGGCGCTCAAGATCGTCTTCGAGCACATCACGACCGAGGATGCCGTCGATTTCGTCGAGGCGAGCGGGCCGCAGGTGGCTGCGACGATCACGCCCCAGCACATGATCATCAACCGCAACGCGATCTTCGCAGGCGGCATTCGTCCGCATGCCTTCTGCCTGCCGGTGGCCAAGCGCGAGCATCATCGCCTCGCGGTGCGCAAGGCGGGTGTATCGGGTTCGCCCAAGTTCTTCCTCGGCACCGACAGCGCGCCGCACATGATTGGGCGCAAGGAAGCCGCCTGCGGGTGCG
Source organism: Novosphingobium aureum (assembly GCF_015865035.1). Classification (GTDB taxonomy): domain Bacteria; phylum Pseudomonadota; class Alphaproteobacteria; order Sphingomonadales; family Sphingomonadaceae; genus Novosphingobium; species Novosphingobium aureum. Next base: position 2,774,234 of record NZ_JADZGI010000001.1, on the reverse strand, counting down.
CTGGCATCTTCAACGCGCCCTATGCGCTCGAGAGCTACCTGCAGGTCTTCGAGGAAGAGGATGCCATCGCCAACTTCGAGGGCTTCGCTTCGCTCAACGGACCTGCCTTCTACGGTCTGCCGGTCAACGAGACGACGGTGACGCTCGAGCGGGCCGAAGTCGTCGTGCCGGAGAGCATCGTCGATGGCGATATCAACGTCGTTCCGTTCCATGCCGGCGAAACGCTGCGCTGGCGTCTGATCGGCTGAACTGGCGCTCGATCTCTCCGGAGTGAGACAGGTCATTACCGATATCTTCGCCTTCATTCTCGTCGTCGGGATCGGCTCGACGCTGGTCCTCGATGGTTGGGCTGTTCTGCTCGACAAGGTGGCGGGGCTCACGCCGACCAACTGGGGTTTTGTCGGGCGCTGGCTCGTCGGGCTGAGCAGGGGGCAGGCCGTGCTCGATGGCGCTAATACAGCGGAGCCGTCGCGCGCGGAGAAGGGGCTCGGCTGGGCCTTTCACTACCTCGTCGGGCTGGGCTATGCGGCGCTCGTTGTCATGCTCTACGGCACCATGATCATTTCTGCCCCGCATGCCGGTGCCTTCATCGTGGTTGGCATGATGATCAGCACGCTTGCCGGCATGACCATCCTGATGCCGGGCATGGGAGCCGGGTTCCTCGGCGCGAAACTGCCCAATCAGGGGCAGAAGATCGCGATGATGATCGTCGGGCACGGTGTGTTCGCGGCGGCACAGTTCGCCTGCGCGCTGGCCCTTGCCCAGCTGCTTGCTCCCTGATCAGAAGCGGCGGCGCAGGTAGGCGCGGGTGCGGCGCAGAGCGCGGCGCCAGCGCCAGCGCCAGCGCGACATCTGGATCGTCGAATAGCTGATCTGCATGTGCTGCGCATCGAGCGCGCGCGAGCGGTAGTAGTTGGGCACGTCCTGGTGATCGCGCATCGGCAGGTGAAAGGTCTGGCAAGCGGCCGAGGCCTGCGGCGGGACGATCCAGCTCCAGTTGGCCGAGACCACCCGGCCACAGGCCTGCTCCTTCTGTGCGAAGTCGAGGAACTGGCGGCTGGCGGTATGGTGATCGACGATGGTCGCGCCCGCTGCGTCGAACGAGTGGAGCACCGCCCGGTTGAGTTCGGTGAGCGCAGTATCCTTCCACAAGGCATCGCGCTGATCGAGCCCCAGCACGCGGCCGACCTCGTCGAGCAAATCGTAGCGGTTATGGTCGACGAAATTGCGCGAGGCGATCTCGGTGCCCATGTAGAATCCGTTGAACGGCGCGCAGGGGTAGTCGATCCCGCCGATGGTGAGGATCATGTCCGAGACGAGGGGGACGGTGTACCAGCGCAGGGCAAGTTCAGCGAAGCCCGGGTTTGCGGGGTGGCGGATGTCGACTTCGCGCACGCTGTCGGCGGGCAGGTCGTAGACGTGGCGGTGCCCGGCGGGGTCGCGGATCAGCAGCGGCAGCAGGTCGAAACGCCCCGGCGCTTCGGGCGGGCGCCAGCCCATGCTGGTCACGATGCGGGTGAACTCGGCGTTGAGCGGGTCTCCCAGGATGCCGCCGCCTTGCCGGAGGTGCCCGGCATATTGCGCGGCTTGCCGGTTCTCGATGTAGGCGGGGATGGCATCGCCGACGACAGGGGCGAAGACCGAGATCGCCGAGCGTACCTGCCCGTTGCCGCCTGCGAAGCGAAGGTGCTCGACCACTTGCCCGGCAATGGCGTCGGGGCTGGTGATGTCGCGGCAGTCGAACACCTCGAGCGACTTCCAGAACAGCCGGCCGATGCAGCGCGCGTGGTTGCGCCAGGCGACGCGTGCGCCGAAGGCCAGTTCCTCGCGGGTGTGCTCGTAGTGACCGGTGCGGCGCAGCGACGTCGAGACCTCGCGCTCGCGCTGGCGGGACAGGGCGGGATCGAGATCGTTCTCGCGGTGGTACTGGCGCACGAAGGCGACCGCTTCCTCGATCCGCTCCTGACGGGTCAGGCGGCGCAGGCGACGGCGCAGGGGGTCCGAGTTCGATCGGCTGTCGATGTACATCCGGCGCGCGCCTTACATCAGCCCGTCGAACACGCGCGCCGAGGAGCGGATCTTGCGCTTGTTGATCGCGAAGACGAGGTCGAGCACGCGCGACTTGGCCTTGCGGTAGGCGCGTCCACCGGTCTCCGAATTGCGGTACCACAGCCGCGCGTTGCGATCGTCGGTGCGCAAGGTGTGCAGGCTCGGATAGGCCTCGTCGTTGCCGACCATGCGCTCGTAGATCGGGGTTCCCGAGAGGATCGAGAACTCGTTGTAGCGGATGCGGTCGATGTAGGGCAGGTGGGCCTCGAGGAAGTCGGCGGTCATCTCGAGGTCCTCGGCGGTTTCGCCGGGGTAGCCCTTGAACATCGTCGAGCGCACGCTGATGCCGGCCTCGTGGGCATGGCGGATGAACTGCGAATTGGCCTCGACGCTGCAGCCCTTGTCCATGAGGTCGAGCATGCGCTGGCTGCCGCTCTCCAGCCCGAAGCTGACGCGGCGCAGCCCCGCGCTGGCCGCGGCCCGCAGGTCCGCGCGCGAGAGGCCGTTGTCGGGGCGCAGGTCGACGTGGACGGTGCCGATCCACTGCGCGCCGCGCACCACGCGCTGGGCATTCTCGATGATGCCGCGAAACAGCGCCGGGTTCGAGTTCAGCTTGAGGTCGAGGAACAGGAAGTTCTGCGTCGCATGGCGCGCGGCCTGCTCGCGCATTTCGTGAAGCACGGAATCGAGGCTGCGGTTGCGATAGGTGCGGCCGCTGACCGAGACGATGTCCGAGCAGAAATTGCACTTGTTCCACTGGCAGCCGCGGCTGGCCATCATCGGGATGATGCGTACCGGGTAGCGATCCCAGGGAAAGTCCGTGAAATCGGGGACCGGCGAGGCGTCGAGATTGCGCAGCGGCGGCGCGGCGGGACGCACCGGCCCCTCTGGCAGGGTGACGCCGGGGAAGGCGGTCAGGTCGCCCTTGTCGAGCAGCGTCGAGATGAGCGAGGGCAACATGAGGTCGGCTTCGGCTCCGGCGATCAGGCTGAGGCCCGGGATGGTGCGCCATGCCTCGATCGTGCCCGGCTGGCTGAAGGCGGGGCCGCCAAGGACCAGCGGCACGCCGGCATCGCGCGCAAGCTTGCCGACCTCGCGCACCGTGCTGTGGTGCTGGAGATAGGCCGACAGCAGGATTGCATCGGGCTTGTCGCGCAGTGCCTTGGCAACTTCGGAAAGGACGCGCGGGTGCGGGCGGTTGCGGTACCAGTCACGTGCCCGGCGCAGGCCGTCGCGGGCCGCGCGCAAGGGCGCGAATGTGGAAAGGTGGATGCGCCGCTGGAGGTGGTCGACGAAAGTCTCGGCGCGCTCGCGCTCGGCTGCCGGCACGTCGTAGGCGAGCGGCGAGATCATCTGCACGCGATAGCCGTGGTTTCGCAGCGACGCGGTGATGATGCCCACCGCTAGCGTCGGGAAACTGGCAAAGTTGTTGAGGTCGACCAGCAGGATATTGCGGGGCTTGCTGCCGATCGGGGAGAGCGGGAGCACGTTATCGATGCCAACTGCGGCTTTCATGCGCTCATCCTTTCGCCGTGGACCGTTAAGTTTGGACGAACGTGGCAGCTCTGCTGTTCAAGCGGACTGGACAAGGCTTCGCATTCTTTCCGAAATGAACTTCAAGGGGCTTCCCATCCGGGCGTGGTTGGCAAGAGCAATCCTCGCTGTAGCGGGAGCGAGTTTTGCGATCTCGATGGCCAGAAATCTGGCCGACGGCCGACCGTACTCCCGCTCGTAACCTGAATCTTGCATATGTTTACTTGTGAGCAGTTCGATATAGGCCGCTTCGTTTTTGCAGATCTTCTCGCGCCATCGCGAACCAACTCTTGGATCGATACCCCGCGAATTGGCAATCTTGGTATAAGAACTGTTAACGATGTTTACGTTCAGGACATCATTTGTAAAGGGCAGGCCGAGCCAGTCCGTGATTGCCCTCACGGTTGATTGAGGGTTTTCGACCAGGTCTTCGTATCTGTGCAGCCGGACCTTGTCGGTGCCGTGGCGGGCCTGCGCGGCGCGACCGGCCTCGATCGCCGAGCGCCACAAGAGGCTGGCGATGGTGAGGTTGTAGGAGCGGCGGGCGCGCCTTTCCTCCTGTTCGACGGCGGCCAGTTCGCTTGCCCCGAGTTGGGATCTATCGAACCAGTTGTTGCGCCAGTCGCGATACGAGATCACCGCCGCGCGCGGATCGCGTTGGCACACGATGATCTTGGCTTCCGGAAAAGCGGCGAGAATCTGGTCGATGCAATAGAGGTGGCGCGGGGTCTTCTCACCCCAGCGCACCTTGCCCTCCAAGGCGGCGTTGGCGCGGCAACTGGCGGTGAACAGGGCGTCGGCACCTTGTCCTTCCCGGGCCCAGGCCTGTTCAAGGCGAGCGCGGCCCGGGCCCTGGGTCGGGGAGATCGGCAGCCCGTAGCCGTGCATCGAGACGCGCATGAAGTGATCGAGCAGCGCCTCGCGTTCGCGCGGGGTCGGTCGGGCCGGATCGGCAAGGCGCGCGCGCGGATCGGCGAAATAATGGCTTTCGCCCGTGATGTGCACTTCGGGATGTCGATTGAGTACGGCGCGCAGCAGCTCGGTCCCCGAACGCGAGGCCCCGGTGATGAATATGGGGCCGGTCATGACGACTGCCTTGCCAGCCGCGCGCGCGAGGTCTCGTCGCGGTACCAGCCGCGGCGGCCCATGCCCGCGATATAGGCTGCCTTGGCGGCAAGCCCGATGGCAATATGGACAAGCGCGCCCAGAGTCGTGTGCGGGTCCAGCAGGGCACGGCGCAAGGCGCACCGCTGGCCGGGTGCGCGCGGACGGGCAATGCCTATGGCTGCGAGCTCGTCCAGCCCCTTGAGGATGCGCAGGCGGACCCCGAACAGCGCGGCGATGCTGGCCGGCGGGCGCACGGTTGCGCTCTGCGTTGTCACCTTGCGGCGCAACTGGGCGGGGACATGTGCGGCAATGAAGCTGTCGTCGGCGGTGATGTCGGGCATCACGTCCCAGCGCGAGCGGCCTGCGGCACTGATCCCGATCACTTGCTGGAACGAGCTGGCGCTGCCGTGGGGCAGTTTGAGCCACAGTGCATTGACCCGTCGGGCGAGCGGTCCGCAATGCGTGAGGTCGAAGTGCAGCTGCGGCGAGACCAGCTCGATCGCGTCATCGCCGTCAAGCTCGCGGGCAAGTGCTGCGATTGTCCTTCCAGTGACGTCCACGTCGGCATCGACGTAGAAGCGGGGAAGCGCCGAGCAAGCGGCTTCGCCTGCACGCAAGGCTGCGCTCTTCGACGGTTTCGGCAGTTCGATCAACGTGATGCGCGCATCGCGAAGGTTGCGAAGGTATGCCGCGCTGTCGTCCGTGCAGCCGTTGCAGACATAGATGAGCCGGGCATCGGCAGGAAGGCCCTCGAGCAGAAGCGGGGCGCTGCTCTGCAGGGCCACGATCTCGTCATGGACAGGCACGATGATTTCGAGGCTTCGGTCCGGGACCGGAATGTGAGCACCTGTCAAACCTGCGCGACCCCAAGGACCCGTATTGTCGACCTGCCTTCGGAGCAGCGCCTTTCGGGAAGTGGTTGAACTGTGTCGGCGCCTGTCGCCCCGAAGCTGCCTCGTTGGACATGATCAGGGAAGCAGGCTTCAGACCGTCTCTACGAGCATCCGGTCTGCTACATCAAGCCGTCCCGACGCGCGGTGGCGCACGCCTGAGTGCGCCTGTCCCGGTATGTGACAGGCAAGCCGTTGAAGCGCCATGGAACACGCAGGCCAAAGGGCGGTCGATGAAAGTGTGGATGGAGATGCCGGGCAACACGAGCAGCCATCGGGCGTCGTTATCGAGCCAGATGGTCAAGCTGAACTTGGCTGCCTGCGAGGGCGATTGGTCTCGCAATGGGTTTGGCCGTGGCGTGCCCCTCCCCGGGATCAGTCCCGGGAAGGTTTCGGCCCCCTTCAGGCCCTGATGCTGGCGCGGCTTTCGCCGCCAGTCAGCAGGCCTGTTCAGTCGACCATTGCCGCGACGAGGCGGCGCAAGTGCTTGCGGGATAGTTGTCCCTCGGACCTGCGCGGCGTCATCAGCGATGCAGCAATAAGGGGAGTGTACTCGGTATTCGCGGGGCGCTTGTCCGCACCCTTCATTTCAATTTGCATAATTTCCTTGTCATGCGCGGCTTCGTGCCGCGCCTACGTTACCTCTTGAAGCCGCCGCGCCGACGCGGAGGTCCGCCAGCCTGCCCGGGCGTACGCTCACGGAAGACGATGCGACCCTTGGTGAGGTCGTAAGGCGTCAGTTCGACGTGAACGCGGTCACCGACGACCGAACGGATGCGGAACTTGCGCATCTTGCCGGCGGTGTAGGCAATGATCCGGTGATCATTGTCGAGCAGTACAGCGAAGCGCCCATCGGGGAGGATTTCCTCGATGCAGCCTTCCATCGTCAAAAGTTCTTCTTTGGCCAATTCTATAAATCCAAAAAACTGAACGCACTTGGCAGGGCTTGCACGCTATCGGCAAGTCAGCAGGCCAAGCAGCTGGAAAAGGAAGGGAAGCCGCCAGAAGCGGCCGAAATTCCCGTCGCTGGCGACGCGGCAGGGGAGATATAGGCCATCGTGGGAAAAATTGCAATCATGCTGGCATCACGGCTGGCGCGCGATGCAGGTGGTCGATCTGACACACCCGCAGTTGCGTTCGGCGCGGCAGTCAGCGCAAGGTTGCCTGGTAAGCGGGCGCGATCAGGTCGTGCCTGTGAGCCTCTCGTCGTTGGCGCGGCGCATCCACTGCACGAGCGCCGGATCGCGGTGTCCCTCCAGGATCTGTCCGAGGGTCTGATCGGTCTCGTCCTGGCCCAGCTTGAAGCGGCCTTCGATGCGGGTGATGTCGGCCTCGAAGGCGATGATCGCGCGCTCCATCGCATCGTATCGGTCTCCAACGTCGCGCGGCTGCCAGCCTGTGGCATCATCGCGATCCATGTGCCCGACCAGTGCGGCGAGCGCCTCGTCGGCGCGTCCCTCGCTGAAGCGTACCTTCGCCTCGATCCGGACCTGCGCATAGTTCCAGGTCGGCGCCCAGGCCGGGTTCGAGACGAGTCCTGGAGAGACGTAGCCCTGCGGGCCGGTGAACAGGAACAGGGCATGGGGCGCGGCGCGCAGCGCTTCGACCAGCGGGTTGCGCCGCGCGAGATGGCCGAGCAGGGACACTGGCCTACCGGCCTCGTCGCAGCGCAGCAGCATCGGCAGCAGGCTGGGCAGGCCTGCATCGCAGCTGCATGGCAGGACCCAGGCCAGGGGGAACTGGGCGATCAGGTCGCGCAGGTCCGCGTCGGTAAATTGCTCGAATGGCGCCGGTCCGGTGCCGGTCGCAGGTATCGTGCTCATGCGTATTCCCTGTTGTGGCCCGTCACTGTGCGGCGTAGCGCTCTTGTCCATCGACGAAAGTGTGCAGCACTTTCGCTGATGGAAGAGCGGAAGGGGCGATGGTCGTGAGGTCCGCGTCGAACACCGCGATGTCGGCAAGGTAGCCGGGCGCGAGGCGCCCTGCGCGATCGTCCATGAAGCCCGCCCAGGCATTGCCTGCGGTGTAGCAGGTGAGCGCCTGTTCGACGGTGATCTTCTGATCGGGCAGCCAGCCTTCGGGGTTGGCTCCGTCGATGGTTCGGCGCGTGACCGCGGCCTCGATTCCGGTCAGCGGGTCTAGCGGGGCGACCGGCCAGTCAGAGCCGAAGGCGACATGCGCGCAGCTCGCGAGCAGCGAACCGAAGGCGTACGTACCCTGAAGCCGCTCGGGACCGATCCGTTCGATTGCCCAGCGGCCGTCGTCGATGGCGTGATAGGGCTGGACCGAAGCGACGACCTGCTGGCTGGCAAAGCGCGCGATGCTCGAGGCACGCAGGTGCTGGGCATGTTCGATGCGAAAGCGCCGGTCGCGCGGGCCGTTGGCCTGCGCGACGCGGGCGTAGATGTCGAGCACTTCGTCGTTGGCGCGATCGCCGATGGCATGGGTCGCGACCTGAAGGCCATGGGCGTCTGCCGCTGCGATCCATTGCTCGAGATCGTCGAGACCGGTGACGCGCACGCCCTTCTGCCCGGGGGCATCGGCATAGTCGTCGTAGAAGACGGCGGTGCGCGATCCGAGCGAGCCATCGGACAGTCCCTTGACCTTGCCCCAGCGCAGCCAGTCGTCGCCGGTGCCTTCCTCTGCGACGATGGCAGCCATCTTTTCCCAGTCGGCCAGCGGGACATAGGCCTGGAAGCGGGCCGAGAGCGCCCCGCGAGCGTGCAGGCGCCGCAAGGGGTGGTAGACGCTCCAGTCGATCTCCGGATTGTGGATCTGCGCCACGCCCTTGCTCAGGCCATGGTCGATGCCGCGCGTGATGAGATCGTCAACTTCGCTGTCCGACATCGCCGGGATCACCCGCTCGACCAGTTTGCGGGCGTTGTCCTTAAGGATGCCGGTCGGTTCGCCCGCGGCATCGCGAACGATCACGCCGCCCGCCGGATCGGGGGTGTCGCGGGTGATACCCGCCAGCTTGAGCGCGAGGGTGTTCAGCAAGGTGCTGTGCAGGTCTGTACGCGGTACCGCGACCGGGGTGTCGGGGGTGACGGCATCGATCCAGTCGCGGGTGGGCAGACCGCCGCCGAGGCGTTGCTCGTCCCAGGTGCCGCCCAGTATCCACTTGCCGGGGCGCTGCTTGGCAGTGGCGGCGATCAGGGCCGCAAATTCGCTGCGGTCCCGAGCCTTGAGCAAGTCGGGCTGGACCAGCGTCGCGGCGCCCTTGAGGAAATGGGTATGGGCCTCGGTGAAGGCGGGCATGGCAAAGGCGCCGCCCAGATCGATCACCCGTGTACGCCGGGTCGAGAGGCTCCTCACCGCGTCCTCGCCCAGGACCGCGATGCGGTTGCCGAGGATGCCGATCGCGCCAGTGGCGGGCTGTCCGGGCAGGCCGGTCCAGAAACGGCCGTTGACAAGTGCGAGGTCGAGCCCACGCTCGGCGGCCAGTGCACGCCACGGACTTGCCAGCATTCCGGCGAGCAGCGTGGCGCCAAAGCCGCCGACGAGGGTGCGCCGGTCAGTCTTCACGCATCCGCGAAGTGTGTGATCGGGGAATTTCTTCATGCCGTTACTCTTGCGCGTGGGTGTGGTCCGGGCGACATCCAGTCTATTGGCGCACAGGGGGCCAAGTGCGCGCGCTCAGTCGGGAGCACCGGCGTCGTCCGGCATGGCGGGCAGCCATTGCTCGGGGCCATCGCGATCGGCGAACCATGGAGCTGGCATGGGCCGCGGTTCGGGCCATATCCGGTCAAGCGTATCCGCCGCGTAGAGGTGCCCGTCGCGCATGACCGAGGCGATGCGCAGGGTATTGTGGATGTCGGCAAGGGGATCTGCGTCGAGCACGACGAGGTCGGCCAGCTTGCCCGCTTCGATCGTGCCGAGGTCGGCAAGCCTGCCGATGGTCTCGGCCGAGCCGGCGGTGGCCGCGTGCAGCGCGCTCCTCGTCTCCATTCCGCCCAGGACGTGTGCGAACATCTCCCAGTGGAACCCGATCCCGGGAACTTCGCCGTGCGCCCCCATGCCGACCAGCCCGCCAGCTTGCGCCAGCCGCGCCGCGCCGCCCGCGATCTCGTCGAAGCCATACGTGGCCAAGGGGCGGCCGGGGCGTTCGCCGAGCTTCTGCTCGATCGCCACTGGCGGCCAGAAGTGCGCGATCTTCGGATTGGTCGAGGCATGGCTCTCGTTGGCGAACCAGTCCGCGCCGTCGGGGCCGCGATGCGTGATCATCATGGTCGTCGCGTAGCTGGTGCGCATCGCGGTCATCAGGCCGATGACATCGTCGCCGAGCGGAGCGGCGAGGGCGTGTTCGTTCCCCGCGAAGCCGTCGAGCATCTGCGTGAGGTCGAGCTTGAGCGAGAGTGCGCCCTCGGTCGTTGGCTGGAGCCCCAGTTCGCGCGCGCCCATCGCCATCCACTGGCGAACGCGCCGGTTGCCGGTACGGTACTGCTTGATGTTGCGCAGCCCCCAGTCGTCGCGGTAGCGGCGCATGACCGCGCGCACCTCGTCGAGGCTGGCGAAGCGGTTGAACGAGAAGATCGCAGGCCCCGTGGAGCGCAGCCGCGGCCCGATCATCGCGCCGGTATCGAGCAGGTCCTGATAGGCGAGCATGTCAATGCTCAGCGTGGAGGGATCGAAGCTGGTAGTGACGCCCCAGGCGAGCCGCGACTTGAGACCCCAGTCGTCGAGGCTGAGCACGTTGCGGCGAATTTCGGCGACGTGGTCGTGCTCGTCGATGAAGCCGGGCAGGATCGTCTTGCCAGTAACATCGCGGACCGTCGTCCCGGCGGGCACGGGGAAGCTTCCTCGCGGACCCACTGCGGCGATGCGGCCATCGGTGATCAGCAGGTCGGCATCGGCGATGATCCGGTCTGCATCTGCCATGGTCAGGATCCGCGCACCGCGCAGCAGCAGCGTTCCCGACGCCATCGCACGCGGCGCCTCGACCTTCATGTCCGTGACGCGGGCCAGAGCCTCGGGTTCGCCTGCGGCGCCGGGCAGCGCCTGCGCCAGCGCGAGGTGGTGAAAGCGCGAGCCGACCGACCAGTCGATACTGCCGTCGCGTTCCCACTCGAAGAAGTCGGCGCCGACCGTGGTCAGGCGCCGGGTGGGCACTGCGGGATCATCGAGGTCGATGCTCGTGCCTGGTTCGGGTGTCCTGACGAGCGTGAGCTGCTCGACCGTCTGTACCAGCAGCCACTCGCCATCGGGGCTGATGCGTATGTCATCGACGGGCGTGTTGCCCTCGAGAAAGTAGTACCCCGGGCCCGTGACCTGGGCAACCAGCGCGCTCTTGCCCGTGGCCATGTCGATCGCCGCGAGGCCGCGCGGGGTGAGCAGGTGAACCTTGCCCGGGGCCTTGGTGAATTGCGGGCGCGAGCCGATCATGCCCGAATGGATGACGCGCAGGTCCTCGGGGCCTTGCGCACCGCTGGCGGGCAGGGCGACGAGGTCGGACTGGCGCATCTGCCCGATGTCGAAGGTCGCCTTGCGGCGCGCCGCCATCGGTGAGCGCAGGGTCACCACCTCGCGTCCATCGGGGGTGAATACCGGGTAGCTGTAATAGGCCCGGGTCGCGGCCATGGCCTGGGGTTCGCCGATGCGGTCGACGGACTGCTTCCAGACCATGCCGCCGCTTGCCTCGCTCCAGGTGACGTAGACCAGTTCGCGCCCGTCCGGGCTCCAGCCCGGCAGGAAGGCGAGCTCCTCGTCGCGTTCGGCACCTCGATCGAGACGAACCGGCGCGCCGGTGCCATCGGCCTTCTGCAGGTAGATGTGTCCGAGGGCGGAATAGGCCAGCATGGTCCCGTCGGGCGAAGCCACGGGGGCCTGCACCAGTCTTGCCTGCACCGGTCCGCGATCCTCGCGGATGTCGACGCGGGTCGAAGGGGCGACGGCGACCTCCATCGCGGCGTGGAACGGCACCGGGGTGACGGTGCCATCGGCGATGTCGACCCGCTCGAAGCGCCCCGCGCGCGTCAGCAGGAGCGCCTTGCCATCGGGCGTGAAGGCATAGCGCGGAACGATGTCCTGCCACATCGAGGCTTCGAGCTGGTCGGGCTCTGTTTGTGCGATCTTTCGGTCGAGGCCGGTGGCGAGGTCGCGCAGGCGCAGTTGCGTTTCGCTGCCGCGCCGCGTGGCATAGGCGAGGGTCCTGCCATCGGGTGCGATCATCGGGCGGAACACGGTCGGACGTTCGTGGCCGCGCTCGCCGCTGTCGCCGACAACGACCTGTTCTTCGCCGGTTTCCAGGTCGCGGCGCACGATGGACCAGGTGTTGATCTCGTCGAAGTCGAGCCCGCCGGTAAGGCGCGCGAAATAGACATGGCGGCCGTCGGGAGCCGCCACTGCGCCAAGCGTGCTGTGCCAGCTCGCGCGTGGGGCATCGGCTACGGGCTTTACCGGTGCGAGCGAGGTCAGCGATCCGTCGAGATCGACGCTGACCAGCGCATAGTTGTTGACGTCGGCATAGTAGCGGCTGACGAACAGCCCGGTGCCCTGCGTGTTCCAGGCTGGAGATGCGAAGACGCCAACGTCATCGGAGCGCGTCAGCGCGCGTGCGCCACTGCCGTCCCTCTTCATGACCCAGACATTGTCCGCGCCGCTGCGGTCCGAGACGAAAGCGATCGAGCGTCCGTCGGGCGAGAAGGTCGGCTGGGTGTCGAAGCCGAGCCCGGTGGTCAGCTGGCGTGCCTCGCCTCCGCCGATCGGCATCGTGTAGATGTCGCCCAGCATGTCGAATACGACGGTCTTGCCGTCGGGCGAGATGTCGAGCGAGACCCAGGTGCCGCTCTGTGCGTCGATCCGCAGCGTCCGGGCGGGCGTGATCGGCAATTGTGCCGCGTCGGCAATGGGGCGGGCGAAAGCCGGGGAAGCCAGTATCGTCGCGGTGCTCAGCGGGACGGTCAGGGCCAGCAGGGCTGCACGCAAGGTCATTCGGGGCTCCTTGTCGCCATGGCGGATGCGGAGGCGGGCTCCAGTGCGACCGTGCGCGGCGCGTCGTCAGGCTTTGTCCTGTTCGCTTTGGCCTTGCGTGCCGGGCGCTTGCGCGAGGGGCGTTTCTTCCACCACAGGTAGATGCCGGTCACGCACATCGCGAAGACCGCGATCCCGCACACGAAGACCAGCGCGATGGTCGGGAGGCCCGCGATCTTGCCTGAGTGCACCGGGTAGAGCCAGCGGTACATCGCGAGGTTGGTATTGCCGTGATAGGGATCGAAGACTTCAGCGACCTTGCCGCTGGCAGCCTCGAAGTAGATGTAGATCGGCCCGAGGTCGTGGTAGGACAGGCGACCGTCGTCACTGAGGGTAACGCCGATGCGCGCGTTTTCGGGGTCGTAGATGACCGAGGCCGGCTGCCATTTTTCCGGAAAGTCCTGGCTCAGTGCACGGGCCTGTCCGACCGCCGAGGTATAGGTCAGCGGTTCGGGGCTCTGCACTTGGGGCAGGGGCAGGTCACGCTCTGGAACCAGTACCTCGACCATCGGGCCATAGGCCTCGTTGAAGAAGTTGAAGCCGACCGAAGTCACCGCGAGCAGCATGAGCGGGACCAGCAGCCACAGCCCCGCAGCGCGGTGCAGGTCGAGCATCTGGCGAGGGAAAGGGCTCTTGAAGCTGAATTTCCAGCTGCGCTTCCACTGTTTCCAGAATGCGCCCCTGACCGGGAACGTGAGATAGGCACCGACCAGGTTGCTGATCGTCCAGGCAATCGCGACCACGCCCATGAACCAGCGACCGGGAGCATCGAGCAGAAGCGTGTAGTGCACGTCGTGGAGCAGTTCGACAAAGCCGCGCCGGTCGAGTGCTGGATCGTAGGACCGCGCTCCGACGAGGGTTCCCGTGGCGCGGTCGAGGAAGACCTGGTTGATCTCGCCGCTGCCGTCGCTGGCAGGGCGCGCCGTGACCTTTACCGGAATACGCGCATCCGGGGCGACGGCCAGCGGGAACGAGCGGACCTCGTAATCGGGATTGGCTTGCGCAAAGGTCTCGACGAGGCGGGTCACGGGCGCAGGGCCGGCGACACGGCTTTGTGCGAAGAGATCGGCGTTGAGAGCTTCGTCGAGCGGCTTCATGAAGCACAGGAGGCTGCCGGTCAGCGCGGCAAAGGCGAGGAATACCAGGATCGCGAGGCCCGAATAGCGATGTACCGCCATCCAGAATGCATGTGTCGCTCCCGACTTCTTGCCGGGCTTGGTCTTGGTCATCGCGCGTTGCCCCCCTCGGTCATGCGGCGCCCTTGCAGTTCAGATTTTCCGACAAGGCAGGTCCGACGCCTCCAGGCCCTTCCCGGTGTTGCTGCAGGCGAGTGTGTCGTCTCGGACAAGGTTCCACAAACATCCAGTTTTTGACCAGGTGACGGGTCCAGTGCGCCGTTCGCGCGGGTTCAGTCGATACTCGCGCGCAGGACGCGCAGGGCATCGCGGGCCTCGATCTCGCCAAGGCTCGCAAAACCGAGGCGCAGACCGCGCGGCGCTTCGGGGCGCAGCATGAACGAGCGTGACGAGGCAAAGCGCAGGCCGCGTGCGGGTGCGCGTTCCTCGATGCGGTCGATATGTTCCGCGTCGGGGAAGCGCAGCCAGAAGGCAAGTCCGCCGTCGGGCAGGGCATAGTCGGCGATATTGCCGAACAGGTCGTCCAGCGTTGCCGCGAAGGCTTCGCGCCTGCGGGCATAGACCTGGCGGACCTTGCGTGCGTGGCGGCGCAGTTCGCCGTTGCGGATCAGTTCGTCGGCGGCGCCCTCGGTCAGGCTGTTGCCCATGCCATCGACGAGCGAGACGACGTGAGCGACTGCGTCGATCACCTCGCGCGGCGCGGCGATGAAGCCGATACGCAATGCAGGCAGCAGCAGCTTGCTCAGCGAGCCGACATAGATCGTGCGGCCAGGGGCATAGGCCGCCATCGGCAGGAGCGGCTGGGATTCGAAGTGGAACTCGTGGTCGTAGTCATCCTCGATCACCGCGAACCCGAACTGGCGGGCGAGGTCTAGGATGCGCAGGCGGCGCTCGGGGCGCAGCGCCACGGTGGTCGGGAACTGGTGGTGCGGGGTGAGGAACAGGGCCCGCACCCGCTCGCGCCGGCAGGCCTGCTCGACATCGGCCAAATTGATGCCGTGGCCATCGAGCCGCACCGGGATCACCTTGGCGCCGCGATTGCGGAAGGCAGCCACGGCCGGCTCGTAGGTCACGTCTTCCATGATCACCGAATCGCCCGGTTTCACCAAGACCTGCGCTGCCAGGAAGATCGCATTCTGGCTGCCGCGGGTGATGCAGATGTTTTCCGGTCCCACCACCAGCCCGCGTTCGGAACGCAGCATTTCGGCAATGCTTTCGCGCAGCGACGGCAGCCCGCGCGGATCGCGGTACTGGAAGCCGTTGGTTGCGGCTGCGGCATTGGCTGATGCCCGATAGGCGCGCGTAAGCAGTTCTGCCGGAAACAGGCGTCCGTCCGGCGCGCCCTCGTCAAGCTTGATGCCGCGCGTTCCGGGCAGGGCGAGCGGGCGTTCCGGTGGACGGGCGAAGTCGAACTCGGCTCCCTCGGGCATCTGGACGCCGCTGGCCTCGGGTTCGCTGGTGGGCTGTGGCAACGATTGCGAGACCATTGTCCCGCGCGTCCCCTTGGAGACCAGCCAGCCCTGCGCGATCAGGTCCTCGTAGGCGAGCACCACGGTCTTGCGGTTGACCCCGATCGCGCTGGCCAGTTCGCGGCTGCTGGGCAGATAGGTGCCCGAGGTCAGCCGACCGTTCTCGATATCGCGGATCAGGGCATGGATGATCTGCATGTAGACCGGCACCGCGCGTTCGGTGTCGATCTGGTCACGCAAGTTGACTTTCCAGGGGCGCAGCATCTTCGGGCCAGTCTCCAGTCGCCGTCCAGTTGTGGTGCACGCTAGGTGGCAGGTCCGGGCATGGCAAGGGTGTGGACCATCATGTTGCCTGCTTTTGTGCAGTCGACTGGTCCATGATCCGGTCCCTTACGAAGTTCGCCCCGTCGGCGATGGCGCGCTGCGCCAGTGGCGAGATGGACATCGCCTCAAGGAAGCTATGCGTGGCTCCGGCATAGCGCAGGAGCTGAACCTCGCAGCCTGCCTCGTGCATCTTCGCGGCGATGGCGCTGCTCTGCTCGGAGAGGATGTCGAGTTCGGGCACGATCAGGATCGCCGGGGGCAAGCCGGTCATGTCGCCCAGCAGCGGGCAGGCGAAAGGATCGGCGTAGTCTGCGGGGCTGGTGAGGTAGTTGGCCCAGTAGAAGTCCATTTCCTCAGCGTTGAGAATGGAATCCGCTCCGCCGTAACGGCTTTCCGCCTGATCGGAAGTGCCATGCGCGAAAGCGCCGTAGTTCAGCAGGAGCGCCGCGACAGGAATTTCGCCCAGCGCCTCGCGCAGCTTGAAGCAGGTCGCGACCGCAAGGTTCGCACCCGCCGAATCCCCGGCAAGCACCACGCGCGCTGCATCGATGTTCCATTGCGCGGCATGGTCCGGCAGCGCTGCCACGAGAGCGGCGATGCGATCGAGCGCGACCGGGAATTTGGTCTCGGGCGACAGGGGGTAGTCGACGCCGATGACGGCGCAGCCGGTCGCTGCCGCGTATTCGCGCATCAGCCGGTCGTGGGTCTCGATGCTGAACAGCGTGAAGCCGCCGCCGTGAAGATAGACCATGACCGTCAGCTGGTCGGCATCAACTGGATAATGAATGCGCACCGGCAGCGGCCCGCAAGCGGTCTCGACGCTCAGGTCCCGGGTTTCGGCCATGACCGGCCCGCCCTCACGCCAGCGTGCGCGTACATCTTCGGCTGCAGCGCGGGCTTCGTCGAAGGAAAGGCTCGCGAAGGGCGGGTGGCGTTCCCAGTCCTGCTGCATCGTTGCGATGAAGGTGGCGATGTCCGGATCGATGGCGGTCTTGTCCATGGCGTGCTCCACGCTTCTTCTTGCGTTCATAATGACCCGGGCACGAGGCCGGGATGGCTCGTGCCCGATGCCGGAAAGTCGCTGCGACCCGAAAGCTTGCCGGCGAAACGGGGGCGCTCGGGAGCCAGGTCCCTCGCGCCCCTTCGGTATGTCCTGCTCAGTACTCGACGGTGACCGAGGCCTTGAATGTGCGTGGCAGGCCCTGGACGAGGTAGCCGCCAAGAGCCGAGGACCAGTAGCGCTTGTCAGCGACGTTATCGATGCCGGCGCGCAGCGTCACCGGGGTCTCGTTCACCGCCATGACGTAGCGCGCGCCAAGGTCGAAGCGGGTCCAGTCCTTGACCTTGAGGTCGTTTGCCTGATCGACGTACTGCTTGCCGGTCTGCATCACACGCCCGGTGAGCGTCATGCCCGGGACGAAGGCGAGGTCCCATTCGACGTTGGCGTTGGCGGTATAGGTCGGCACGCCGATCGCGCGCAGCCCGTCGTAGATGCCGCCCTGCGTGCGCTTCTGCTTGGCATCGCTGACCGCGAAGCCCGCGATCAGGCGCAGCCCGTCGACGGGTTCACCGTTGAAGGTGACTTCCATGCCCTTGTTGCGCTGCTTGCCATCGAGCGTGAACAGGGTCGAGCCATCGTCCTGGGTGATGGTGAAGCTCTGCGGGCGATCGGTCTGGTAGAAGGCGATCGAGGCCATCCAGTTTTCGTACTGGAGCTTGCCGCCGATCTCGTACTGCACGGCAGCGAAGGGTGCGAAAATCTCGCCCGAGTTGATCGTGCCCGAGGGAGCCTGCGGCCCCTGCAGCAGTGCCTCGATGCGGTTGGCATAGACCGAGACGTGTTCGTTCGGGCGCAGCACCAGGCCGAAGACCGGGGTGGTCGCGCTCTCGTCGTACTTGTCGGTCTGTTCGCCCGGCGTGCAGCTGTCGAGCGGGAAACCGCCGAATACCGAGCCGCCACAGAACGAGCGGATCTCGATGTTCTGGTGGCGCAGACCCGCGATCAGCTGGACCTTGTCGTCGAACAGGCCGATCTGGTCCGAGGCGAACAGGCTGCTCTGGCGGATCTTGCTCATCGCGAAGGGATCCTCGATGTCACCGCCAGTGAAGGCATCGTAGGCGAAGTCGGGGACCTGTACCGGATCGTAGAGGTTGCTGGGGGCGCCGGCGAATGAGCCGAAGCCATAGGCGTTGCGATTGACCTGGCGCAGGTGCGAGGCGCCGAGGTTGAGCTGGTGCGTGAGCGGGCCGGTGACGAACTTGCCGCGAAGACCTGCCTGCGCGGCCTCGTTGTTGTCGTTGCGCGGGATCTGCGAGCCGGTGACGTAGGCATCGCCGGTCTCGGCATCGGTGACGTTGAAGCCCTGGTACTTGCCGCGCTCGGCGCTGTCGCGTGCGCCAGCCGAGGCGTAGAGGGTGAAGTCTTCGGCCACGTCGTACTCGATCTTGGCGATGCCGTAGATGTCGCGAAGCGTGGTGTAGTTCCAGGCCTGTCCGTAGTTGAGGTCGGAGTCGGGCGCATCGGGCACTTCGGTCACGCCCACCAACTGGACCATCGGACGCATGTGGCTCACCTTGACCCGCTGGTAGGCGAGGTCGAGCGAGAGGCGCAGCGCTCCGGTGGTGTAGTCGAGGCCGAGGCCCAGAACCGTGTTGCCGCGGTATTCGTCATTGATGGCGACGTCACCCCAGCGGCCCGCACCATTGACCCTGACGCCAAGCGCACCGTCGCTGCCGAAGCGACGACCAACGTCGAAAGAGCCACCGAAATTGCTGCCCGACAGGTAGTTTGCGGTGACGCGCGTGGTAGGCACGGCCTTGGCGCGCTTGGGCATCAGGTTGACGGTCCCGCCCAGCGCCGAACCGCCCGGCGCCGCACCGAACAGGAACGAGCTGGCGCCGTTGAGGATCTGCACCTGGTCGTAAAGCTCGGGCGAGACGAGCTGGCGCGGGGTGATGCCGAAGAGGCCATCGATCGCGATGTCCTCGCCGTAGAGCGGGAAGCCGCGGATCACGAAGGTCTCGGAGGCGTTGCCGTAGCCCAGGCTCGAGCGCACCGAGGGGTCGTTTTCGAGCACCTGTCCCAGCGTATAGGGCTGCTGGTTGAGGATCAGCGCTTCGGAATAGGACTTTACCGCGAAGGGCGTGTCCATGGCGTCCTGCACGCCCAGCGCGCCCAGCGAGCCGCTGCCCAGTACTTGTGTCTCGTTGTTGCGCTGGGTCGTGACGACGATGTCTTCAGCGCCTGCGGCCTGTGCGTGCGCGGTGCCCGAGAGCGTGGCGGTCATGGCGATGGCGAGAGCGGCAGTGCTCGCAAGCGTGCGGCTGGAAAGTGACTTCTTCAACTGTGGACCCCCCTTGGTCGGACCGCGGCCGCAACTGGCCGGATCGCGCATCATGTGCAGTGTCTGCGTTCATGGCGGATTATCCGCGCTGTTCCCTGATACGTAGCATTTCTGCCTTCCGGGCAGGAGCGCAAAACATCCAGTTTTGCAAGGTCCGGGGGGTCCAAGTCGGGGGCACTTGCGGGTTTTTGGCGCGCGCGATGCACCGTTGCATCGGCCAAGATTGGTGGGTGTCGTAAGTGCAATTGCGCGGACAGGCCCGAATTCTGCGGTCTCCCGGGTCGGTCCCGTGCAAAGCGCTCCCATGGTCCAGCTGCAAGATTGCGCATGATCCGGCGCGGGGGAGAATGGGGCGCCTAGTCCTCATCCCCCTCGGCTGCCCAGATCGAGTGCGAGTCGATGCGCAGCCGGGTGAGGGCACGCAATGCCTCGCTGCGCGCTTCGGCCTCGGCGTGCAGCGCTTCGAGTACCTGCCGTTCGCCGACCAGCTCGTCACCAAGGTCGATCTCGCCGGCCCTGTAGCCCAGCCGCAGTTTCTCCAGTGCGGAGACCTGGGCTTCAAGTCCGCGCCGGGCGCGCTGCCAGGCGGTGAAGGCGTATCGCGCCCCGGTCATGTCCGAGCGGGCGCGGGCATCGACCTCGAAGCGGGTCGCGGTCACTTGCGCCATCGCCGCGCTGGCTTGTGCCTGCGCCTGTTCCGCAAGCGCCTTGCGGTGGCCACCGCCCAGCGGCATCGAGAAGGTAACCCCGGCGCCGGTCTCCTGTCCGCTGCGCTCGGAGAACAGGCGCAGTCCCAGCGTCGGGTCGGCGATGCGCTCGGCATCGGCGCGGCTGGCACTGGCGTCGGCTTGCAATGCGGTGGCATCGGCAGCGGCGATCTCGTGGCTGCGTTCGACTACGAGCTGGCCCATGCGGGCAACGGTTTCGGGGGCGTAGTCGGGGACGGGTACTTCGGGAGGCCGTGCGTCGGGCGAGAGCAGGCCGGGGAACTGGGCCAGCAGGACCTCGCGCGCGAGAGCTTCCTGTCCGGCCGAGCGCTGAGCCGCGAGACGGGTGGCTTCAAGCATGGCTTCTGCCTGGTCGGCCTCCAGCCTCGCGGCATCGCGTAGCTCGACACGGCGTTGCACTGTGGCGAGCAGGCGTTCGTATGTCGTCACGGCCTTGCGATCGATGCGCGCCTGCGCGCCTGCTGCGAGCCAGTCCCACCAGGTCTCGGCAAGCAGCAGGGCGGTCTGGTGGCGCACGTCTTCTGCGCCGTTGCTTGCGGCGAGGACGCCGTACTTGCCGATCTCCTTGTCGAGCCGGGTCTTGCCGGGCAGGCGAAAGGCGCGGGTCACTTGTCCGTCGAATTCGTCGTACGTGCCATCGAAGTCGACCGTGCGGCGCGAATAGATGCCGTTTACGGTGATCTCGTGCGGGCCGCGGGCAAGGGCGCGTGCCTGCGCGCGCGCGGCATCTGTACGCGCATGGGCGGCCAGCACGCCTGGGTGCGTGTCGAGCGCGGCGATGACGCGCGCTGCATCGGGCAGGCCCATGGCATCGCTGATCGCGACCGGCCCCGCACCGCTCGGATCGTCAATGACAGCCGGCTCGCCTGCCGGGACAAGCGGGGCGATCTGCTGGGCCGGGGCGCTCGTGGACAAAAGGACGGGCGCGCACGTGAGGAGAAGGGCAAAGACCCGGGCACGGCTGGCCATGCCAAGCGGCTGGCGCGGATCAGACATCGGTGCTGTCTCCTGCAGTCAGGGCATCGCGGTTCTCGCGGCGTTCTCCCGCTGCGCGCTCGGCGGCATTTTCGCCAAAGCGCTCGTAGAGAAGGGGGAGCAGGAACAGGGTCAGCAGGGTCGAGGAAACGAGCCCGCCGATCACCACGATGGCGAGTGGCTTCTGGATTTCCGATCCCGGTCCCGAGGCGAACAGCAGTGGGACGAGACCGAAAGCGGCAATCGTCGCGGTCATCAGCACCGGGCGCAGGCGGCGTTCGGCACCGCGTCGCACCGCATCGGACAAGGCTGCACCTTCTTCGCGCAACTGTCTGAAATAGGTCACCATTACCAGTCCGTTCAGCACGGCGATGCCGAGCAGGGCGATGAACCCGACCGAGGCGGGGACCGAGAGGTATTCGCCCGATAGCGCCAGTGAGATCATGCCGCCGACCAGCGCGAAGGGGATCATGCCGATGATCAGCAGCGAAGCGCGCATTGAACCCAGCGTCGCGTAGAGCACGACGAAGATCATCGCGAGCGAGATCGGCAAGACCACCATCAGGCGGGCCGAGGCACGTTGCTGGTTCTCGAACTGGCCACCCCACACGATGCGATAGCCGGCAGGCAGCGGCACGTTGGCGGCGACGTCGGCCTTGGCCTGTTCGACGTAGCCGACCAGGTCGCGGCCCGAGACGAAGGCCTGGACCATGGCGAAGCGCGAGCCGTTTTCGTGCTCCAGCTTGACCGGCCCTTCCGTGCGCTCGACCCTGGCAACGTCGCCTGCGCGCACCAGCTGGCCGCCGGGTGCACGATAGAGGCGGTCGGCGAAATTCTGTGCGGTCAGCGTCTGATCGTCGCCGCGGATCACGATCGGCACGCGGCGCACGCCCTCGGCCACGACCCCGGCATGGAGACCCTCGATTTGCGCGCGCATCGCGTCCTGCAGGTCCGAGATCGGCATCCCGGCACGGCCCGCAGCGACGCGGTCGATGTCGAACTGGAGGTAGTCGACCGTATCGTTGGCCATGGTCATCGCCTCGCTGGTGCCGCGGATCGCTTCGAGCCGCTGCTGGATCTGACCGGCGATGCGCGAGAGTTCGTCGAGGTCGGGGCCGAAGATCTTGATTGCCAGATCGCCGCGCGCGCCGGTCAGCATCTCGGAGATGCGCATGTCGATCGGCTGAGTGAAGCTGGGCTCGATCCCGGGCAGGTCGACCAGTGCCTTGCGCAGTTCGCCAAGCAGCCATTCCTTGTCGGGCACGCGCCACTCGTCGCGCGGCTTGAGCACGAGGAAGCTGTCGGTCTCGTTGGGGCTCATCGGGTCGAGCCCGAGCTCGTCCGAACCGACGCGGGCGATCACCTGGGTGACCTCCGGTACCTGTTCCAGAATCGCGCGCTGGACCTTCATGTCGCCCGCCACCGAGTGCTCGAGCGAGATCGAGGGCAGCTTGGTGAGCTGGACGATGACCGAGCCCTCGTCCATCGTCGGCAGGAAGGTCTTGCCGGTCACCGAATAGGCAAAACCGGTGAGGATCAGAGAAATTCCGGCGAGGGCATAGACCGTCTTGCGCCGCGTGAAGGCGCCCGCGAGCATGGCATGGTAGCGCGGCGAAAGCTGGCGCATGAGCCAGGGTTCGTGGTGCTCGTGGCCTGCCTGGCCGGAGCCTTCGGGTTCATTGCCAGCGCTGTCGCTCGCGGCCTTGGCACTGCGCCGCAGCACGAAGAAGGCGAGCACCGGGATCAGCGTCAGCGAGAGCAGCAGCGCCGAGAGGAGGGCGAGCACGATGGTCAGGGCGACAGGAGCAAAGAGCTTGCCCTCCAGACCTTGCAGCGTCAGCAGGGGCAGGAAGACCAGCGCGATGATCGCCATGCCCGAGGTGACCGGCTTGGCCACTTCGGCAGCGGCGACGAAGACCGTGTGCAGTTTGCTCTCGTGTGCATGGCGCGGATCGGACAGCCGTTCGACCACGTTCTCGACCACCACCACCGCGCCGTCGACTAGCATGCCGACCGCGATCGCCAGTCCGCCCAGACTCATGAGGTTGGCGGTCAGGCCGATGCCCTGCATGAAGATGAAGGTCAGCAGCGCCGACATCGGCAAGGCCAGCGCCACGATCACCGAGGCGCGCACGTCGCCCAGGAACAGCAGCAGCAGTACGACGACCAGCAAGGTCGCTTCGAGCAGGGCCTTCTCCACGGTGCCCACGGCGCGTTCGATCAGGTCGGAGCGATCATAGAAGACATGGACCGTCATGCCCTCGGGCAAGCTTGCCTGAAGCTCGTCGAGCCGCGTCTTGACGCCTTCGACGACCTTGGCAGCGTCCGCGCCGCGCAGGCCGATGACCAGTCCCTCGACGGCCTCGCCCTTGCCGTTCTTGGTGACCGCGCCGTAGCGGGTCAGCGAGCCGGTGCGAACCTTCGCCACGTCACCCACGCGCACGACGTGACCGTCTTGTGTCTTCACGACCACGGCAGCGAGATCGTCGAGCGTGCGGATCGCCCCGGTTGCTCGCACGATCAGCGATTCTTCGCCGCTGGCGAGGCGGCCAGCGCCGTCGTTACGGTTGGAAGCCTCGATCGCGCTTGCGAGGTCGGAAACGGCGAGCCCGGCGGCGGCCAGCGCGCCCGGCTCGGGGGCGACCTCGAAGGTCTCGACCCGCCCGCCCAGCGCGTTGACGTCGGCAACGCCCGGAACCGTGCGCAGTGCTGGACGGATGATCCAGTCGAGCGCCCGGCGTTTCTCCATCAGGTCCTGCGGGCCCTCGACGGTGAACATGTACATGTCCGAGAGCGGGGTGGAGATCGGCGCCATGCCGCCGCTCACATTTTCGGGCAGGTCGGCCATGACGCCGTTGAGCCGTTCTGCGACCTGGCTGCGCGCCCAGTAGATGTCCGTGCCGTCGGCAAAGTCGATGGTCACGTCTGCGATTGCGTACTTGGCGACCGAGCGCAGTACGCTCTGGTCGGGGATGCCGAGCATTTCCATTTCGATCGGGGCGATGACCCGGGTCTCGACTTCCTCGGGCGTCATGCCCGGAGCCTTGAGGATGATCTTGACCTGCGTGGAGGAAATGTCGGGAAAGGCATCGATCGGCAGCCGCATGAACGACCATGCGCCGAGCCCGGCAAGCACCACGGCCAGGCCCAGCACCGCGAGGCGCATCGTGAGAGCGCGTTCGACAAGCTTGCGCAGCATGATCTCAGGCTCCGCCGAGAGCGGACTTGAGTTCGGCGACGCCGCTCACCACGACCGCCTCGCCCGGTTCGATACCGGCCGAGAGGATGGTGCGTCCGGCGGCCTCGCCGACGATGGTGACCTGGCGCGGCACGAACTGCAGTTCTTTTCCAGAGCCTTGCCGAACGAAGACGGTGTCCTGTCTGTCGATGCGGGTCAGTGCCGTGGCGGGGACCGACACGCCGCTCTTGCCGCTTCCTGCAGGCGCGGCAATCACCGCGGTGACGCTTTGTCCGGGAACCAGCCCCGAACCGGGCATCGCTGCGTTGGACAGCTGGGCGCGCGCGGCTATCGAGCGGGTTGCTGGATCGAGCGAGGCGCCCACCGAGACGAGGCTACCGCGCACCGGCTCGGCGTTTCCGGGCACGTGCACCGAAATGGCCATGCCCGGACGGGCGAGGCCGGCAAGCCGTTCGGGCAATTGGAGGTCGAGCGTCAGTCTCGCGGCGTTCTCGACGAGGAAGGGGGCGATTTCGTTGCCGACCGGACTGCCGGCCTCGATCGCGACCTTCGCGACCCGGCCTGCGATTGGTGCCCGCAAGGTGCCCGAGCCGTCGCCCGACGCACCGGCCAGTGCAAGCAGGCGCCGGTTTTCCGCCACTGTCGCTTCGGTCCGACGCAACGCGGCGCGCGCCTCGTCGGCGCGGGCTCCGGCAACGACGCCCTCGCGTGCAAGCGTTTCGAGGCGCTCGGCCCGCGCCTTGTCGACTTCGAGGTCGGCGCGAGCGCGTGCGAGGTCGCCGCCGAACTGGACCGGATCGGCGGCGCGAACCTGCGCGAGCACCTGTCCCTTGGCGACCTCTTGCCCCTCGACGACGAAGACGCGCACTGCGATGCCAGCGAAGGGGGCGGCAACCGCGACGCGCGCATCGGGCGGCAAGGAAACCGTGGCCGGAACCGAGGCGAGAGGAACATCGCTGGCCGCCTTGGCCGCTTCGAGCCGAATGCCCAGCGCTTTGACCTGTGCCGCATCGAGCTTGCCGGGAGTGCCGGCAGGGGCCTGCTCGGCCTGCGGTGTAGAGGCGGGATCGGGCTTGCCGTAAAACGTGTAGCCCAGACCTGCGATCACGGCGATGGCGGCAGCGGCGCCAAGGAGAATCTTCCTGTCCATGAACACAGGGCATCGCAGGCGAACCTGACAGGAGCTTGTCAGAATGGGCTGGCATTGTCAGTTTCAGACAAGGATCCCGGACAGGTGGGCTGGTGCACGCACACGCGTTCGCCTGTCGCGCTGCGGGGCTTGTGGTCGCGGTGCATGAGGTGCCCGGCCCGGTGAAGCGCAGGTATGGCCGCGGCCATGACCGGCAAAGTGCGAAGGGGGCGGCCTGGTGCGGGTCCTTCTGGTCGAGGATGACGAGCAGCTGGCGCTTCGCCTGTCGGACAGGATGCGCTCGCACGGGTTTGCGGTCGATCTTGCGCGCTGCCGCGCGGATGCCGAGGCCTGGCCCGACATGGACAAGCTCGCCGCTGTGATCCTCGATCTCGGGCTACCCGACGGCAGCGGCATGGACTTGCTGCGCTACTGGCGCGACAGGCGTGTTGCCTGCCCGATCCTGATCCTCACCGCACGCGATACCTGGCAGGACAAGGTCGCAGGACTCAACGCCGGTGCCGACGATTTCGTGGTCAAGCCGGTGCGCTTCGAGGAACTCCTTGCGCGCATCCATGCCTTGCTGCGCCGCCAGTCGGGGCAGCGCGAGCCGGGGATCGAGGAGGCCGGGATCAGGCTCGACCCGCTTTCGCGCGAGGTCGAGTGCGATGGCGAGGCGCTGGCCTTGTCGCGCCAGGAGTTCAGGCTGCTCAACGTGTTCATGCATCACCCTGGGCAAGTGCTCTCGCAGGCCGACATCGTCGAACATCTCTACGATCTGGACTGCGAGCGCGATCACAACGCGGTCGAGGTGCTGGTCTCGCGGCTCAGGCGCAAGATCGGCAAGACGCGCATTCGCACGCTGCGCGGATTGGGCTACAGGTTCGGGTCATGAACGCGCCCTTCGAAACGTCAGCCGAAACGGCTGCGCAAGGCCGGCAGGTGTCTGCCGGCGGCAAGGTGAAAGCGCGTCTGGCCCAGCCGCGCGGGCGAAGCCGAAGCCGCCGGTTCGGCTGGAATTCGCTGCGCCTGCGTATCCTTGCCGCGGTGCTCTTGTGGACCGGACTGGGCATCGCCGGGATCTGGTATTCGGCAACCCGGCTTTTCGCAAAGCACGTGGAGGCGCAGTACCACGATGAACTGCAGGTCCACGTCAAGGAACTGGCCCGTCTGGTCGAGATCGGCCCCGGCGGCACCCTGCGTATGGACCGCCCCTTGTCTGACCCACGCTTTCTCGAGCCGATGTCGGGGTTCTACTGGCAGGTGAGTGCTGCAGGGCAGGAGACACTGCGGTCGCCCTCGATGACGCGCGGTCATCTCGATCCTTCGGTGGCCCATGCCAGCACCATTCGCCATCTGGTCGAGAACGGGCCGAGCGGTCCGACCATCACCTATGGCATGCTGCGCGAGGGCCCCAGGGGCAAACCGGTTCACTTCGTGATCGCCACCGATGTCAGGTTGCTTGACGAGATCATCGCGAGTTTCACCCGCGAGCTGACGGTCTGGCTGACGTTGCTCGCGCTTGCTTTGCTCTCGACCGGACTGGTTGCGGTTTCGTTCGGAATGCGTCCGCTCGACCGTCTGGCCGTGGCGACGGCGCGCCTGCGCAGCGGTCGCGCGGCGCGGCTCGAAGGCCGCTATCCCGAAGAGATCGCGCCGCTGGTCGAGGACCTCAACGTGTTCATCGAGCACAATCGCAAGGTCGTCGAGGAGGCGCGGGTCGAGGCGGGCAATCTCGCCCATGCCCTGCGCACCCCGCTGTCTGTGATCACCGACGAGGCCGAGCGGCTGGCGCTTGATCCGCGCACCGAGGCGACGGCGAAGGTGCTGCTGAGCCAGAGCGGGACGATGGTGCAGCAGGTCGAGTATCGTCTGGCCCGGGCAAGGGCTGCCGCGAGTGGGGCCGGACCGGGAGCCTTCAGCACCCCCGGAGAGGTGCTGGGGCCGGTCCTCTCCGCGCTGCAGCGGCTTCACCGCGAACGGCACTTCGTGTTCGAGGCCGGAGGCTGCGAAGAAGCGATCCTGCGTATCGACCCGGTGGACTTGTCCGAACTGCTCTCGATCCTGCTCGACAATGCGGCCAAGTGGAGCCGCGAGGAAGTGCGCGTGATGCTGGCGCGCGATGCCGGTTCGCTCACCGTGCGCATCCGCGACGATGGTCCGGGCCTGACGCGCGAACAGATCGGGCAGGCCTTCGAGGTCGGAACCCGTTTCGACGCGCAAACGCCCGGCTTCGGTCTCGGTCTCGCCATCGCGCGCGACATCGCCTTGGCCAATGGCGTCGGCCTCGAGCTCGCTCCGGTTGCGGACGAGGGTGAGGGCGCACCCGCCGGGCTCGATGCCCTGGTAAGCATCCCGCTGGCGCGAGCCGACGAACAGGGCTGATCGCACTGCATTACGCTGCGTATCCAGGATGCACGGCGCAGCGCTCTCAGCACGGTTCATTTCGATCCGCCCCGGCGGCCCAGTCGCGATCAATGTGCGATAAAATACCTTTATAACAATGCCTTGAGATAAATTTTCAAGTCCCGGAACTTTGCCGTCTTGCATTCCTGCGCGAATCGGTCATTGTAATGAAAACGATGATCATTTGGGTCGGGCAACGGCGTTCGACCACTGGCACAGCGATTGAGCAAGGGCTTTTTCCTTGGTGAGATTCTGTGTCCGGGCCCTTTGACGGGGCAACGATGATCGCGGGAGATTACACTTTCCAAGTGGCCGGGCGTTCCGCTCTCTCCTCCTCCTGGGCGGCCGGCTATTCGGACACCGCTTCCCCGCTGCACGCAGCGGCGGGGAAGCGGCTTCACGCACCACACCAGCCAGCCGGAGCCCCGTTTACGTGGAACATAGTGCCATTCTCTCCATGGACATGTGCGAGATCGCCGAGGCCATTGCCGCGGGCGAGCTGAGCGCGCTCGAGGCTGTCAGTGCGGCACTCGCACAGGCGGCTGCCCGCGCCGATGTCAATGCCGTGGTAGCCCTCGAGGCCGAGGATGCGCTCGAGCAGGCGCGTGCCTGCGATGCCGAGGCGGCGCAAGGGCGCCTGCGCGGGCCTCTCCACGGCGTGCCGATGGCGCACAAGGACATGTTCTACCGTCCCGGCAAGCCGACCGAGGCTGGATCGAGGATCTGGAAGGGCCACTATCCCCAAGGCGCTTCCCCGCTGGTGGACCGGCTTGAGGCTGCTGGCGCGATCACCATCGGCCGCCTGCACATGGCCGAGTTCGCGATGGGACCGACCGGGCACAACGCGCATCTGGGTCGCTGCCGCAATCCGCTGCTTGCCGAGGCGATCTCGGGAGGGTCTTCCTCCGGTTCGGGTGCCGCCGTCGGGGCGCGTATCGTCACTGCCGCGCTGGGCTCCGATACGGGCGGTTCGGTGCGTTTGCCTGCGGCTTTCTGCGGTGTGGCCGGGCTCAAGCCGACCAATGGCCTGCTGCCGCTCGAGGGCATGATGCCGCTCTCGCACACGCTGGACACAGCGGGACCGCTGGCGACCTCCAGTCGTGCACTGGCCCGGCTGATGAGCGTTCTGGCTGCTGATGGAACCGACTATGAGAGCGGTCTTGGCGCCGTGCTCGACGGGGTGCGCATCGGCGTGCCGACCAGCTACTTCATCGAGGGGCTCGATCCGCGCGTGGAGGCGGCCTTCACGGCAGCGCAGGAAGCCTTCGCCGCGCTTGGCGCGCAGGTCGTTGCGGTAGATCTCCCCGACCAGAGCGGTTATCCGCAGATCGCGGGCAATGTATGGTCGCCCGAGGCTGCCAGCTTTCACGCGTCCCATCTTGCCGAGCGTTCGCACGATTTCGGCGAGCAGGTCCGCAACCGCCTCCTCGCCGGCGCAGCCGTCGGGACCGACGGCTATGAGGCCGCGCTCGGCCTGCGCGAGAAGGCCCGCAGCGACATGCTGGCCGGTCCTTTCGCCCAAGTCGACCTTCTGCTTACCCCGGCAACCCGCATGCCGGTGCCCTGGGCCCACGAGGTCGATGCGACCGGCGGCGAGGAAATGCAGGCGATGGTCGGCGAGGTCTCGGCACTGACCCGCACAATTTCGATGCTCGGTTTCCCGGCGCTCGTGACCCCCATGGGCATGGACGAGCGCGGGTTGCCGCTGGCGCTGCAGCTGGTCGGACCTCCGCAATCCGAGCAGAGCCTGCTCAATGCCGGACACGCCTTCGAGACAGCCCTAGGCTGGATCGATCGCATCGCGAAATCGCACTCTCACTCCCAACCCTAAGTCTACCTGGAGAGCTCCATGGATATCGGCCTTTTCATTCCCATCGGTAACAACGGCTGGCTGATCTCGGCGAATTCGCCGCAGTACAAGCCCAGCTTCGCGCTCAACAAGCAGCTCGTCCAGGCGGCCGAGGGCTACGGCCTCGACTTCGCGCTCTCGATGATCAAGCTGCGCGGCTTTGGCGGCAAGACCGAGTTCTGGGACTACAACCTCGAGAGCTTCACGCTGATGTCGGCGCTCGCCGCCTGCACCAGCAAGATCAAGCTCTTCGCCTCGACTGCGATCCTGACCCTGCCGCCCGCACTGGTCGCGCGCATGGCGACGACCATCGACTCGGTCGCTCCGGGCCGCTTCGGCGTCAACATCGTCACCGGCTGGGCCAAGGGCGAATACGACCAGATGAACATGTGGCCGGGCGATGCCTACTTCGGCTATCGCTATGATTACGCGAGCGAATACGTGCAGGTCATGAAGGACCTGTGGGACGAGGGCAAGAGCGACTTCAAGGGCGAGCACTTCCAGATGGAAGACTGCCGCCTCCTGCCCAGCCCCGAAGGCAAGATCGAGATCGTCGGTGCCGGCCAGTCGGACCGCGGCATGGAGTTCGTGTCGACCTACGGTGACTACAACTTCATCACCGCGGGCGGCATCAACCAGCCGACCCAGCACCGCCCGCAGGTGGAGCGCCTCGTCGCAGCCGCCGAGAAGACCGGCCGCGACGTGGGTGCCTACATCCTGTGCATGGTGATCGCCGACGAGACCGACGAGGCCGCGATGGCCAAGTGGGAGAGCTACAAGGAAGGCGCCGACGTCGATGCACTGGCGTGGATGGGCGTGCAGGGCAGCGCCGACAAGACCGCAGGCGATGGCTCGACCGCGCGTCACATCAACCTGCCCGAGGGCGCGGTGAACATGAACCTTGGCACTTTCGTCGGTTCCTACGAGACCGTCGCCAAGCTGCTAGACGAGGCTGCCTCGATCCCGGGTACCAAGGGCATCATGCTCACCTTCGACGACTTCGTTAAGGGCCTCGACGATTACGGCCAGAAGATCCAGCCGCTGATGAAGTGCCGCGCGGATCGTCTCATCAGCGCCTGATAACCTTCTCACCCTGATGGTTCGCTGTCCCCGGACCATCTTACATGCTGCCGGTCACGTTGCCTCGACGAGGCGCGTGGCCGGCTCTTTTTTCTCGCATTCCGGAAGACCGCCGCGGGTGCGACCGAAACGACAGGAACGACGATGACCGAGAAACTCAGTGACGCGGCGCTGCGCCAGCTCTTCCTCGATGCGCGTTCGCGCAACGCGTGGCGCAAGGAAACCCTGCCCGAGAGCACCTGGCGCGAACTCTACGACGTGCTCAAGATGGGGCCGACTTCGGCCAACGTCAGCCCGGCGCGCTTCGTGTTCATCACCAGCGACGAGGGCAAGGCCCGCATCGCTCCGCTGATGAGCAAGACCAATGCCGACAAGAGCATGGATGCGCCCGCGATCGTGATCATCGCGCACGACATGGCTTTTGCAGAGCAGATGCCGTTCCTGTTCCCGCACAACGACACCGCCAAGTACTGGTTCTCCGATCCGGCGGTGCGCGACGAGACGGCGATGCGCAATTCGAGCCTTCAGGGCGCGTACCTGATGCTTGCTGCACGTGCTCTCGGCCTCGACTGCGGCCCGATGTCGGGCTTCGATGCCGCAGCGGTGGATGCGGAATTCTTCGCTGGCACGCAGCTGCGCACCAACTTCATCTGCACGCTGGGCCACGGCATCGACGAGCCCTTCGAGCGCCTGCCGCGCCTGCCCTTCGAGGAAGCCTGCAAGATCGTGTAACGCGCTCTCGGCTTGCGCCGACGACACAAGGGCCGGCCTCGTCGCGGATGAGGTCGGCCCTTGTTGTTCGGGAGTAAGCGCAGAGGCCTCAGGCCCGGCGTGCGTCGAAGGCCGCCTTTGCCGCGACCAGCGCGCCTAGCCCTGAAATCCAGCTTACCAGCAGGAAGCTGGTGCCGTAGTCCCCGCAGGCCTCGTAGATCAGGGCAAGCCCGGCGGGGCCGATCATGACCCCGAGGAAAGTGTAAACCAGCGCACCACCAACGACCCGTCCCGCATCTTCGGGGGCGCAATGGTGCGTGCATTCGGCGAGGACGACACCGTTCCAGCCGCTCATGCAGAACCCGAAAACGCACAGCACCGCGATCTGAACGGCGGCGGGCAGGGCATCGAGCTGCCACAGCGCAATCATGCAGCCCATCGAGACCGCACCGATCACCGCGAGCATGGCGAAGCCTCCGAAGCGGTCGGCCAGCGCACCCCACGACACGCGTCCGAAGACACCGCAGGCCTGCGTAGCACCGGCGACGGCACCGGCCCCGACCAGCGTCCAGCCGTGTTCGACCAGCATCGTGACGGCAAAGGCCGAGAGCGAGAGCTGGATCGAGGAATAGAGCAGTCCCAACAGGGCCAGCACCCGTATCGGTGCGCTGCCCCAGACCAGCTTCTGCTCGTAGACAAAATTGCGCCACAGCTTGCCTCGCGCCGGTCTCCAGCCAATCGGCTGGCCGCCTTTCGCCTGAAGCACGCCGATCATCGCAAGGCAGGGCAGTGCGGTCAGTGCGAGGGTTGCCTGCCAGCCGATCAGTGGGGCGAGCGCGGGAAAGAGCATGCTGGCGATGATCGCGCCGATCGGCACGCCTGCCTGCTTGATCGAGAAGATCAGCGAGCGGCGCTCGGGCGGGGTGACCGCGCCGAGGATCTGCGCGCTGGCGGGGTTCTGGACGCCATAGCCGATCCCGATCATCAGGGATGCCGCGAGCGCCATCCACACGTTCGCGCTCGCCAGCAGGACAAGCGCGAAACCGAAGCAAAACAGCGCAAGCTGCTCGATACGAACCGGGCCACGGCGCTGGATCAGCGTACCGGCACTGGCGCTGGCCAGCATGCCGGCGGCGTAGATCAGGCTGATCTGGTAGCCGACGTAGTGCGGGGCGAGCCCGAAGTCGGTGGCGACCAGCGGCGCGATGCCGGTCATCGCCAGAGCCGTCGCGGTCGAGAGAATCTGGATGGTCGTCGTCGTGGCCAGCGCCGAGGCAATGGAAGGCGCGGCTGCGCGGGATGGGGCGGCGATGGTCGGGGGCGATGGGCTCATTGCCAAGAGCGTAGTGTAATGCTTTACATATGCCAATGGCCAATTCACACTGCCTTTCGCAGGGCGGATCGTCAGGCATGGCGAATCGTGCAAGTCCGCTTGAAATAATCGGCAGTAAACCGTCGGAACGGGTCCGGAGAAGCAATGACACACCAAGATCATCCCAAGCCTGCCACCATGGCTGTGGAACAAGCACTGCGCCGCATCGCCAAGCGTGACGGTGAGGTGCGCGCCTGGCTCCACGTGGACGGAGAAGGAGCACTGCAACGAGCGCGCGAACTCGATGCGATCGAGGGCGCGCGCGGTCCGCTTCACGGACTCTCTATCGGGGTCAAGGACGTGATCGGCGTTTCCGGGATGCCGCTCACGTACAATTCGCCGCTCTTCACCGGACAGGTCGCGAGCGCCGATGCGCCTTGCGTTGAAACCTTGCGCGCTGCGGGCGCGGTAATTCTGGGCAAGACCGACACTACCGAATTCGCCGCTGCCGGGCGCAACGCGGCCAGCGCCAATCCCCATGACCTCGCGCGCACGCCGGGCGGCTCTTCGGCCGGTTCGGCTGCGGCGGTGGCCGACGGGCATGTGCCGTTCGCACTCGCGACCCAGACCGGCGGCTCGACGATCCGTCCGGCCAGTTTCTGCGGTATCCACGGCTTCAAGCCGAGCTGGGGGCTGGTCAGCCGCGAGGGCGTCAAGTTCTACGCCAACAGCCTCGACACTGTGGGATGGTACGCGCGCTCACTGGCAGAGCTCGACCTACTGTGTGAGGTGTTCGATATCGCGGAAGCCGCTACCGACAGCGTCGGCGATATCTTGCGCATCGGTTACTACCGCACGCCCTGGTGGGACGAAGTCTCGGCCGACGGCAAGGAAGCGATTGATGGCGTCGTCGCTGCCATGGCGCGGGCCGGGATCGAGATGGTCGCCATCGACGAATTGCCCGAATTCGCGCAGCTCAACGATGACCACCGCGTGATCCTGTTTCGCGAGGGCGCGGCGGCCTTCCTCAACCTTGCCTGGTCTCAGCCCGAACTGCTCCACGCCGATTTCCACCTGCGCGTCGATTCGATGCAGCAGTACAGCGATGCGCGGCTGGTCGAGGCGCACGACCGTGCCGCGATGGCGCGGATTGCCTTCGAGAAGGCGATTGCCGGGCTTGACGCGGTGCTGGCGCCCAGCGCTCCCGGGATCGCCCCGCTGGGGCGCGGGCCCGGTGAGCCCAGGTTCAACCAGCCTTGGACGCTGCTCCACGCGCCGGTCGTGAACCTCCCGCTCGCGCGCGGTGCGCATGGCATGCCGGTCGGGGTCTCGCTGGTAGCACCGCGTTATCACGACCGCCGGTTGCTCAAGGTCGCGGGCGAGGTGGAGACGCGGCTGGCCGACGTCGGCGTGACTCCGACCGACGCTGGCTTGCCGGAAACCTAGGTGCCTAACTGCGCGGAGCAGCCGTGGATTCGCGAACGATCAGGCGGTGCGGGAGGGTGACCTCGCGCGCCGTCTGGTCCTGCTGGAGCAGGCGGTCGAGCATCAAGCGCATCGCCGTCTCGCCGATCTCGGCGGTGGGTACGTGGATCGTCGTTAGCGGCGGGCTGGCAAAGGCGCCGAAGCGCAGGTCATCGAAACCTGCCACCGAGACATCGCCTGGCACCGAGATGCCGCGATGCTGCAGCGCGCTCATCACGCCGAGCGCGGTTTCGTCACTCGCGCAGGCGACAGCGGTGAATTTCACACCCGAATCGAGCAGGCGGATCATCGCGTCGTAGCCCGATTGCAGCGAGAACTCGCCTTCCTCGACGAGCGCTGGATCGAATTCTATCCGCGCGCGCATGAGGCCCAGCTTGTATCCGGCGCTGCGATCCTTGGACATCTGTTGAGCCATCGGTCCGGTGATGCAGGCGATGCGGGTGTGACCGAGTTCGCGCAAATGGCTGACCACGAGCGCACCTGCCTCGACGTTGTCGATGGTGACGCGCGGGAGGTCGAGCTCGGGCGGGTATTCGCAGGCCGCCACGATCGGCGGGATAGTGCCCGTGGTGGGCGGATTGCGAACCACGTCGGGAAGATTGTTCTCGAGCAGGATCATGCCGTCGGCCTGCTTGCCCGCTATCATCGAGATGTAGCTGTTGAGCGTGCTGACGTCGCCCTCGGTGATGCCGAGCAGCACGCGCATGTTGTTGGCGCGCGCCACGTTCTCGATCCCCTGGACGAAGGCCGAGGTGAACGGGTTGTAGATGCTCGGTACCGCGACGATCACGTTGTCGCTGCGCTGGCGGCGAAGCCCTGCGGCGAGGTGGTTGCGCTCGTAGTTGAGCTCGGCAATCGCGGCTTCGATCTTCTCGATGGTCTTGGGGCGAACGATCGCGGGATTGGAAAGCGCGCGAGAGACCGTCGCAACCGATACGCCGGCGTGCCGGGCAATGTCCTTGATGTTCGCCATACGGATGTAATCGATACAGGCACGGCGGCAATGCGGCAAGTATCGCTGCGTAGAGAACCGCGAATAACTTCGCGATTACCCTTATGCGGACTCTTCCGAGGCTTGAGAAAACCGCCTTTTTGGCGCGCGCCTACTTCAGTCGTCTGCGATGCGTTCGGCGGCTAGCCAGGCAAAGGCGATGGCCGGACCATTGGTATTGCCCGAGATCGCAGTCGGCATGGCCGAGCAATCGGCGACGTAGAGACCCTCGACCCCGTGAACGCGCAAGTTCGCGTCGACAACGGCGCTGCCGCGCGGACCCATGCGGCACGTGCCGGTGCCGTGCAGGCCGGTGGAGAGCATCCAGTCGGACGCCTTGGTCAGTTCCTCGTCACTGGCGATGTCGGCGCCGGGCACGGTCTCTTCGCCGAGATAGGGGGCAAGCGCGGGCGCTGCCATGATCTCACGCACCTTGCGGATCGCCTTGAGGATCGTCTCACGGTCAGCCTCGTCGGCGAACCAGCACGGCACCAGCCGGGGAGGGGCTGCCGGGTCCTTCGAGGCCAGTTCGACATAACCGTGGCTCTTGGGGCGCAAGCAGAATGCGGTTGCGGTGATGCCCGGCACGGCCTCGGTCTGGCCGCGTCCGGCTTCGGGCTTGTCGTCCGAGGAGGCGGCCATGGAATAAGGCGAAATGCCGATCTGCAGGTCGGGCCAGCTCTCGGAAGCCTCGAGCGAGGCCATGATCGAAACCTCGGGCAGCAGTGAGGCCATCGGCCCCTTGCCGGTGAGCATGTAGCGCAGGCCGTGCCAGTAGGGTTTCCAGCCGCGGAACTCGGCGTTGAGCCCCTTGGCATTGTGCAAGCGCCAGCTCATCGCGAACATCATGTGCTCGTTCATGTTGCGCCCGACTGCGGCGTTCTCATGCACGATGTCGATGCCATGTTTCCCAAGTACCTGCGCCGGGCCGATGCCCGACAGCTGGAGCAGCTTGGGGCTCTGCAGCACGCCCGCGCTGAACACCGTCTTGGGCGCCGTGAAGGTCACCTGTCGCCCGTCGACCTCGGCCTCGACACCGATGGCGCGCTTACCCTCGAACACCGCGCGGCGCACGAGGACGCCGGTCTTGACGGTGAGGTTGGGGCGCTTGCCTGCATCGGCGAGGAATGCGGTCCATGCGGTGACCCGGTTGCCACGTGCATCGACGGTTTGCTGGGTCGGTCCCGCGACCTGTGTTGCCGGAGTGTTGACGTCCTCGAGCACGGGAATGCCGCTCTGGCGCGCGGCCTCGAGCACGGTGTCGGTGAGTTCGCCGTCACCGGGGACGCGGGTTACCTGCATCGGCCCCTTGCGCCCGCGTCCGGCGTAGTCGCCGATACCGCGGTAATCCTCGAGCTCGGTATAGGCGCGCTCGATCGCAGCCCAGTTCCAGCCCCCGTTGCCTTGTGCTTCCCATTCATCGAAGTCGCGCGGCTGCCCGCGAAAGTACCATGTGCCGTTGACCGCGCTCGAACCGCCAAGGCCCTTGCCGTAGAACCAGGTCTCGTCCGCTGGGCGGCCCGCCTGCGGCTCGGCGGGGAAGGGCCAGTACCACTTGGGCTTCGACCAGATCTTCACCATGCCGCGCGGCATGCGCACGAAGAGTTCCTCGTTGCGCCCGCCCGCCTCGAGCAGGAGGACCTTCCTGGTGCCGTTGCGGCTCAGCCGGTCGGCGAGGACGCAGCCAGCCGAGCCGGCACCGACGATGATATAGTCGAACGCGGTTTCCATGTTGGGGGCCTTCAGTTCGAGTGGGTCGCAGGCGAGACTTCGCCGCGCTCGTAGGCGGGTGCGAAGCGGAACAAGGCGAGGCTGAGGCCCATCACCGCAAAGGCGGCGGCAGGCAGCCAGACGTGGCCTGCGGTAATGGCGGTCACGACCGCCGGGGTGGGGGCCAGCGCTGCGTCGTAGGCGGCAAGGCTGAGGAACCAGGCACCGGCTGCACCGCCGACGCTCATGCCCAGCTTCACACCGAAGCTGGAGGCGGCGAAGAGGAAGCCCTGCGCCCGGTAGCCTGAGCGCCATTCGCCGTAATCGACCGCGTCGGCCATGAGCGAGAACAGCAGGCCGCCGATGAGGCCCTGGCCGAAGTAGGCAGCGATGTTCATGCCGATCTGCCAGGCATGGCTGTCGGACATCGGGATCAGCAGCGTGAACACGGTCGCGATCGCAGCGCCGATAGCGCCGGTCATGCGCTTGCCTATGGTGTTGGCGACGATGCCCGCAAGCCCGGTCCCCACGAGAACCGAGAGCATGGTCAGCATGAGCGGCGAGACGAAAGCCTCGTCGCCCAGCACGTTGTTCACGAAGTAGACGAAGGACTGCAGGTGTCCGGTGAAGCCGACCCAGAAGCAGAAGTTGACCAGCATCGTCGCGATCCAGGGCCAATTGCCGCGGGTGGCGTGAAGCGACTGGGCCGTCGTCAGCTTGCTCGGGCTCTCGTCTGCCTCGGCGCGCTCGCGCGTGTTGAAGAAGGCGTTGAGCATGGCGGCGAGGGTGATGACGCCAAGGATTACCGCGAGGACGAAGAAGCCGTGCGCCTCCTGCCCTGCACCGAAGGCCTTGACCAGCGGCAGCGCGGCGTAGCCGATACCGACGGTCGCCGAGGAGCCGAGGAATTCACGCAGGGCATTGATGGTGTTGCGCTGGCGCGGGTCGCGGGTGAGCGTGGGCAGCATCGAGTTGAGCGGCAGGCTGACCGCCGAGTAGAGGATGCCGAGCAGGGTATAGGAGCCGAAGATGAAGGCGATCTTGGCCCAGCCGTCGAGCGGCGGCGCCCAGAACACGATGGCCCCGCACACGGCGAAAGGAACGGCGAGCCACAGCAGATAGGGGCGATGCTTGCCCCAGCGGGTCTGCGTCCGGTCGATCAGGAGGCCCATGAAGGGGTCGAACACCGCATCGACCGCGCGCGCGATCAGGAACAGCGAGGCGACCGTCCCGGCGCTGACCCCGTAGATGTCCGTGTAGAAGTAGAGCAGGTAGGCGTTGGTCATGCCGAACGGCAGGTTGACCCCGAAGTTGCCCAGCCCGTAGCTGATCTTCTCGCGCCAGGTGAGGGGCGTGCTCATGCGCTGGTTCCCAGAGCCTGTGTCGCGTTCTCGAGCACCTTGCGGGCGACGACGAGCGAGCGTTCGATCTCGCGCTGCGGGTCGGCCACGGCGTCGATCTCGAGGATTGCCCATTCCATCGCACCCTCGATTGCCTGCGCGCGTGCGAGCATGAGCTGCGCCCAGCGGTTAAAGTCGACCTTGCCGTCGCCCAGCGCACAGAAGTAGGGGCGATGCGCCTCGTGGACCTTCTCGTCGATGGGGATGTTGATCGGCATCGGTCCTCGCGCATCCTTCCAGTGCGCGATGGCGACGCGCTCTGCATGGCGCTCGACGATCGCGTTGGGTTCGCCCCCCGATAGCAGGATATGCGCGGCATCGGGACAGAAGCCGACGTAGACCGGGTCGGTCATGAGCAACATGAGGTCGATGTCGCGCGGCTGGCAGAAGGTCGAGTGGGCCTCGGTGTGGAGCGTCAGGCGCACACCATGCGCGAGCGTCGCGGCGCCCAGACGGTTGGCGAAGTCGGCGGCCTTGGCGCCATAGGCTCCGTCGATGAAGACCGGGGGCTGGACGTTCCAACTGGCGCGCATCGGCAGGCCGATGACCATGACCGAAGCGCCCCAGGCCTTGAGGCGGCGGGCGAGCGTCTCGCCATCGGCAATCCAGCGGGCCTCGCGCTCGGGATCGCCGATACCGCCCTCGATCGCGACGTCGGGGAAGAAGCCGCTGGCGATGGCAAGGCCGCGGCGAGCCAGCTCGGCCCCGGCGGCCTCTTCGCTACCGTAGGCGGCGACGAGATCGTTCGAACCGAACGGAGAGAAGGTGAGCTCGATCCCGGTGACGCCGGTGCCTTCGAGCGCGTCGAGCATGCGGTCCCAGAACATGCGGGGCTCCGCCTTGCCCAGTTCGACAACCTCGGATTCGGTCTCGAGATCCCAGAATCCGGGGTGGAAGAAGGTGATGAGATCGACGCCGAAGCTGAGCATTTCGTGATTACCTTGAGATCAGAGCCAGCCTGGCAACGGGTGCGGATGGCAAAATGTAAACCTTTTCTTTTGACTGGAAAGCGTGAATCCGAGCGTTTGTCAAGAATGGTCTCGAGCGCCTTGTGCACGGCTGGCGTTTATGGTTAGGTCGATCCATGGTATCGTTTTCATCGGTGCTCGGGCCGTGCCCGGCGTATTGCGCCCAGGCGAAGCGCGGTCCGGACCGGTGCAGGAAAGGGAATTCACATGGTCGAATTCAGCAGCGCCCGGCGCATCAGGATGGGGCTTGTCGGTGGCGGGCCGGGGGCCTTCATCGGCCCGGTCCATGCCATGGCAGCGCAGCTTGATGGCAGGATCGATCTCGTCGCCGGGGCTTTCAGTCGCGATCCGGCCCGCAATGCCGAGGCAGCGCAGGGCTACGGGGTTGCGCCGGATCGCGCTTATGCGTCAGTGGAAGCGATGGTGGCGGCAGAAGCTGCGCGCGAGGACGGCATCGATTTCCTGACGGTGGCGACGCCCAATGCGCACCATCTGCCCGCCGCGCGCGCTGCTATCGAGTCGGGTATCGCGGTGATGAGCGACAAACCGATGACCGCGACGCTGGAAGAGGCACGCGAGATCGTCGCGCTACTTGCCGATAAGCCGGTGCCCTTCGGCCTGACCTACACTTATTCGGGCTATCCGCTGGTGCGCGAGATGCGTGCGCGCATCGCTGCCGGTGCGATCGGCAAGGTGCACAAGCTGGTGGTCGAGTACAACCAGGGCTGGCTAGCCGGGGCCGCCGAGGGCCAGCAGGCCGAATGGCGCATGGATCCCAAGCGCGCGGGGCTTGGCGGTTGTATCGCCGACATCGGCGTCCACGCCTTCCAGCTTGCCGAGTTCGTCTCGGGGCATCGCGTCAGCCGGATCAATGCCGATCTCGGCTCGGTGGTCGACGGGCGTGTGCTCGACGACGACTGCCAGATGTTCCTGCGTTTCGACAATGGTGCGCGTGGATTGCTGATGGCCTCGCAGGTGATGACCGGTGAGGGCAATGACCTCGCCTTGCGCATCTATGGCGAGACCGGAGCCTTCCGCTGGTCGCAGGAGAACCCCAACCGCTTCGAATGGCTCAAGGGCGATGGCGGCATGGAAGTGGTGCGCGCCGCCGATCCCACGCTCGGCCCGGTGGCCTTGCGCGGCACGCGGCTTCCCGGCGGACACCCTGAGGGGCTGCTCGAATCGCTCGCCAACCTCTACGGCGAATTCGCCATGACCTTGCGCGGCGAGCCGGGTTCGCTCGTGCCCGACGCGAACGAGGGCCTGCGTGGCATGGCCCTGATCGAACGCGCGGTCGCCGCCAGTCGCGAGCAGAGCGGCTGGGTCGACTTCATCGTCTGAAATCACAAGCTTCCGCTGAAGGGAGAGAGCATCATGAAGACCATCAAGGGGCCGGGCATCTTCCTGGCCCAGTTCATCGGCGACGAAGCCCCGTTCAATACGCTGGAAGGGATCGCGGGCTGGGCCGCGGGTCACGGCTACAAGGGCGTGCAGATGCCCACTTCGAACCCCGAGCTTTTCGACCTCGCCCGCGCGGCCGAGAGCCAGGACTACTGTGACGAGATCCTCGGCGTGCTCGCCGACAAGGGGCTGGCGCTGACCGAGCTCTCGACGCACCTGCAGGGCCAGCTTGTCGCGGTTCATCCGGCCTACGACGCGGCCTTCGACGCCTTCGCGCCCGCGCACCTGCGCGGCAATCCCGCCGGGCGGCAGGCCTGGGCGGTTGACCAGCTGATGCTCGCTGCCAAGGCCAGCCAGCGCCTTGGGCTCGATGCGCACGCCAGCTTCTCCGGCGCATTGGCGTGGCCCTATTTCTACGCCTGGCCGCAGCGACCCGAACAGCTGGTCAAGGATGCCTTCGCCGAACTCGCGCGGCGCTGGACCCCGATCCTCGACCGCTTCGACGAGTGCGGTGTCGACATCGGCTACGAGCTGCATCCGGGCGAGGACCTGCACGATGGCGTGACCTTCGAGCGCTTCCTCGAGGCGACGGGCAACCATACGCGCGCCAACATCCTCTACGACCCCAGCCACATGGTGCTGCAGCAGCTCGATTACCTCGGCTTCCTCGACGTCTACCACGAGCGGGTGAAGTGCTTCCACGTCAAGGATGCCGAGTTCCGGCCGTCGCCGCGCGCAGGCGTCTATGGCGGCTATCTCGGCTGGACCGAGCGTCCGGGACGGTTCCGCTCGCTTGGCGACGGCCAGGTCGATT
This sequence comes from Novosphingobium aureum, assembly GCF_015865035.1. GTDB lineage: Bacteria > Pseudomonadota > Alphaproteobacteria > Sphingomonadales > Sphingomonadaceae > Novosphingobium > Novosphingobium aureum. The sequence goes on along the minus strand of NZ_JADZGI010000001.1, from coordinate 2,733,255 downwards.
TCCGGCAGATCTTCTCGAAGATGGCACAGTACGACTTCGCGGGCTGGGCCGTGCTCGAATGGGAATGCGCGCTCAAGCATCCCGAACAGGGCGCCGCCGAGGGCGCGCCGTTCATCGCAGATCACATCATCCGCGTCACTGAACATGCCTTCGACGATTTTGCCGGCGGCGCTGACGATGCGATCCCCGACTTCAGCCGCATGGGCGTGGCCTGAGCGCTCCCTACCTGCTGACCTGAAAAAGCCATCATCTGCTTCTCGCGGGTGATGGCTTTTTTGTGTCTGCGGGTCGGGATCTCTTGTCTGGCGTGCGGCAATGTCCAACGGCAAAGGGGCCTTCCGGTCGAAACCGGAAGACCCCCATGCGGCCCGAAGGGCTGGGAGGGCAGGTCGTTGCGCGCCTGCCTCTCCAGTGCCCGTCAGAAACGGTAGGTGACGCGTGCACCCCAGGTGCGCGGGTCGGCGAACTGCACGAGGTAGCCGCCGGCATAGCCCGCTTCTTCCGAGGTGGTCAGGATCACCGTGTCCTCGATGTTGCGTACGTAGGCCGAGACCTCGAACGGCGAGCTGTCGCTGGGCACGTAGGTCAGCATCAGGTCGGTCTTGGTGTACGAGTCCTGCATCTCGGTGTCGAAATTGCGGAACGAGAAGTACGACTTCGACTGGAAGCGGCTCTGCACGCGGGCGGTGAGGGTACCCTCGCCGATGTAGAAGTCATGGCTGTAGCCGCCCGAGATCGCCCAGTCGGGAGCCTGCGGGAGAGTATTGTCTGCGTACTGCACACCGTTGTTCACGAAGTCGGTGTAGCGCGCGTGCAGGTAGGCGACGGTGAAGTCGATCTTGTCGGCCATCGTCGGCTGCCAGTTGGTCTCGAGCTCGCCACCGTAGATGCGCGCGGTACCGGCATTGAAGATGCGCGAGATCGCGGTCTCCGGATCGTTCTGCTGCACCTGCAGGTTGGTGTAGTCGTAGAGGAAGGCCGACAGGTTCACCTGCAGCGTATTGCCCAGGAACCGGTTCTTCACGCCCGCCTCGTAAGCGGTGATGGTCTCGGGACCATAGGTGAACCCGTTCTGGAAACCGCCCGCCTTGAAGCCGGTGTCGACCTTGGCATAGACCAGATTGGTGGGGGTCGCCTGCCAGTTGATGCCGAGGTGATAGGTGTCCTTGCTGCCGCTGTAGCGCGCATCGACGTCGGTGTAGGTGCCGGCGATGTCGCTGTAACCGACCTGGTGCTTCTTTTCCTCGGTGTAGCGCGCACCCGCCTCGATCTTCAGGTCGGGCGTGATCTCGTAGTAAGCCTGGGCGAACGCGGCATAGGACTTCGCCGTGGTGAGGTAGTCGAACTCGTAGAAGTTGAAGGGAACCGTGCCGCCGAGGCCGTGAACCTGGAAGTTGGTGAGCGAGTCACCCTTGTCCCAGAAGTAGTAAAGCCCTGCCTGCATGCCGAACGGACCGGTGCCGTTGGTGCTGACGCGCAGTTCGTGGTTCTGAGTCTCGACCACCTGATCGGTGGGGAAGCCGTACTGGAAGGCGGTGCCGCCGTCCTGGTCGTTGTCGCGGCGCAGTCTCTGGTTGCGGTAGCCGCCATAGTACGACAGCGTGACCGGACCGAAGTCGTAGTTGAGGTTGGCGCGCACGTTCTTGATGTCGAGGTCGATGAAGCCCTGGTGGTCGAGCTCCCACTGGCGATCATCGCCGATGTCGAGCGTGCCGTCGGCCTTCACGTCCTCATAGGGGATGCCCTTGATGACCGCGCCGACACCGCCGACATGCGTGTACTCGCCGGTGATGAGGCCGGTCAGCGCGCCGCCGTCGTCGTAGGCGAGGTGCAGGCGCATCGCCTGGCTGACGTCATCGTTGCCGCCCTTGGTAACCGCGCCGCCGGTGCTCGCGAGCGAGCCGTTGTCGCGGTAGGGATCGCGCTGGTGAACCGAGAAGGCGCCACGCATGGCGAAACCGCCGCCCAGCGGCACGTTGAGCATGCCCTCGGCGATCATCAGGTTCTTGTAACCGTATTCGAGCGCCATCGAGCCTTCGAGCTGGTCGGTCGGCTTGGCGGTCGAGATGTTGATCGCACCGGCGGTCGAGTTGCGGCCATAGAGCGTGCCCTGCGGACCGCGCAGGACTTCGATGCGCTCGAGGTCGAAGAAGCCGACATTGAGCGCGGTGCCGTTCTGCAGGTAGAAGTTGTCGATGCTCACCGCGACGGCGGGGTTGCCGGTCTCGGTGTAGTCGCGGCTGGAGACGCCGCGGATCGTGATGATCGTGTTCTGGTTGTTCTGGGCAATGCCGAGGGTCGGGGCGATCGCCGTCAGGCCGTTGACGTCGCTGACGCCGTTCTTGATCAGTTCGTCACCGGTGGCGACGGTCATTGCGATCGGGGTCTTCTGCGCAGTGCTCTCGCGCTTCTCGGCGGTGACCACGATCTCGTTGATCTGGTTCGTCGCAGCGGGTTCCTGGGCCTGTGCCGTGTTGGCGCTTGCGGCGAATGCGAGCGCAGTGGTCAGGGCCATCGTCGAAATATGGGACTTGGTCATTGTACCCCCCTCGTGGAGCGAAGCAGTCTAGGCGCGCTTCTTGGTTGAATTGTCCGACGCCTCGTTTGAATTGTCTGACATTTTGAAATGCTTTACATTCCAGATTTCGACGTATCGCCCGGCAGGGCATGATATCTCACAAGCCGACACGTCAACAAACCTTCATGTTCGGATGATAACGGTTACATTTTTAGGTGTATCCCAATTTTCACGCGATGCAATAGGGAATTTGGCCGCAAAGGCCTTTGTCTCGCCGGCTCTTGAATCGCCATCTAGGACATTGTTTCAAAACGTAAAAATATTGGCGCTCCGCTTGGTGCCACAAAGTGGAGCCCAAGTCGGGTGCCCCTTCGGTGACTTTCCGTCGTGTCGGGGGTGGCTATTTTCAGAGCGGCGGTGGCGATTCTGTTGGGCACACTTTTCGCGCTCGTGCATTGTTATTGTGCATTGCTCGAGCGTCGACGTTGAAAGCTCGTCGGGGCTCTGGATCAGGGCGGTGGAGCAAATTGCGTTTGTCGGGAACGTTCACGCGGTGCTAACGATTGAAGTGACGGGGCCGTGACGTTCTCCACCATGAAGCGCGCCAGCCTTACGCGGCTGCGCTAGGGCGTGGATTGGCTGGCAGAGATGCGACCCCATTGTTGGCACGCCGTGTCTGCAAAGATCTAACAGGTGCGGGCAGCGAGTGCTCGCGCCGACAGTCAGAACTCCAGGAGATACTCGCGATGAGCGATGAAACATTCCTGCCAGTCTCGCGCCGCGGCGTATTGGCAAGCAGTGCGGCGGGAATCGCGGTAGGATCGATTTCCTATGGTCATGCGTTGGCTGCCGAGAGCACGCCTCGCCGGGCCCCGGCCGTGCCGACCAAGAGGATTTCGATGAAAGTAAACGGCAAGGCGCACGATCTCGACCTCGATACGCGCACCACGCTGCTCGATGCCCTGCGCGAGCATCTACAGCTAACCGGAACAAAGAAGGGCTGCGACCACGGTCAGTGCGGTGCCTGCACGGTCATGGTGAATGGTGAGCGTATCAATTCCTGCCTGACCCTCGCGGTGATGCACGAGGATGACGAGATCACCACGATCGAGGGACTGGGCTCCCCCGACGACCTGCACCCGATGCAGGCCGCGTTCGTCGAGCACGACGGATACCAGTGCGGCTACTGCACTCCGGGTCAGATATGTTCGGCGGTCGCGGTGCTCGAGGAGATCGCGCGCGGCGTGCCCAGCCATGTCAGCGACGACATCACCGGGGCCATGCAGGCGACCAATATCGAGATGCGCGAACGCATGAGCGGCAACATTTGTCGCTGCGGCGCCTATTCCAACATTGCCGAGGCCATGGCGCAGGTCGCCGGATCGGGGAGCAAGGCATGAAGCCGTTTACCTACGAACGCGCGACGAGCGCCGCCGAAGCCGCCAGTGCTGCTGCCGGACGCAAGGGCGCCAAGTTCATCGCGGGCGGTACCAACCTGCTTGACCTCATGAAGCTCGAGATCGAGGCTCCGGTACACCTCATCGACGTGAACGGTACCGGCCTCGACAAGATGGAGGAAACTGACGAGGGCGGTCTCAGGATCGGTGCGCTGGTCAGCAATACCGCGCTTGCCTCGGACATCCGCGTGCGGCGCGACTACGGCGTCCTGACCCGCGCTATCGTGGCGGGTGCCTCGGGACAGCTGCGCAACAAGGCGACGACTGGCGGCAATCTGCTCCAGCGCACGCGCTGTTCCTATTTCTACGACACCAACCAATCGTGCAACAAGCGCAAGCCCGGCAGCGGTTGCGCGGCCAAGGGTGGCTACAGCCGCCAGCTCGGTATCGTCGGTGTGAGTGATGCCTGCATCGCCACTTATCCCGGCGACATGGCGGTTGCGCTGCGCGTGCTCGATGCTGTGGTCGAGACGATGAAACCCGATGGGACTACTCGCGCGATCCCGATCGGCGAATTTCACAAGCTCTGGGGCGATACTCCGCACATCGAGACCGCTCTCGAACCCGGAGAGATCATAACCGCCGTAACCTTGCCCAAGCCGCTGGGTGGGACGCATATCTACCATAAGGTCCGCGACCGTCGTTCCTACGCCTTCGCGCTGGTATCGGTCGCTGCCGTGCTCGATGAGAATGGCAAGGGCCGGGTCGCCGTGGGCGGTATCGCTCCGCGCCCCTGGCGTGTCGAAGCGGCAGACGCCGCGCTGCCCGACGTCCGGGCAGCCGCGCAGGCGCTTACGCAAGGTGCCAGCCCCACTGATCAGAACGCATTCAAGATCGCCCTCGTCGAGCGTACGCTCGCGGGCGTCATGGCCAAGGCCCGAGGAGAGGCTGCATGAAGTACTCAACCCCTGCAGGCGATACTGTCATCGACCGCCAGCGGGTGGTCGGCCAGCCCACCACCCGCATCGACGGTCCGCTCAAGGTCACCGGTCATGCGCCCTATGCCTATGAGCGCCACGACGTCGCGGCAAATCAGGCCTATGGCTACATCGTCCCCTCGGCTATCGCGAAGGGTAAGGTGCGCGCAATCGACACCCGCGAGGCGCAGGCACAGCCGGGTGTCATCACCGTTCTGACCACCACCGAAGTCGATGAACTGCCGCTGGGCATGGGTCACACCGTACCGCTCTTCGGTGGTTCGCAGATCCGCTTCTACCACCAGGCGCTCGCGCTGGTCGTGGCCGAAACCTTCGAGCAGGCCCGCGCGGCTGCACACCTCGTGCGCGTCGATTATGAGCGTGAGGCCGGCAACCACGATCTTCACGCGCTTGCCCCGAATGCGCCGCTGGTAGAGGGCTCCGATGGCCCGGATGTCAGCAAGGTCGGCGATTTCGACGCGGCTTACGCTTCGGCGCCGGTCTCGATCGACGTCACCTACGAGACCCCGCATGAGAGCCACGCGATGATGGAGCCTCACGCCAGCATTGCGGCGTGGGAGGGCGAGAAGCTCACCTTGTGGACCTCGAACCAGATGATCGCCTGGAGCAAGCAGGCGGTCGCCAAGTTGCTCGACATGGACCCGGCCAATGTCCGTCTCGACAGCCCGTTTCTGGGCGGCGGCTTCGGTGCCAAGCTCTTCGTGCGTGTCGATGCGGTCGTGGCCGCGCTGGCCGCGAAGAAGGCGGGCCGTCCGGTCAAGGTCATGCTTGACCGTCCGCTGGTGTTCAACAACACCACGCACCGTTCGGCCACGATCCAGCGCCTGCGCTTTGGCGCCGAGCGCGACGGGCGCCTGACCGCGATCTCGCACGAGTGTACCTCGGGCAACCTCGCCGGACAGGAAGGCGAAAACGGCATTGCCCAGACGCGCCTCCTCTATGCAGGCGCGAACCGTTACACCGCGCAGCGCATTGCCCGGCTCGACCTTCCCGAAGCGAACGCAATGCGCGCGCCGGGCGAGACGGCGGGCCTCATGGCGCTGGAAGGCGCGATGGACGAACTGGCCGAGAAGCTGGGCATGGACCCGGTCGAACTGCGCATCGTCAACGACACGCAGGTCGATCCCGAAACCCCCAACCGTCCTTATTCGAGCCGCATGATGGTCGAATGCCTGCGCCGCGGGGCCGAGGCTTTTGGCTGGGACAAGCGCAACAAGACTCCGGGCGGCATGCGTGAAGGCCGCTGGCTGATCGGCCACGGCATGGCCGTGGGTTTCCGCAATTCGGTACAGATGAAGTCGGCCGCGCGTGTGCGCCTGTCGAACAATGGCAAGCTGACGGTCGAGACCGACATGACCGACATCGGCACGGGTTCCTACACCATCCTGGCCCAGACCGCGGCGGAGATGCTGGGCCTGCCGCTGGAGGACGTCACGGTCACGCTGGGCGATTCCGACATGCCCGCTTCGTGCGGTTCTGGCGGCCAGTGGGGTGCGCAGAACTCGACTTCGGGTGTCTATGCGGCCTGCGTGAAGCTGCGCGAGGACATTGCGCAGCGCTTCGCGATGGATCCGAATGTGGCAGAATTCGCCGATGGCGAAATCCGCGCCGGGAGCGAGAGCCGCAAGCTCACCGAAGCCACGGCCTCGGGCGAGATCGTGGCCGAAGACTCGGTCGAGTACGACGAGCTTTCCGAGAAGTACCAGCAGTCGACCTTTGCCGGGCACTTCGTGGAGATTGCGGTCGATGCCTACACGGGCGAAACCTACGTGCGCCGTATGCTCGCGGCCTGCGCAGCCGGGCGCATCCTCAACCCGATCTCGGCGCGCAGCCAGGTGATCGGCGCAATGACGATGGGCGTTGGCGGCGCGCTGACCGAGGAGCTGGCGGTCGACACCCGCTTTGGCTTCTTCGTCAACCACGACCTTGCCGGGTACGAAGTGCCGGTGCACGCCGACATTCCGCACCAGGAAGTGATCTTCCTCGACGAACTCGATGCCATTGCCTCGCCGATGAAGGCCAAGGGCGTGGGTGAGCTGGGCCTTTGCGGCGTGGGCGCGGCGGTTGCCAACGCGCTCTACAATGCAACCGGCGTGCGCGTGCGCGAGTACCCGCTGACGCTCGACAAGTACCTCGACAAGCTGCCCGCTGTCTGAGGGACCAGAATACACGAAAAAGGGCGGTCGGAGTGATCCGGCCGCCCTTTTTGTATGTCTGGGAAGTATATCCGAGAGCCATCGCCCTCGGGCTCCCCAAACTGTCTAGCTCACGTCCCGCGCGCCACGTTTGCCGAGACTGGTGAGGTGGCCCATTTTGGGGTCAAGGGGTGATGACCCCTTGGATCCTGTCTTCCTTACTCCGGAAGCTGCGCCAGCTCCTCGACCACTTCCTTGTCCTTCTCGGCATAGAGACGGTCGATCTCGGCGCGGCTCATCTTCTTGGCCGCGGTCTTGAGCTGGCCGCAGGCCGCGTCGATGTCGCGCCCGCGCGGGGTGCGCACGGGGGCCGAGATACCTGCTTCGAAGACGATGTTCGAGAACGACTTGATGCGCTCGGGCGTCGAGCATTCATACGCCGCGCCCGGCCAGGGGTTGAACGGGATGAGGTTCACCTTGGCGGGCAGCTTGTACTTCTTGAGCAGGCGGACCAGTTCGCGCGCGTCGTCGTCGCTGTCGTTCTTGTCCTTGAGCATCACGTATTCGAAGGTGATGCGCCGCGCGTTGCTGGCGCCGGGATAGTCGGCACAGGCCTGCAGCAGTTCCTCGATGCCGTACTTCTTGTTGATCGGCACGATCTCGTCGCGCACTTCCTTGGTCACTGCGTGGAGCGAGACTGCAAGGTTGACGGCGATTTCCTGGCCGCACCGTTCGATCTGCGGGATCACCCCCGAAGTCGAGAGCGTGATGCGGCGGCGCGAGAGGGCAAGGCCATCGCCGTCCATGACGAGCTTCAGCGCATCGCGCACGTTGTCGAAGTTGTAGAGCGGCTCGCCCATGCCCATCATAACGATGTTGGTGAGCAGGCGCCCGTCCGCGCTGTACGAGCCTTCATCCTCGTCCTCGTCGAGGCCCGCCATGGTGGCAAGGCGCGTATCGGAGGCGGACTTGGGCCATTCGCCCAGCGCATCGCGTGCGAGCATGACCTGCCCGACGATTTCTCCCACCGTCAGGTTGCGCACGAGACGCATCGTGCCGGTGTGGCAGAAGCGGCAGTTCAGCGTGCAGCCGACCTGCGAGGACACGCACAGCGTGCCGCGGTCCGCATCGGGAATGAAGACCATCTCGTAATCGTGGTTGTCCGCGGTGCGCAGCAGCCACTTGCGGGTGCCGTCACTGGAATGCTGGGCCTGCACGATCTCCGGGCGGCCGACCACGAAGCGCTCGGCCAGCCAGGGACGCATGGTCTTGGCGATGTCGGTCATCGCCTCGAACTCGGTCACTCCGCGGTGGTAGAGCCAGTGGTAGACCTGCTTGGCGCGCAGCTTGGCAGCCTTGGCGTCGAGGCCGGCGGTCTCGAACAGCTCGGCGATGCGCTTCTTGGGCAGGCCCATGAGGTCGGTGCGGCCATCGGCGCGCGGCGTCACGCCGTCGACCAGCGTCGGGCGCGGGACCGGCATCGGCTCGTTGTGACCGGGGATCGTCATGATCCCCCCGGCGGGCAGGGAATTCGTGTCTGTCATGATTGGCGCCGATATAGAGCATCCGCGCACAAAACTAAAGATGCCAGCGTGCAGGCAGGCGCGCGAACGCCTGCAAGGGTTTGCCGGTTCCCGATTTCCGGCGCTCGCGAACCTCGCTTCGTCGCTGCAGTGTTGCGAAAAAACATCAATGTTTTCGTTGTCTTACGTTCATGAAACTCCGGTCCTGTGACGGGCATTTGACTGGTCCAAGCGGCATCGAACCGCTCTAAGAACAGAACATTGGAGTTCGCATATGAAGACCATTCTTTTCGCTCTCGCCGCCGGTACCGCGCTCAGCGCCGCTCCCGCCATGGCCCAGAACGTCGGCCCCGCAGAGCCGTTCTCGGGGTTCCACCTCGAAGGCCTCGCCGGTTATGACATCACGCAGGCCGGCAGCAGCATCGACGACGATTCCGAGATCGACAACGACCAGTCGATCGACGGCTTCATGTACGGTGTCGGCGCAGGTTACGACGTCAAGATCGGCGATCGCTTCGTGGTCGGCCCCGAAGCGGAGATCACCTGGTCGAACGCCAAGACCGAGTTCAGCGACGGCGATTTCGAGGGCTTCGGTATCGGCAACGTCAAGGCCAATCGCGACATCTACGTCGGTGCCCGTGCGGGCTACATCGTGACCCCGACCACGATGGTCTACGCCAAGGGCGGCTACACCAACGCAAAGTTCGACGTGCGCAATGGCAACGGCTCGGAATTCTTCGGTCGCGACATCGACGCCGATGGCTGGCGCATCGGCGCCGGTGTCGAGCAGGCGGTCAGCAACAACGTCTTCGCCAAGCTCGAATACCGCTACTCGAACTACGAGAAGGGCGAAATCGACTACACCGCCGACATCCCCGACAGCCAGCGTTTCGACCTCGACCTCGATCGTCACCAGATCGTGGCGGGCGTGGGCGTGCGTTTCTGATCGCGGTATTGCCGGAATTATCCGAGGGAAGGGCGGGGGCTATGCTCCCGCCCTTTTCGCATGCCCGGTCGCGGCGATGCCTCGGATGACACCTTCGGGTACACTAACAATACTTTGACACAGATCTGATGTAGCGCAGACTGCCGGACTTCGCACCGTCTGCAAGCGTGAACTGGAGGCCGACAAGCCTTCGCAGCGCAGGGAGAGCTACATGAACAGGTTCATCGCGTCTTGTCTTGCCGCCATCGCCTTCGTCCAGGGGAGCGCCGTCGCCGCGCAGGAAGCGGCCACGCCCGCAGCGATCTGTCCCGCTGGGCAGGAAATGGCGATCATGCGCATCAGCGCCATCAAGCCGGAAGGCTCGCGTGCCGGGTTCGACGCGGCAATGGCACAGCACATGAAGTGGTACCGCGACCACGGCTACGAGGACAACGAGCAGGTCGCCTATGCGGTGCTCGGTTATGATCGGGAAAAGCAGCAGCCCTTCGTGGCAAAGGACAAGGTCCTGACGATCCACTACGGATCGCCGGGGGTTTCCGCCGACAAGCGCGATGCTGGCTGGGATGCCTACGTTGCCGCGTATAAGGCTAATTCCGACATCGTGACGCAGGAGATCGTCTGCCTGCCCTCGCACGACTAGGCGCTCGCGGCGGGTCGTGACCCTAGCGCAGGCGCGCGCAGCCGAGCAGCGCGGCATCCATCGCCGAGGCCGCGCCGGGCAGTTCCCAGGTGTTCGAGAAATTACCGCCCCTGGCGCCCGTCGCGTAGACGGTCATGCGCTGTGCCGAACGCATTGCTGCGATGATCGCAGCATTGTCTCGATCGTCCTGCGGCCAGGCGTCGCCGCCCCCGCCGGTGAGCGAGAACCGCTCGCTGCCGATGCGCAGCGTGATGCGCGAGCCCTGCGCCATCTTGCGCGAGAGGCGCAGGTGGAACTTGTTGCGCGCAGCACGCCGTGGCCAGGTGCCGATTGCGGCATACGGCTCGTAGTCGCGCCATAGGTTGCTCGGCGCGGCCATGGCGATCGCGTAGCAGCGCGGCACCATCGGATCGCGAAAAGCACCCCAGTCCTCGTAGAGACCGAGGCTCTCTCGGGCATGGGCGGGAAGGGCGATGAGCGGCGAAATGAGCGCCAGAGCCCAGACCGCCGACTTGAGAACTGCGCCGATATTGTGGCGCAAGTGCATCCCGGAAAGGGTCATGTAGGAAGGTGTCGTCATGCGAATGGGTCAGGTGAGCGCACGGTCGATGGCCGCTGCGCCAGCCTCGATCCCGCCTGGATAATCTTCCTCGCGGAAGTGGGGCAGCATTTCCTCGCGGATGATCGCGCCGCACAGATCGTCGCTCAGTTGCTTCTTGAGGCCGTAGCCGACCTCGATGCGCACCTTTCGCTCGTTGGGGGCAAGGAGGATTATGACGCCATCATTGTAGCCCTTGCGGCCAATACCCCAACGGTTGGCGAGATCGAGGCTGTAGTGCGATATCTCGCGCCCACCGAGCGAAGGCACCGTTACGATGACGAACTGGTGGCGCGTGCGCCGCTCGAGCGCTTCGAGCCGTGTCGAAAGGTTCTTTTCGCTCGCTTCCGGGAGGATCTGCGCGTGATCGCTGACCCTTCCGAGCAAGGCGAGCTGGCTGGAGGCGTGCCTGGCGCTTTCGGCACCCGCAGGCGCTGCATCGCAAGCTGCGAGTGCCGGGAACAGGGCAAGCGCGAGGAATGGTGCGGCCAGGCCTCGTGCGATGGTGCGCCGGCCATGCATCGCTCAGTCGGCCTCCGGGTAGGAGATCGTCATGATTTCCCACTCACGCTCGCCCGAAGGCAGGCGCACGGTGCGCAGATCGCCGAGGCCAGCGCCGCGCAAGGCGCGCGCGAGCGGGGCGCTCCAGCCGATCTGCCCTGAACTTGCGTCCTGCTCGTCGTCGCCGACGATGGTGACGGTCCTGCGTTCGTCGTCCTCGTCGGCCAGCTCGACGGTGGCACCGAAGAAGACCTTGCCACGTTCCTCCTGCTGGCGCGGATCGACCACGCGCAGTTTCTTCATGCGGCGTGCGAGATGGGCCAGTTCGCGGTCGATCTCGCGCATGCGCTTGCGTCCGTAGAGATAGTCGCCGTTCTCCGAACGGTCGCCATTCCCTGCAGCCCACGAGACGATCTCGACGATCTCGGGGCGTTCGGTGCCGAGCAGATGATCGTAACGCGCGCGCAGTGCAGCCATTCCGGCAGGGGTGATGGGCGGTCCGACGGGATTCATGGAGCTGTCATAGGACCTGCACGACTTGTGGCCAAGTCCGCGTAAAACGGTCTCCACGGCTTGCAGAACTGTTATTTGTCCGACAAGATGTGGCAAAAGCATCCCGGGATCGAGGGCCTCTCCATGACTGAAACAAAGACTACCCTTTCGCGCCGCTCGGCGCTGCAGGCTGCCGCTGGCCTCGCTGCGCTGCCGCTGGCTGCAGGCGTCACGGCGCGGGCCGAGGCTGCTGCGCCGGGCCAGACTGCGGCGGCGCCGGTTTCGCCACTCGCGCCCACGCCGCCGATGGGCTGGAACAGCTGGAACAGCTTCGCAGGCACGATCAACGAGGAGCAATCGCTCGAAACCGCCACGATCATGGCGCAGAAGCTCCTTCCATTCGGCTACGACGTGTTCACCGTCGACATCCAGTGGTACGAGCCCGAGGCATCGAGCTACTCCTACAATCCCAACCCGGTGCCTGCGCTCGACGATCATGCGCGGTTGCAGCCTGCGCCCAATCGCTTCCCCTCGGCGAAGGGAGGCAAGGGATTCGCACCACTCGCGAAAAAGGTTCACGCTCTGGGCCTCAAGTTCGGCATTCACGTCATGCGCGGCATCGCGCGCCATGCGGTCAAGCTAGACCTGCCGATCGAGGGAACGCCCTATACTGCGCGCGATATCGCCGACACTACGAGCATCTGTCCATGGAACCCGGACATGTACGGCGTCGACATGACGAAGCCGGGGGCGCAGGAATACTATGACGGGCTGTTCCGGATGTATGCGAGCTGGGGTGTCGACTTCATCAAGATGGACGACATGAGCCGCCCATACGACGATCATGCGCCTGAGATCGAGGCGGCGGCCAAGGCCATCGCGCGTTGCGGCAGGCCGATGGTGCTCAGCCTCTCGCCAGGCGAGACGCCGGTGCCGCGCGGTGCCCATGTCCGCCAGCATGCCCAGATGTGGCGTATTTCCGACGACTTCTGGGATGACTGGGGGCAGCTCCATGCCCAGTTCACCCGGCTGGAGAACTGGAACCAGTGGATGGGGCCGGGCTCCTGGCCCGATGCCGACATGTTGCCGCTCGGCCGCCTTGCGCTGGGCGACCGAGATACCAAGTTCACGCCGGCCGAGCAGACCACGCTGATGACCTTGTGGTCGATCGCGCGCTCGCCACTCATCATGGGCGGCGACCTGCGCCATCTCGACGCCCCGACACTGGCGCTGCTCACCAATCCCGAGGTGCTCGAGGTCAACCAGCGCTCGATCGGCAACTGTCCGCATTTCCTCGAGGACGGAATGAAGGTCTGGACCGCGCGCAACGAACGTGGCTTCGCGCAGTATCTGGCGATTTTCAATACGGTCGGCGAGCGTGACCTGACGGTCGATCTCGCCCAGATCGGCGCACGCGGTAGCTTCGTGGTGCGCGACCTCTGGGCGCGCGCGGACAAGGGCGATGTGAAGGACAGCCTGACGGTGCATCTGCCAGAACACGGCGCGACGCTGCTCAAGCTGACGCCACTGGTGTGATCAGGTAAGGGAGGGCGCGAAGCCGGGGGTCACCCCGGCTTGCGCTTGCCCATCAGCTTGCTGAGCAGGTTGGGGCCCTTGTAGTCCGCCTGCTCGGGATGCATCGCGTCGTAGACGACGGCGTTCTCAAGTACGCGCTGGACGTAGTTCTTGGTCTCGTAGATCGGGATCTGCTCGATCCAGTCGAGCCATTCGACCGAGCCGGTGCGCGGGTCGCCATTGGCGCGCAGCCACTTGTTCACATTACCGGGCCCAGCGTTGTAGGCGGCAATGGCGAGCGGGCGTGCACCGCCGAAGTAGTCCATCATCCGCGCGAAATAGCCATCGCCCAGACGCACGTTGTAGACCGGGTCCTCGATCAGCGCCGACTGGTTGTAGGAGAGGCCCATCTTGCCTGCCTGCTCGCGCGCGGTGGCGGGCATGAGCTGCATCAGCCCGCGTGCACCGGCGTGGCTGATCGCGTTCTGCGCGAACTGGCTCTCCTGCCGGGTGAGGGCGTGAACCATGGTCCAGTCGACGCTGCCAGGCACGGGCATGATCGGGAAGGCAATTTCGCCGAAGTCGCCGTAGCCGTCGGTATGCGCGCTTTGCCCCAGGATCACGGCAAGGTCGCGGCGGCCGATCTCTTCCGCCAGTTGGGCGACGAGAACGTGGTCGGCCTCGGTTACGGCCTGGTCCGAAATCTCGCGGAAGAACTGCACGCCGGTGCGCCAGTCGCCGTCCCGGGCGACGTCGCGCACCGCGTCGGTGAGCGGGCGGGCCATGAAGGCCTGCCGTTCGGCTGCGCTCGGCACGACGTTGGGTCGGGTATCGAGATCGGGCAGGGGGCGACCAAGCCGTTCGAGCGACAACTGGCCGTAGAAGTAGTGCGGGTAGCGTGCCGCCATCTCGAAATAGCGGCGCGCGCCACTCTCGTCGCCAGCCATGGCGAGTGCGCGGCCTGCCCAGTAAAATCCCTTGGAGCGGGTTCCGGGGGTCTGCGCTGCGGCGCCGTAGCGATAGAACAGCGGGGCTGCCTGACGCGGATCGCGCAGGTCCCACAAGGCCTTGGTTCCGCCCAGCCAGACGAGCGTCGTGTAGTCGTCGCGAAGGCGATAGGAAAGCTGGCTGATGTCGGTACCCGGGGCGAAGGCATCGTCGATCGAACCGGCGATGGTCACCGCCGTCTGCGAGCCGGCCCCGCGCGCCGCGGCGAGCAGTTCGCGCACCCACCGCTCGGGCTCGGGGACGGGCTCGCGCAGCTTGGGTCGGCTGACCAGCAGGGCAATGCCGCCCGCGAGGTAGCGGTCCTTGCGAGCCTGGACGAGGCGGTTGTAGACGTAGCCCGGGTCGGCGTTGACGTCCTTGGGCAGGGTCACGCCCAGAGACCCCGGATCGGCACCCTGCAGTAATGACAAACGCTCCATGAAGACCGGGCGCGCGTTCGCCGAGACGAAGGAAATCTGCCGTTCTGCCTGATCGGTCTCACCCTGCCAGAGCAGTGCATTCATGCGTGCATCGTGATCGGCAGGCGTAAGCGCGGAGCGATAGAGCGAAAGCAGCGCCGCCTCGGCAGCCGGGTCGAGCGTCCCGCCGCGCCATGCGGCGAGGCCGACTTCGCGAGCATTGGGACGGCGCAGCGCAGCGAGCGCGGTCGCATAGCGGCCTCGCGCCTTGTTTCCGAGCGGCGCAAAGCGATCGAAATAGGCGACCACTGAATTGGGAGAGGGTGATTCGTCGAGCAGGGCCTTTTCTGCGTAGCCGCGAATCCTTTCTTCCTGCGGATAGCCCGGATAGGTCATCAGGAAGCTGGCATAAGTCGAGAAATCGAGCCGGTCGCTGGCCACGACCTGGCGCCATTTGTCGATAGTCTGGTGCACCCGCATGTCGTGCGAGGCCGCCTGTTGCCTGCGGGCAACGTCCCAGTCACGCCCGTTTTCCGTGGCCCCCTGGGCTAGGACGGGCACGGCCGCGCCCGTCGTCAGAAGTGCCGCGATGAGGGTAGATATGCGCAACATGCTGGACATTGTGGAAGGAGGCTCCTTATCAGGCCCTGAATGGAAGGCTCGGCACGGGACGCGGTTCCCGTGACCGGCGCGACAATGATCATCACTAGGGGTAAAGTCCATGTTCTCGGGATCCATACCGGCACTCGTCACACCGTTTCGCGATGGCGCGCTCGACGAGTCCGCGTTCCGGCGGCTGGTCGACTGGCAGATCGAGAGCGGGTCCTCGGCGCTCGTGCCTTGCGGCACCACCGGCGAGAATTCCACGCTTTCCAATGCAGAACACCATCGCGTCATCGAGGTCTGCATCGAGCAGGCGGCGGGCCGCGTGCCGATCATCGCGGGCTGCGGCAGCAACGACACGATGAACGCGCTTCTCCACATGAATTTCTCGAAGAAGTGCGGTGCCAGCGCGGCGCTGGTCGTGGCGCCCTACTACAACAAGCCCAGCCAGGAAGGGCTGCTGGCGCACTTCTCCTATCTTGCCGAGCATGCGGACCTGCCGATCGTGCTGTACAACGTTCCGGGACGCACGGTTTCCGACCTGCAGCCCGAGACGGTGTGTGAACTCGTCCGTCGCTATCCGCAGACCTTCGTCGGCATCAAGGATGCCAGCGGCGATCTGAGCCGGGTGACCGACCACCGGATGGGCATCGATGCCAAGTTCGCGCAGCTTTGCGGCGATGACGAGCTGGCCTTGCCGTTCAATGCCGCAGGCGGGGTCGGATGCATCTCGGTGACCGCCAATGTCGCGCCCGCCCTGTGTGCCGAGTTCCAGGCGGCCTGCGCTGCCAACGACCTCGAACTGGCGCGCAAGCTGAACGACAAGCTCTATCCGCTGCACTACGCGATGTTCGAGGACAGCTCGCCCGGGCCGTGCAAGTATGCTCTGGCGCAGGTCCACGACTGGATCGAGAACGAACTGCGTCTGCCTCTGGTGCCCTGCAACGACAGTGCCCGCGCGGCCGTCGACAAGGCGCTGGTTCACGCCGGACTGGTCTGAGCCAGCTTGCAGGCATGCAAACGAGAAAGGGCCCCGCGTCTCACGATGCGGGGCCCTTTCTCGTTTTGACCTTTGGAAGGGAGGCCTAGTCGGCGGGGTTGTGCTTTTCGACGAAGCGTACGCTCTCACGCAGCATGTGCTTGCGGGTCTCTGCACTCGAAAGCCAGTGATCCTCGCCGTCCAGCACGACCATCTCATAGGGCTTGCCTGCATCCTTGAGCGCGTCGGCCATGGACTTGCTCTGCGACAGCGGCACCACGGTGTCGTCCTTGCCGTGGATCAGCAGTACCGGTGCGTCGGTCCGGTCTGCAAAACGGCGCGGAGAAATCTCGGCGTATTGCGATGGATCGCCCAGTTCCTCGCGCAGTGCGCGCACGGCCATGCGCGAGTCCCCGGATTCGCGAACGTCAGTGCTGTACATGCGCTTGACGTCTGCCACGCCTGCGACAGAGACCGCGCAGCGGTAGAGGCCCTGCTGCAAGGTCACGCCCGCGAGCGCTGCATAGCCTCCGTAGCTGGCACCCACGATGCAGGCGCGCTTGGGATCGACGATACCCTGGCGGGCGAGTTCGGCCAGCCCGTCCGAAATGTCGCTCTGCATCTTGCGGCCCCATTCGCCATAACCCGCTCTGCGGAAGGCGTCGTTACGGTTGGTCGAACCGCGGAAATTCGGCTGGAAGACCGCGTAACCGCGCGAGGCAAAGGCCTGCGCCCACCAGTCGAATTCGGGCTCGTCGTGCGAGGAGGGGCCGCCGTGCGGCAGCATGATCACCGGCAGGCCCTTTGCCTCCCGGCCGGGCGGCAGGGTGAGGATGCCGTCCATCTCGAGGCCGTCCTGCGCCTTGTAGTTGACCACCGAGATCGGCCCGACCTGTTCGGGGGGAATGGCCTCGCGCTCCGCCCCCAATGGATCGGCGCGCCGGTTTTTGACATCGACGATGTACCAGGTGCCGCTGTCGCCATTGCCGCTGGTGCGCACGAGCACCGTCGAGAAATCGGCGGTCCAGTCGATGAGCCGGGTCTGGCGACCCTTGAAGGCCCTGAAAATACGGGTCACCGCGCTGTGCTTTACCGGATCGTAGAGTTGGGTCTGCTCGTCGCTCTTGGTGCCGCGATATCCCAGTACCTGGCTCGAGTTGCGATCGACGTAGAGCCGCTCGATTCGCGTGTTGGCGAGGAATTCTTGAGTCTCTCCGCCGCCGAGGGGGACTTCGAACCAGCGCGTGTTGCCCTCTTCGTCGGCGATCGAATAGATCACGCTCTGGCCTTGCTGCCCGAAGGCGACGAGGCCGATGCCGCCGGTCGGCTGCTGTCCTTGCGCGAGCTTGTTGCCGTCCGGCCCCTTGATCCACCAGTCACCATTGGTGGTCGAGACGTCGAGCGTTACCGAGACGTTGCCTGCGGCGTCGATCAGCCAGTCGCTGTAGTGATCCTCGGTGGCGGGGCGCGCCGCGACCCTGGCGCGATTGGTGGCGAGGTCGACGGCATAGAGCGTGGTACGGCCATGCTTGAAGCGCACGCCGTTTCGGTCCTTTTGAAGCGCGATACCGCCGAAATAGCCGACCGAGCGCCCTTCCACCGTGCGAATGCCGTAATTGCCGCGCACGACGTCGGCGATGTCCCGTTGCTTGTCGAAGATCATGCCGCTCGCGCCGCCCGCGAGCGAGATCATGATCGTGCCCGACAATTCCAGGCGAGGGGTGGTGAAAAAGTGACCGAGCGTGACAGTTGCGGACTTGCTGACCAGGACCGTGTTGTCGTCGGCCCAGTTGATCGCGCGGACCTTGCTGTCGCCCGCGTTGCCCGCGACGAGCAATTCGCCGGCGGGATCGAGTACCAGAATCCTGCGCTCGCCCTTGGACTGCACGATGCTGGCAAGGTGCCTGCCGTCGGGCGAGACGGCTGCGTCCTCGATCTGGGGCAGGTCGCCATAGGCATCGAGCGGTGGCGGCGCCGCATGAGCTGCGCCCGCGATCGCGAGTGTAACGAATGCCAGGGCCGATACCATGGCCGCCGGTCTGCCGGTGATGTTCAAGTCAGAATCCCCCTGTGGACCGCGCCGGGCCGCCCACTCGGCCCCGCGACGCGCTCTCTTCGGCGGTTATGGACAGGGAAGGGTTAGCGGACAACTAATTGGCGACGATATCAGTTATTTAATCCGCTCGTGTCCGGTAATGGGGCGATCTGGCTGGGAAACGGGGATCTCGGCGTTTTCATGCGTCTGACGACAAAGGCGTTTCGGCTCGCGAAACCGGCACATGGGGCTGTTCGCCCGGATGGGCCGCACTGGCGCAATTGATCTGTGCATCGCCCGTTTTCTTTTTGCCCCGGGATCACTACATGGCACACCACCATGGCACGTCCGCAAAGATCCACATTCGACAAGCACAAGACCGTCGCGGAAAACCGCAAGGCTCGCTTCGATTATCACATCGACGAGACCTTCGAGGCGGGAATCGCACTGACCGGCACCGAAGTGAAGTCGCTGCGCTTCGGCGAGGGCTCGATCGTCGAATCCTACGCCGAGATCCGCAATGGCGAATGCTGGCTGGTCAATGCCAACGTTCCCGAGTTCAGCCACGGCAACCGCTTCAATCACGAGCCCAAGCGCCCGCGCAAGCTGCTGCTGCACGAGCGCGAGATCGACCGCCTGCAAGGGGCGGTCGAGCGCAAGGGCATGACGCTCGTCCCGCTCTCGGTCTATTTCAACGGCCGGGGGCGCGCGAAGGTCGAGCTTGCGCTGGCCAAGGGCAAGAACGCGGCCGACAAGCGCAATACGATCAAGGAACGCGACTGGAAGCGCGAACAGGGCAGGATCCTGCGGGAACACGGATGAGCACTTTGGCGGCGCGATTATCGGCATGGCTGCACGCGCAGATGCCGACGCATGAGCAGATGGAGGCCAATCGCCTCACCGCTCCTTTCGCGCGCCGCCGCGAGCTGTTCCGCTTTACCCGTCGCTCGGTACCGCGCGGGGTGGCCGTTGGTCTGTTTATCGGCATCTTCGCGCTGATCCCGGGAGTGCAGATCGTGGGTGCGGCGCTTCTCAGCGTGCCTTTCCGGGGGAACATCCCGATCGCTGCGGCAATGACCTTCCTGAGCAATCCGCTGACCACGCTGCTCATCATCCTCCCGCTGGCCGTGACCATCGGCAACCTTTTCGGTTTCCACGCCGACATCGCCACCGTCACCGCACTGGTCGAGCATGGCGCGCCCTTGCGCGAATGGGCGCGGTGGATCGTCGACGATACGGCGCCTGCGATCGTCATTGGTCTTTTCGTTCAGGCTCTTCTGGCGGCTTTCGCAGGCTATTTCCTCTCGAGCTGGGGCTGGAGATTGTGGGTCGCACGCAAGCATCGGTCGCGAAGTTCACGCGCGGCTCCGGCCATCACCGGCGTGTCGCGCGGCGTCTTGCAGGCTGGCAACGACAACGAGGACGACGGTTTCGACGACAACGGCGGTCGCAATCGCGGAGGCGTGCGGCGATGAGCTTGGGAGCATTGCTGCGCAGGCTGGGCACAATGATGCATCGCCGCCTGCCGCGCCGAGAGGAACTTGCCGAGAACAAATGGCTCGCCCCCGTGGCTGGTCGAGCGCTGAGCCCGGAGCTGTGGCGCTTCACCCGTCGTTCGGTACCGCGCGGCGTCGCGCTGGGATTGTTCGCGGCATTCATTATCCCGATCGGGCAGATATTCCTTGCCTGCTTCCTCGCCTTTCCGGCGCGGGCCAATGTCGCGGTGGCAGCGCTCGTCACTTTCGTCACCAATCCCTTCACCTTGCCGTTCTGGATCGTCGTTGCCAATCGCATCGGTCAGTTCTTCATCGGCACGCGCGCCGAGGATGTGGTCGCCCATTCTGCGGCTGGTTCGGGGGCATGGGCGCACGACGTTGACTGGATGGCGCATTCGGCAGGTCAGGCGGTGATCGGTTTCATCGTCCTCGCCATCGTCAGCTCCAGCTTCGGCTACGTGATTGCAGGATGGACCTGGCGCTACTGGATCGGGCACAAGCACCGCGAGCGGCGCCAGCGTCCGGCAAAACGTGACGGGGCGCGTGCCAGTGGTGCAAAAGCGCCCGGCGAGGACGGGGGAATCTCTTGAACGAGGCGAGCAAAAAGCTGGCCGACAAGGCGGGGCTTGCTGGCATCGCCGAGCGGTTGTCAGACATTCCCGTGATCATTGCCGCGCTTGCGCTCAGCGTTGGCGTGGTCTGGCTGGTGAGCTCCGATGCGCTGCTCACCGGTGTGTTTCTTGCCGCCATGATCGTCTTCGCGGCGCTGGCCTGGTCGGTGTCGCGCCGACAGGCTGCGGAAGCCGCCCCCGAATTCGCCCATCCGGATTGGTCGGTCACGGTTGCCGCGCTCGAACATGTCGATCACGCAGTCGCGGTGACCGACCGTGCCGGGCGGCTGACATGTGCGAATTCGGGCTACGAGAACGCTTTCGACGGGCTTGGCGCACCGGCAGCGCTGACATTGGACGAAGGGTCGCAGGAGAGCCTTTCCAGCGCCGCCAGAGCCGCGCTGCGCGACGGGCAGGCCCAGTGCGAAATCGTACACCGGTCCGCCGAGAACCCGGCCTTGCCAGTGCGCTGGGGGGTCAACGTGCGCCGTGCCGGTCGCGGCGACGATTTCCTCGTCTGGACTTTCTCACGCGAGGGCCGCCGTGAGGTGGTGACCGATCTGGCGGAGCAGTTGCGCGGCCGTCTTGGAAAAGGTCTGGGCCGTGCCGGGATCAGTGCCGCTCTGGTCGCCCCGGACGGGATGATGATCGCCGCCAGTCCCAGCTTTGCCGAACGCGCCACCGGAGATGCCGGAGCCGACCTCGCGGGCACCCCCTTCGTTGCTCTGCTGACCCAGGACGAGGACGAATGCATCGGCTGGTCGCGCGAGGGCGGGCAGGGCGCTCCGCTGGTGCTCTACCACGTGCCAGCGGCCGATCCCGATCTTGCCGAGGATCCCGATCCGGAAACCACGCCTTCGCTCCTGCTGGCGGTCGAGGCCGCGCAGGGGCTTGGCGGCAATGCCGGGGGAAGCGGTGCGGCGCCGCACCTCGAGGCGCTGCTCAGCCAGTTGCCGTTGGGGCTGGGTATGGCGGATCGTGACGGGCGCCTGCTTTTCGCCAACCCCGCCTTCATGCGCGCCGCCGGGCGCGAGGGGCAGTTGCCGCCGACCTATCCCACCGATCTCGTCGTGCGCGAAGACAAGCGGGCGCTGTCCGAAGCGATACGACGCTTCGCGCAGGGACCCGCGACTGCCGGCGACATCGCGATCCGCCTCGCCAGCCAGCCGGACGAGCCGGTCTCGCTCAGCCTCGCAGGGGTGCGCGGTCTCGGCGAGGCGGCGGTGCTGCTCGGCCTGACCGATACCTCGGAGGAAACGCGCCTCAAGCGTCAGGTCGCGCAGGCTACGAAGATGCAGGCGGTGGGCCAGCTCGCGGGCGGTGTAGCTCACGATTTCAACAATGTGCTTACCGCAATCCTGGGCACCTGCGATCTCATGCTGATGCGCCACACCCCGGGCGATTCAGACTACGACGACATCCAGCAGATCCGCGCCAATTCCAACCGCGCCGCATCGCTTACGCGCCAGCTCCTCGCCTTCTCGCGCCAGCAGACGCTGCGCCCGGAAGTGCTGCAGCTGCCCGACGTGGTGGCCGACGTCTCGCAGATGCTGCGCCGCCTGATCGGTGAGAAGATCCAGCTCGTCGTCACCCACGATCGCGATCTGGGGCCCGTTCGCGCCGACCCCACCCAGCTCGAGCAGGTCATCGTCAACCTCGCGGTCAATGCGCGCGATGCCATGCAGATGCAGGGGGGCAGCCGCGCGGGCGACGGATCGGGCACGCTCACGCTCTCGACCCGTCGCGTCACCACCACCGACGTGCAGGCGCTGCGCAGCGAGATCATCCCGGCGGGCGAATATACCGCGCTCATCGTCGAGGATACCGGGGCAGGGATCCCGCCCGAGGTGCTCGGCAAGATCTTCGAGCCCTTCTTCACCACCAAGGAGCAGGGCAAGGGTACCGGTCTTGGTCTCTCGACGGTCTACGGCATCGTCAAGCAGTCGGGCGGCTTCATCTTCGCCGAGAGCGAAGTGGGCAAGGGCACGCGGTTCATCGTCTACCTGCCGGTGCACCACATCGTTCCGGGTAGCGCCGAAGACAAGGGTGGCAAGGCCCCCGCACCCGAGGTCGCGCCGAGCCAGTGGGCGGGCGGCGGGGCGATCCTGCTGGTCGAGGACGAGGACACCGTGCGGATCGTCGCCGAGCGCGCGCTGACCCGGCAGGGCTATGCCGTGACCTGCGCGCGCGACGGCGAGGAGGGGCTCGAGATCGTGCGCGAGGGCGGGACTTTCGATCTCGTCGTTTCCGACGTCGTCATGCCCACGCTCGATGGTCCCGCGATGGCGCGCGAGATCCGCAAGCTCGCACCCGGGCTGCCGGTGCTGTTCATGTCGGGCTATGCCGAGGAGCAGCTGCGCAAGGAAATCGGGCTGTCGAACGCGTTCTTCATGCCAAAGCCGTTCTCGGTGCAGCAGCTCTCCGAAAAAGTCGGGGATGTTCTGGCACGGGCGGCACGGCGTTAAAAAACGGAAATCTGCCGTTGTTCTTCTCTTGTTCACGGAGAACAAATGCGATACATAACTCCCCGCAACGTTGACCTTTGCGGTCAGCTCAGTAGCAAAGGGGAAGTTTCATGGCTGCTCAGCTCAAGCTGATCCAGGAAGGCAAGGATAAGGATTCGATGGACCGTCAGAAGGCGCTCGAGGCCGCGCTCGCCCAGATCGACCGCGCGTTCGGCAAGGGCTCGGCGATGAAGCTCGGCTCGAAGGAGGCGATGCAGGTCGAGGCGATCTCCACCGGCTCGCTCGGGCTCGACATCGCACTGGGCGTGGGCGGCTTGCCCAAGGGCCGCGTGATCGAGGTTTACGGGCCGGAAAGCTCGGGCAAGACCACGCTGGCCCTGCATTGCATTGCCGAAGCGCAGAAGGCGGGCGGCACCGCGGCCTTCATCGACGCCGAACACGCGCTCGACCCGGTCTATGCCAAGAAGCTGGGCGTCGATATCGACGAACTGATCGTCTCGCAGCCCGACACCGGTGAACAGGCGCTCGAGATCACCGACACGCTGGTGCGCTCGAATGCAATTGACGTGCTGGTGGTCGACTCGGTCGCCGCGCTCGTACCGCGTGCGGAGATCGAGGGCGAGATGGGCGACAGCCACGTCGGTCTGCAGGCCCGTCTGATGAGCCAGTCGCTGCGCAAGCTGACCGGCTCGATCAACCGTTCGAAGTGCATGGTGATTTTCATCAACCAGCTGCGCATGAAGATCGGCGTCATGTACGGTAACCCCGAGACGACCACGGGCGGCAACGCGCTCAAGTTCTACGCCTCGGTTCGCCTCGACATCCGCCGCACCGGCCAGATCAAGGACCGCGACGACATCATCGGCAACTCGACCCGCGTAAAGGTGGTCAAGAACAAGGTGGCACCGCCGTTCAAGCAGGTCGAGTTCGACATCATGTACGGTGAGGGCATCTCCAAGATCGGCGAGATTCTCGACCTCGGCGTCAAGGCCGGGATCGTCGAGAAGTCGGGTTCGTGGTTCAGCTACGATTCGATCCGCATCGGGCAGGGCCGCGAGAACGCCAAGAACTACCTTCGCGAGAACCCGGAAGTGCGCGACCGCCTCGAAAAGGCGATCCGCGCGCATACCGCGGGCCTCTCCGAGGAAATGATGGTCGGTCCCTCGGCGGAAGACGACGAATAAGACTATTGGCGGGGAGGGCGGTCGGCAAAGTCCGTTTTCCTCGCATCCTCCCGCTTCGTCTTCCTCGCGAAGGCGAGAACCAGCAAGGGGCGGGCAAAGCTAGCGGTTCGCCCGGAGCCTTGTGCCTGACCCGAGGCAATGGCCGATGGGCAGGCGAAGCAAAGCAATAAGGGGCTGCGGCATCACTGTCGCAGCCCCTTATTGCTTTGGGCCTCGGCCCTGAAGCTTGGCTGGCGCTGGCTCAGCCGGACTTGTCGATCATGTCCATGAAGTTGCGCGCGGCCTCGCGTTCGGCCTCGTCCTCGAAGGCGACATCAAGGTCGGGCGCTTCGCCGAGCATGAACATCAGGGCCCATAGCGCGAAGCGGCGGCCCGGATCGGTCTCCAGGCCGAATTCGACCTTCATCTTCTCGATGCCGGCATCGAGCGCGGCGGGCGAGAGGCTGGCAAGATCATCTGTCGCGAAATAGCGGCGGATCTGGTCGTTGAAGTCCATCGTCTTGTCTCCCTTGCCGCTCAGTCGGCTTGCGTCAGGACGCGGGCGAAGGCCTGCGCGTCGGTATTGCCGCCAGAGAGCACAACGGCGGCGCGCTCGGTCAGTTCGACCTTGCCCGCGAGCACCGCCGCAAGCGCAGCCGCGCCGCCCGGCTCGATGACGAGGCGCAGCTTCTCGAAGGCAAGCCGTTGCGCCGCGCGCACTTCGGCAGGCGTGGCGACGAGCCCGAAGGCACAGCGCGCCTTGAGAACCTCGAAATTGACCGGGTAGGTCGCCGGGGTCTGCAGGGCATCGCAGGCAGTCGCGGGAGCTCCCGGGCCAACGGCGACGATTTCGCCTGCCGCGAGACTGCGGCAGACATCGTCCCAGCCTTCGGGTTCTACCGGGATGATCTGCGCCTCGGGGCAGGCGAGCGCGAGGCCTGCGGCCAGCCCGCCACCACCGCATGGGGTGACGATCTGGACTGGCGCGCCGAGGCCCAGCGCCTCCATCTGCGCCGCGATCTCGATGCCGACGCTGCCCTGACCCTCGATCACCCAGGGATCGCCGAAGGCGTGGACCAGCGTCGCCCCGCGCGCCGCGCATTCGCGCCTAGCCACTTCGTCGCGGTCGACCCCGCCCGGTCGGTCGTAGAGCACGACTTCGGCACCGAGCGCACGTGTGTTGGCAAGTTTCACCGCAGGTGCATCGCAGGGCATGACGATCGTCGCGGTGATCGCGAGACGGCGCGCGGCCCATGCCACGCCCTGGGCATGATTGCCGCTCGACACGCCGACCACGCCGCCCGCGCGCTCTTGATCGGTCAAAGCGGTAAGGCGGTGCCATGCGCCACGGATTTTGAACGCGCCCACCGGCTGGAGGCTCTCGGCCTTGCACCAGATGGTACGCCCTTCGACCTCTAGCGGGAGCAGCGGCGTCATCGGCAGGATCTGCGCGATCTTGCGTGCAGCGAGAGCCACGCCCTCGGCGCCCGGCTTGCGAATTGGGGAATCGGTCATGCGCGCAGGCATAGCCTCAGCGCGAGAGGCGCACCATCTGGTAATAGCCGAGCGGGCCGCGCACGACCTCGCAGGCAAGTCCGTGATTGCGCGCGATTTCAGCGGCAAGGGCGGGCAGGTCGAGCCGGGGCGCGACGTGAAAGCGAGCCAGCCAGCGGTAGAGCAGGGCGCGCAAGGGGGCGGGCAGTCCGTCGCAAGGGCCGAAATCGACGACCTGCAGGCTGCCACCCGGCACCAGCGAGGCCGCAGCCCGGCGCACGGCGCGCTGCCAGTCGGGGATCATCGAGACGGCATAGGACAGGACAATGCGGTCAAAGCCGATCCGCTCGAACAGCGCCTGCGCATCGAAGGCTGTCGCATCGCCCAGCGCCAGCCGCCCTTTGCCACCCAGTCGCCCTCGCGCGCTCTTGAGCATCTCGGCCGAGATGTCGAGCCCGTACAACCTTGCACCGGGCCAGGCTTTGGCGATCAGTTCGAGATTGCGCCCAGTCCCGCAGCCCAGTTCGAGCACGGCCATGCCCGCCCGGGCGTCGAGCTCGCCGATCAGCCGGTCGCGGCCGAACAGGTAGTACTTGCGCGTGACGTCATAGATCGGGCGCTGCCAGCGATAGACTTTGTCCATCAGGCTGGCGTGGTCGCCGGGTTGCGGGTGGCTGGCCATGCCGGTCTCAGTCCTTGAGTACGTAGAGATGGACGCCGCCGTAGATCGAGCTGCGATCGTCGCGCGTGGCGCGGCGCGATTCCGACTCGCGATAGTCCCACTGCGCAAGGAGCCCCTCGGGAACCCGGCCCGGCAGCAGGTCAGGTTCGGCGGCAGTGCGGAACAGGACGCGCGAGCCGGGGCGCGCGGTGCGGGTGATCTGGGTCCACAGATCGGTCAGCTGCTCGTCGCTCATCCAGTCCTGCGCGTCGAGCAGGATATACCGGTCGAAGGATGCGCTCGCACTCTGGCGCAGTACTTCGGTGAAATTGCCATGGCGGATGTCCAGCCGGTCGAGCCGCTCGCGCACCACCGGCAGGTTGTCTTGCTGGAGGTACGGGGGCAGGGGAGCGCCGCTTTCGCGCCCATAGCCGCGCGAGAAGGCCTGCCAGGCAAAGTAGTTGTCGTTGACCGGAAAGTCGCAGGCGAGCTTTTCGAGACGGGCGCGCAACACGTCGGCCATCCGCCGCTCGCCCGCCAGTGCGTCGTATTGCGCAGGGGGAATGCCGAGGCCGAACAGTGAGGCGGGGTGGTCGGTCAGCCAGCGCACGAGGCGGCGCTCGAACACGGGCGCGAGGCGTTCTTCGAACACGCGGCGCTGGTCCTCCAGCGTCTCGGCACCCAGCAATTCGCGCAGATCGACCTTGTAGAGCCGGGCGACGACGTGCGCGGCGCCGATGAAGCTGCCGAGCAGGCCCTGCTTGTAAATGCCGCGGGTGAAGGCGCTGATACGCTGGCGCCCTACGAGATCGCGGCCTTCCCAGTAACGCCGGGTCGTCTCGTCGAGGTGCGGCGCGAGGCGTTCGCGGTATGTCGCAAGGTTGTCGGGATGATCGGCCTCGGCGATGAAGCGGCGCAGGTGCGCATAGTCGGTCAGATGGCGGATCGCGGCGAGCTTGAGCTTGCCGAGCGCGACGTGCGCGGTGTTGAGATCGACGCAGGTGATCGCGGCCGGATCGGCAGTGAGGTAGCTCAGTGCATTGCACGAGCCGCTGGCGATGGTCAGTATCCGGCTCTCAGGCGTGATCTGCAGCGCTGCCATGTCGGCCACGGGGTCTTCCCATATCTGCGCATAGACCAGTCCCTTGAAAGCGAGCGCGAACGCCTTGTCGAGCAGCCGCGCACTGCGGCCCGCAGTGTCGCGCACGACGGCGCCTTCGATCAGTCTTGCGCCGCTGTTCGGCTCTGCCTTGCTGGGGATCACGCCTCGGGTCCTTTGACGATGATTGTCGCGCCAGCGTCATTGCCCACTCGGCGTGACCGGGCGATGACGTCTCGATGGCGGTTTATGACAGCGCGATATCGGGTTATCGCCAGCGGGAAGGCGGTGCGGGAGTTGAGTTGTCACACAGGCACCTTATATGCGGCGCTTTCCCCAAGGCTCGGGCGAAGGAGATAGAGCGGTGAGCAAGGTTCTGGTGATCGGCGCAGGCGGCGTCGGCTCGGTCGCGGTCCACAAGATGGCCATGAATCCCGATATCTTCAGCGATATCCATCTCGCCAGCCGCACGGTGTCGAAGTGCGAGGCAATTGCCGAATCGGTCATGGACCGCACTGGCGTGAAGGTCGAAACCTATGCCATCGATGCCGACGACGTGGAGGCGACTTCCGCGCTGATCCGCCAGATCGGCCCCGAACTCGTCGTCAATCTCGCGCTGCCCTATCAGGATCTCGCGATCATGGACGCGTGCCTGGCGACCGGCGTCAACTACATGGACACTGCGAACTACGAGCCCAAGGACGTGGCCAAGTTCGAGTACCACTGGCAGTGGGCCTATCAAGACAAGTTCAAGGAAGCCGGCCTGACCGCGCTGCTCGGCTCGGGCTTCGACCCCGGCGTGACCAGTGTCTTCGCGATGTGGCTCAAGAAGCACAAGCTCAAGACCATCCGCCTGCTCGACATCCTCGACTGCAACGGCGGCGATCACGGCCAGGCCTTCGCGACCAACTTCAACCCGGAAATCAACATCCGCGAAGTGACCGCGCCCGCGCGTCACTGGGAGAACGGCCAGTTCGTCGAGACCCCGGCGATGGCCAACAAGCAGGCCTTCGACTTCGAGGCCGTCGGCCCCAAGAACATGTACATGATGTACCACGAGGAGCTGGAAAGCCTCGCCAAGTTCCTGCCCGAGATGGAACGCGGCCGCTTCTGGATGACCTTCGGTGACGAGTACATCAAGCACCTGACCGTGCTGCAGAACGTGGGCATGACCCGTATCGATCCGGTGATCTACAACGGGGTCGAGATCGTGCCGCTGCAGTTCCTCAAGGCCGTGCTGCCCGAGCCCAGCTCGCTCGGCTCGACCACCAAGGGCAAGACCAACATCGGCGATATCGCGACTGGCGAAGCACTCGATGGTTCGGGTGAGAAGACGTTCTACATCAAGAACATCTGCGACCACGAGGACGCCTTCGAGGAAACCGGCAACCAGGCCGTTTCCTACACCACCGGCGTTCCGGCGATGGTCGGTGCAGCCATGCTGCTGACCGGCAAGTGGGCCGGAGAAGGTGTGTTCAACATGGAGCAGTTCGACCCCGATCCGTTCCTCGCAATGCTCGGCGAGCAGGGCCTGCCCTGGAGCGTCGAGGAACTGGCCGAACCGCTGCCGTTCTGATGCGCAAGAGGGGGCATGCCCCCTCGAGGCCCTGCGCTCTTGAGTCCCTGCCTAGCGGGGGCTCATAGCGCTTTTCTCTAATGACAGACCATCGCCGCCCCTGCCTTCGCGAGGGCGGCGATATTTGCTAGGTGTTCACGATGGAAACCAGAGCCGGTGATCCGGGCGCCTTCGCCCACTTCGACCTGTCGCGCGTCGACAGCCCCGCCTTCGTGGTCGATGCGGCGAAGCTGCGCGAGAACCTCAAGATCCTGCAGGATGTGGGCGAGCGCTCTGGCGCAAAGGTACTGGGCGCGCTCAAGGCCTTCTCGATGTGGTCGACCGCGCCGATCATCGGTGAGTACCTCGACGGGGTATGCACTTCGGGACTGTGGGAAGCGCGCCTTGCCGGCGAGTTCTACGATGGCGAGATCGCGACCTACTGCGCCGCCTACAAGCCTGACGAGCTCGACGAGATCCTGCGTCTCTCGGACCACGTGATCTTCAATTCGCCTCAGCAGATCGAGCGCTGCTGGGCGATCATCGAGGCGGCCCGCGCGCGCGGCGAGGACTTCGACATCGGCCTGCGCATCAACCCGATGCATCCCGAGGGCGAGGTGCCCAAGTACGATCCCAGCGCACCGCACTCGCGCCTCGGCTTTCCGATCGACCAGCTTACCGAAGAGCACGTGGAGATGATCGACGGCATCCACTTCCACAATCTGTGTGAACAGGACTTCGGCCCGCTCGAGCGGACATGGGACAAGGTGTTCGACTATCTCGAGCCCTATTTCGGCCAGTTCTCGTGGATCAACCTGGGAGGCGGGCACCACGTGACGCGTGCCGACTACCAGCGCGACGAACTCGTGGAATTCCTCGCCGACGTGGCTGAGGATACCGGAGCGCAGGTCTACATCGAACCCGGCGAGGCGGTCGCACTCGATGCGGGCATTCTCGTGGGCACGGTGCTCGATATGGGCTGGAACGGCATGCCGGTCGCCATTGTCGACGTCTCGGCAACCTGCCACATGCCCGACGTGATCGAGGCGCCTTACCGGCCAGCGATGCTGGGCGAGATTCCGGCAGCCGACGATCGCATGATCGACGAGGGCGAGGGCGGTGCGGTGCGCCTTGGCGGGCCTTCGTGCCTCGCGGGCGACGTCATCGGCGACTATCGCTTCCTCGAGCCGCCGCAGCCCGGCACGCGTTTCGCGTTTCTCGATCAGGCGCACTACTCGATGGTCAAGACGACGACCTTCAACGGGGTGCCGCTCCCCTCGATCTGGCTGTGGGACTCGGAGAGCGACTCGCTCGAATGCATCCGCAGCTTCGGCTACGAGGATTTCCGGGGACGTTTGAGCTGAGGCGTGCGCGCCGATAACCGGCGTTCATCGCGGCCGCTACCCGGCCCATCCCATGGCAATCGTTTGGCGCGAAGCCATTTTCGCGCCTCGCAGTTACTACGGATGCGCCGCTTTGCTTGCGGGTTAGCGCAGGAATGCTATGTAGCAACCATCGCTTACGATTAAGTGATTGTAGTTAAAAGGAATTTTTAAAGCTGGTTGGTCTGGGCGCCGCTCGAAGGATCACTTTTGTGACCTTTTCGTGAAATCCAAGGTTTTTCCCTTGCGATTTGTCTGCGCAAACCTATATCCGCCCCTCGCTGCCCCATGGGGACTTCCGCACCGCAAGGCAGCTTTGGTCGCTAACATCTTCGCTGGGGGTCCCTTGAATTGCTCCAACATCTCGACGCACCGGCCGTAGCGCGCGAACTCGCGCCCGACGAACCCGTCATCCTGAACCGCCCGCATGCTGCGGCGCGCGCAGCCCAGTTCTTCGCCACGAAGTTCCCGGGCAAGTCGCTCTACGCGGTCAAGGCCAATCCCTCGCCGGATCTCGTGCAGATCCTGTGGGATAACGGGATCACGCATTACGACGTCGCGTCCATCACCGAAGTGCGCATGGTGCGTTCGGTGCTGCCCGAGGCGACCTTGTGCTTCATGCACCCGGTCAAGACCGCGAGCGCGATCCGCGAGGCCTATTTCAAGCACGGTGTGCGCACCTTCAGCCTGGATACCCAGGAAGAAGTCGAGAAGATCGTCGCGGCGACTACCGACGACGAAGGCAATCAGGCGCGTGACCTGCGCCTGTGCGTGCGCCTTCGCGTCTCGTCCGAATATTCGGAGCTGAGCCTTGCCAGCAAGTTCGGCATTGACCTTGCCGACGCCGGTGCTCTGCTGCAGTCGACCCGTCAGGTCGCCGACTGGCTGGGCGTGTGTTTCCACGTCGGCAGCCAGGCGATGACGCCCTTCGCTTACGTCCAGGCGCTCGACCGCGCGCGTGCAGCGATTGCCGATGCCGGTGTCGTCATCGACATGATCGACGTGGGCGGCGGGTTCCCCTCGTCGTACCCGGGCATGGAGCCGCCGCCGCTCGAGGACTACTTCGCGATCATCCATCGCCACTTCGAGTCGCTGCCGATCGCCTACAACGCCGAACTGTGGTGCGAGCCCGGCCGTGCGCTGTCGGCCGAGTACAACTCGCTGATCGTCAAGGTCGAGAAGCGTCGCGGTGACGAGCTCTACATCAACGACGGTGCCTACGGCGCGCTCTACGATGCGGCGCATGTCGCATGGCGCTTCCCGGTGCGTCACATCCCGCGCAATCCGTCCGACGAAAGCGCCGCGATCGACGTTGCCGAAATGGAGAGCTTCTCGTTCTACGGCCCGACCTGCGACGATGCGGACTTCATGGAAGGCCCGTTCATGCTGCCCGGCGAGATCAAGGCGGGTGACTGGATCGAAGTCGGCATGCTCGGTGCCTATGGCGCTGCGATGAAGACCGCCTTCAACGGCTTCGGCTCGGCTGAGGTCGTGATCGTCACTGACGAGCCGATGGCGAGCCTCTACACCGGCGAGCGTCAGGACCCGCGCAGCTCCGACAACGTCGTCTCGCTGCGCTGATCCGAGCCTGCACATCGTCACACCGGGCAAGGCCGGGGTGATGGTGTCGTGAAGGTTGGCCACAAACAAAAAGCCCCGCCGGAGCATATCCGGCGGGGCTTCTTGTTTTTGCTCGGGCCGCGTGTCAGTCGGCGCGGAACAGGTCCTTGTAGGCGTGCGGCTGGCTGCGCATGTACTGCGGCGCTGCCTTGACCTGTGCGCCGAGTGCGGCAGCGACGTGCCAGGGCCAGCGCGGATCGTAGAGGACCGTGCGCGCGACCCCGACCATGTCGGCATCGCCGGTCGCGACGATCGCCTCGGCCTGCTCGGCCTCGGTGATCAGGCCTACCGCGATCACCGGCACGTTCACCGCCTCCTTCACCGCGCGGGCGAGGGGGACCTGATAGTTGGGGCCTACCGGAATCTTCTGGTCGACGTGCAGGCCGCCCGAGGAGATGTGCATCGCCGAGACCCCGCGCTTTTCGAGTTCGCGGGAGAAAGCGATGGACTGCTCGATATCCCAGCCGCCTTCGACCCAGTCGGTGCCCGAGATGCGCATCGTCACGGGCTTCTCGGCCGGAAAGGCGGCACGCACCGCGTCGAAGACCTCGAGCGGGAAACGCATGCGGTTCTCGAGGCTGCCGCCGTACTGGTCGGTGCGCTGGTTCGAGAGCGGCGAGAGGAACTGGTGCAGCAGGTAGCCGTGGGCGCCGTGGATCTGCACCGCGTCGATACCCAGCCGCGCGGCACGGTGCGCAGCTTCACCGAAGGCATCGCGCAGTCGCGCAAGACCTGCGCTGTCGAGCGCGACAGGCGGTGTTTCGTGTGCCTCGAAAGGAATGTCCGAGGCAGAGACGGTCTGCCAGCCGTTGGGCTGGTCGGGCGTGATGTGCGCGCCGCCATCCCAGGGCTTCTCGGTGCTGGCCTTGCGCCCGGCATGACCGAGCTGGATCGCGATCGGCATGTCGGACCAGCGGCGCACCTGTTCGAGCACCTTGGCCATCGCCGCCTCGGTGGCATCGTCCCATAGGCCCACGTCGCCGTAAGAAATACGCCCCTCCGGGGTCACCGCTGTCGCCTCGATGGTCAGCACGCCGGCACCGGACTGGGCAAGCTGGCCAAGGTGCATCGCGTGCCAGTCGGTCATCTGGCCATCTTTCGCTGAATACATACACATCGGGGCGATGACGATGCGGTTGTCGAGGGTGAGGTCGCCGAGGGTGATCGGCTCGAACAGCTTGGCCATGGTTACTCGCTTGTCAGTGTTGCGGGGGGAGAGCGGACGGGAAACCCGCGCGCTGCAACGCAACATGCAAGTGGGGTCGGCCCGCCCACATGAAAAGACCCGGGATGTGGTTCCCGGGTCTCGTCATCGATAGAATTTCTTGGCGCTGGTGAAGGCTCAGGCGGCCTTGCGCATTTCCAGCCGTTCCCAGATCTCGACCAGCGCATTGGTGAGATCGGTCATCATGTCCTCGGTATGGGCAGGGCCCGGCGTGAAGCGCAGACGCTCCTTGCCGCGCGGGACCGTCGGGAAATTGATCGGCTGCACGTAGGCGCCATATTCGGCGAGCAGGATGTCGCTGATCTTCTTGGCCTTGACCGGATCGCCCACCATGAGCGGGACGATGTGGGTGGTCGAATCCATCACCGGCAGGCCGGCCTCGCGGAACTTGGCCTTCATCATCGCGGCCGAGCGCTGCTGAGCCTCGCGTTCCTCGCTCGAGCTCTTGAGGTGCTTGACCGATGCGAGCACGCCCGCGACCAGCACCGGCGAGAGCGAGGTGGTGAAGATGAAGCCCGGCGCATAGGAGCGGATGCAGTCGATGATCTTCTGGTCGGCCGCGATGTAGCCGCCCATCACGCCGAAGGCCTTGCCCAGCGTACCCTCGATGATGTCGATGCGGTGCGCGGCTTCGTCGCGGTCGGTGATGCCGCCGCCGCGCGGGCCGTACATGCCGACCGCATGGACCTCGTCGATGTAGGTCAGCGCGTTGTACTTGTCCGCGAGGTCGCAGATCTCGTGGACCGGCGCGACGTCTGCGTCCATTGAGTAGACCGACTCGAAGGCGATCAGCTTGGGCAGCGCGGGATCGGTCTCGGCCAGAAGCTCCTCGAGGTGCGCGAGGTCGTTGTGGCGGAAGATCTTCTTCTCGCAGCCCGAGTTGCGGATACCTGCGATCATCGAGGCGTGGTTGAGCTCGTCCGAGAAGATCACGCAGCCCGGCAGCAGCTTGGCCAGCGTCGAGAGCGTGGCGTCGTTCGAGACATAGCCCGAAGTGAACAGCAGCGCGCCTTCCTTGCCGTGAAGGTCGGCCAGCTCGCGTTCCAGCTCGATGTGGTAATGGGTGTTGCCGCCAATGTTGCGGGTGCCGCCCGAACCGGCGCCCACGTCGTGCAGCGCCTCTTCCATGGCCTCGATCACCTTGGGGTGCTGGCCCATGGCGAGATAGTCGTTCGAGCACCACACGGTGATCGGCTTGGGCCCGTTGTGCCCGGCAAAGCAGCGCGCGTTGGGGTAGGCGCCCTTGTTGCGCAGGATGTCGATGAAGACACGATAACGACCCTCGGAGTGGAGTCGTTCGATCGCCTGGTCGAAAATGTGCTCGTAGTTCACGAAAGCCTTGTCCTGCATTTCGCTGCGAGACCCCGGCCCATCCAGGTGCCGGGACTGTCTTCAGCGGCCTATCCTGTGCCACTAACGCCGTGGCATCGACCCTTATTGTCTGTGGCCGAACTCTACCGTGTTACGCGGCGCAATACATTATCCCTTGGTGCATGGCCAGTTGCTTGTCCCTTATACTGTTATCGCGATCTCCGCTTACGGCAAGGCAGGCAGTGTCCGAAATTATGCGATTGTTGCCAGCTGGCAACAATCGACGCGTGCCTGTCTCACTTTGTGGGTCGCTCTTGTTCTCGGGCAGGTCTCACAAGGCAGCCAAGCAAGGCATTGATCCGGGTCAATTCGCCGCAGTTCTCAGAACCGGGCGACACTATCGAGCCCATAGCCTGCAAGCGCCTTGCCATAGGCCTGCGTGAAATCCGCAGGTCCGGTGAACAGAGCCCGGTCGGGGGTGGTGCGCTCGAAACCCTGTCCCTCGACCAACCGCGCCACCTGCCGTGCAATCCCCTGCGCACCGTGGACGAACTGCACGCCGGGCCCGAAAGCCTTCGCCAGCTCGGTCTCGAGCAGCGGGAAGTGCGTGCAGGCCAGCACCACCGTGTCGATCTCGCTTCCACCGGGCATCGCGCGCAGCGCTTCGGCGGCTTCGGCGATCACCGCCGGATCGACAGTCTCTCCGCGCAGCTTGGCCTCCGCCGCGCCGACGAGACCGGGCGCGCCGTGGCGCAGCAGGCGCTTGCCCTGCGCGAACTCGTGCTCGAGCCGGTCGACGTAGCCCTGCCGGATCGTCGCCTGCGTGCCGAGCAGTCCGATCACGCCGCTGCGCGTCATCGCGGCGGCGGGCTTGATTGCCGGAACGGTGCCCACGATCGGGACTTCGAGCACTTCGCGCACCATGCCCAGCGCGATCGTCGAGGCGGTATTGCAGGCGATGCAGATGAGGCGCGGGCGAAAGCGCTCGGCCATGCGACCCAGCAGCCCCGCCACACGGGCCGCGATCTGGGCCTCGGTCTTGGTGCCATAGGGCAGCCCGGCAGTGTCCGCTGCATAGAGGATTGGTGCCTGCGGCAGCAACGCGCGCACTTCCTCGAGCACGGTCAGGCCGCCCACGCCCGAATCGAACACCAGGATCGGCGCGTTCGCCTCGACCGCGTCCGTCTGCGCAGGCTTGGCGGCCTGCCGTGGTATCGCGCTGATCGTCTCGGTCGCCATGTTCCTGCCCTGTATCCCGGTCCTGATGTGCCCTCTGGCCGGGAGCGATGCAACGCACAAGGAGACAAGTTGTCGCAGGTGAGGCGCAGGAAGGCTTCGCCAAAGCGCTGCGAGCGGCTAAAGCGCGGGCCATGGATTGGATTCTCGCTCTCGCGCTCGGCTACGTGCTGGGCTCCGTGCCCTTCGGCCTCATCCTGACCAAGCTGTTCGGGGCGGGCGACTTGCGCTCGATCGGATCGGGCAACATTGGTGCGACCAATGTCCTGCGCACCGGGCGCAAGGGGCTAGCCGCAGCAACGCTGCTCCTCGACCTGCTCAAGGGCCTCGCGGCCGTGCTCATCGCTGCAGCGCTCTGGCCAGAAGGCGCGATCTACGGCGCATTCGGCGCGTTCCTCGGCCATTGCTTCCCGATCTGGCTGAAATTTCGCGGTGGCAAGGGCGTGGCGACGACCGCGGGCATTGCCTTTGGCCTCGCCTGGCCGGTGGGCCTCGCCTACGCGGTGACCTGGATCGGCCTGCTCGCGCTGGTGCGCATCTCCTCGGTCGCTGGCATGTGCGCGGCGATCATCGCGCCCGTGATTGCCTTCATTCTGGGCGCAACGGCCGAGGGCCTCGTACTTGCCCTGATCGCGGTGATCGTGGTCTACTTGCACCGCGCCAACATCGCGCGGCTTCGCGCCGGGACGGAACCAAGGATCGGTTCGGGCAAGACGGACGCAGGGGACGAAGCAGCCGACGGAAAGGTGTGACAGCAGGGGCTGACGACGGGCAGGGGGCCGGTCGCTTCCCCGAATGACGGGGGCAAGTGGGGATGATGGCAGGCTGGGGGGCTTCGTCAGACAAGCTAGGGCCGGACAAGCTAGAGCCGGAAAAGCAAGAAGGCGCAGCGGCGTGAGCGGCATCGAGGCCGGTCTTGCCGAGAAGAAGCCTTCGCTCACGCACGAGGAAGCCTTTGCCCGCATCCGCCTGCTGCGCTCGCCCAACATCGGCCCGGTCAGCTACCGCCAGCTTCTCGCGCGGTTCGGCGATGCGGTAAGCGCGCTCGAGGCGCTGCCCGAACTTTCCGCGCGGGGCGGCAGGCGCTATGAGGCTGCGCCCGAGCAGCGCATCCGCGCCGAGGTCGAGCAGGTGCGCCGCAACGGCGCGCGCTACCTGTTCCACGATGCGCCCGAATATCCCGCGCTTCTCGCCATGGCCGAGGGAGCGCCTCCGATCCTTACCTATCGCGGTGACCTTGCACTCGCCGCGCGGCCCTGTCTTGCGGTGGTCGGCGCGCGCAATGCCTCGGCGGCGGCGGTCAAGATCGCGCGCGACTTCGCCCATGACCTTGCCGAAGCCGGGCTGACCATCGTCTCGGGGCTTGCACGCGGGATCGACGGCGCAGCGCATCGCGGTGCCCTCGCAGCCGGCGGGGCGACCGTGGGCGTGATCGCGAGCGGCATCGACATCGCCTATCCCCCCGAACACACCGAGCTGCACGAGGAGATCGCGCAAGGCGGGCTGCTGCTGGCGGAGCAACCGCCCGGCACCGAGCCGCTCGCGCGCCATTTCCCCGCGCGCAACCGCATCATTGCAGGGCTTTGCGCGGGCACGCTGGTGGTCGAGGCCGCGCCGCGCTCGGGTTCGCTCATCACCGCGCGGCTGGCGGGCGAGATGGGGCGCGAGGTCATGGCCGTGCCCGGCTCCCCGCTCGATCCGCGCTCGCACGGCTGCAATGGCCTCATCCGCGACGGCGCGGTGCTGGTGCAGTCGGTCGAGGACGTGCGCGAACTGCTCTGCGCCTTCGACGGGACGCCGCGATCCCATGTCCGCGAGACGGGCGAGGGCTGGGGTGACGACCTTGACGCGAACGAGCGAGCTTGCCCGATGGACGAGCCCCCCGCCGCGATCGCCGACCTGCTCACCACCGCGCCGCTTGGCATCGACGAACTCATCCGCCAGACCGGCGCAAGTGCCGCCGCAGTGCAGCTGGCGCTGCTCGAACTGGAACT
Source organism: Novosphingobium aureum (assembly GCF_015865035.1). Classification (GTDB taxonomy): domain Bacteria; phylum Pseudomonadota; class Alphaproteobacteria; order Sphingomonadales; family Sphingomonadaceae; genus Novosphingobium; species Novosphingobium aureum. Next base: position 2,695,657 of record NZ_JADZGI010000001.1, on the reverse strand, counting down.
GGCCGGGCGGCTGGTGCGCCATGCGGGCGCGCGGGTCAGTCTATCGGGCTAGGACTGCGCGTGCCGAGGGGAACGCCCTTGCGTGTCGCTATGCCGTCGAGCCAGTTGCACATGAGTTCACGCCGCAGACCGATCTTTTCGGAATAGGGTACGAAGTCGGTCTGTCCGACCGCGATCCGCGCATTCGAGACGAATATCTCCGCCTGACGTGCGCAGAGCGGCGCGAGCGCGGAATTCGCCATGCAACGGCGCAGGAATTCCAGTGTGAATTGCCAATGATCGTTGCCTAGCCGAGCAGCGTAGGCATCGTTCCATTCATCTCCCAGAGACCAATGCTGCATATACCCAAGCGCGTATAGGATGAGCCGTTGGGGCGTCTTGGCCGGGATCAGTTCAACGGTGTCATAGCCGCAACCGGGTGCCCAGAAGTCTGCTCCCGTGTCGACCCTGTTATACATCCTGATCGGAGGCTGGCTACGGGCGATCCCGGTTTCGTCGAAAAGCAGCTTGGCGCTTTCACCACGCCCCCACTCATCGCTGTAGGCGAGCGAGACGAACGCTGCACCTCCTGCTGCCCAGATCACCGGTCCCAGCACGATTACCCCGAGCGCCCCCACGATCCAGCGCGCGAACCGCCGCGCGATCTTGCCTGCTGCCAACCCCGTCTCCATCTGTGCCATCGCCGCGTCATCGTTTGGTGCTTGACGAAGCGGCCCAGTGATTCCCACCCTATGCGTACACACATACGCGTGTATGTGCATGCGCACGCACGCGAGGGGTTATAGAAAGTCTGAAATGCAGCTTGTTATCGTCGAGTCACCCGCCAAGGCCAAGACCATCGAGAAGTATCTCGGCAAGGACTACAAGGTGCTCGCCAGCTACGGCCACGTTCGCGACCTGCCGCCCAAGGACGGCTCGGTGCGCCCGGACGAGGGCTTCGAGATGGACTGGGAGCTTTACGGCGACAAGCAGAAGCAGGTCCGCGCGATCACCGATTACGCCAAGGAAGCCGACCGCCTGATCCTCGCGACTGACCCTGATCGCGAGGGTGAGGCGATTTCCTGGCACGTTCTCGAACTGCTCAAGAAGCGCCGCGCGCTGCCCAAGGAGGTCGAGCGCGTCACTTTCAACGCAATCACCAAGGCCACCGTCACCAAGGCGATGCAGGAGCCGCGCGAGCTCGATCAGGACCTGATCGACGCCTACCTTGCGCGCCGCGCGCTCGACTATCTGTTCGGCTTCACGCTCTCGCCGGTGCTCTGGCGCAAGCTGCCCGGCGCCAAGTCGGCGGGCCGCGTGCAGTCAGTGGCGCTGCGCATCATCGTCGATCGCGAGCGCGAGATCGAGGCATTCAAGCCGCAGGAATACTGGTCGGTCGCAGCGCTCATGGCGCACGACGGCACCGACTTTACCGCCAAGCTGGTGCAGTTCGAGGGCGAGAAGGTCGATCGCCTCTCGCTCGGCGACGAGGGTATCGCGATGCGCGCCAAGGCGGCGGTCGAGAACGGCGCCTTCAAGGTCGAGGGTGTCGAGACCAAGCCGCACCGCCGCAACCCGCAGCCGCCGTTCACGACCTCGACGCTGCAGCAGGAGGCCGCGCGCAAGCTCGGCTTCTCGGCCAGCCAGACCATGCGCGTGGCGCAAGGGCTCTACGAGCAGGGCGCGATCACCTACATGCGTACCGACGGCGTACAGATGGACCCCGGTGCGATCCAGGACTGCCGCAAGGCCGTGGCCGAGCGCTACGACGCGCACTTCCTGCCCGACAAGCCGCGTCACTACGAGACCAAGGCGAAGAACGCGCAGGAGGCCCACGAGGCGATCCGCCCGACCGACTTCACCAAGGACAAGCTGGGCTCGGGCGATGCCGCGCGGCTCTACGACCTCATCTTCAAGCGCGCGATGGCGAGCCAGATGGCTTCGGCGCAGATGGAACGCACCACCGTCACCCTGCGCGACGGCACGGGCCGCAACGAGCTGCGCGCCTCGGGCCAGGTGGTGAAGTTCCCGGGCTTTCTCGCGGTCTACGAGGAAGGCCAGGACAACAAGTCGGACGACGACGACAGCGGCCTGCTGCCCTTCATGAAGTCGGGCGACATGCCCGCCAAGAAGGACGTCACGGCCGAGCAGCACTTCACCCAGCCGCCGCCGCGCTTCTCCGAAGCCAGCCTCGTCAAGCGGCTGGAGGAGCTGGGCATCGGCCGTCCTTCGACTTACGCCGCGACGATCCAGGTGCTCAAGGACCGCAACTACGTGCGGACCGAGAAGAACCGCTTCTTTGCGGAGGAATCGGGTCGTCTGCTGACCTCGTTCCTCGAACGCTTCTTCCAGCGCTACGTTGCCTACGACTTCACCGCGGGGATGGAGGACGAGCTCGACGACGTCTCGGGCGGTCGTCAGGCCTGGAAGGAACTGCTCGAGGCGTTCTGGCGCGACTTCAAGCCCAAGTCCGACGAGATCATGGAGCTGAAGCCCTCCGAAGTGACGGCCGAGCTCGACACGTTCCTCTCGGACTACCTGTTCCCGCCCAAGGAGGACGGTACGGACCCGCGCCTTTGCCCCAAGTGCGGCGAGGGCCAGCTTTCGCTGCGCGGCGGGCGCTACGGCGCGTTCATCGCCTGCTCGAACTATCCCGAATGCAAGTTCACCCGCAAATTCGCACAGGCCGGCGCCAGCGGCGAGCAGGCCGACGATCAGGAACTGGGCAAGCACCCCGAGACCGGCGAGGAGATCACCCGCAGGGTCGGTCGCTTCGGCCCCTACATCCAGCTGGGTGAGGGCAAGGAGGCCAAGCGCGCCTCGATCCCCAAGGACATCGACGAGCTCGATCTCGACTGGGCGGTCAAGCTGCTGAGCCTACCCCGCACGGTCGGCACGCACCCCGAGACGGGCGAGGAAATCGTCGCGAATATCGGGCGTTACGGGCCATACCTCCTGCACAATGGCAAGTATGGGAAGCTGAAGACGACCGCGGACGTGTTCGAGACGGGCATGAACGCGGCGGTCTCGATCCTCGCCGAGGCTGCGGCGGGCAGGGGCGGTGGTCGCACCAAGGCAGAGCCGATCAAGGTGCTGGGCAATCACCCCGTCAGCGGCGGGGAGATGAAGGTCATGTCGGGCCGCTACGGGCCTTACGTGACCGATGGAACCTACAACGCCACGCTTCCGCGCGATGCCAAGCCCGAGGACCTGACCGAAGCCGAGGCCATCGCGCTGATCGATGCCAAGGCCGCCAAGGGGCCGCCCAAGGGCAAGAAGAAGGCGCCCGCGAAGAAGAAGGCACCTGCCAAGAAGGCTGCCGCCAAGAAGTCGGAAGACGGCGAGGCCAAGGCTGGCGCCAAGAAGGCTCCGGCGAAGAAGGCCGCGGCTAAGAAGACCTCCGCAAAGAAGGCTCCGGCCAAGAAGGCAGCCGATGCCCACGCCGATCAGGGCGACGACGTGCCCTGGGACGCCTGATCACGGCGCGATCCCGGCGGCGGGGAAGCTCAGGCTTTTCCCGCCGCCCTGATGGCACCGGCCCGGACGACAGCCTCGACAGATTAGGCCCGCGAGAGGGCCGGAAAGCATGACATGAGCCAGAAGATCGCCAAGCACAAGCAGCCCTGGAAGAGCGAGGAGCTGCAAAAGCTCCAGGTTCTCGCGGGCAAGGGCAAGGGTCTCAAGGAGATCGCCAAGGCGCTCAACCGCACCGAGGAATCGACCAAGGACGCCGCGCGTCAGCACGGCTTCACCATCGCCAAGGCGCGCTGAGCAGGCGACTGCCAGCGCGCCCCCTGCGTAAGGGCGGTCAGTTCTTGATGGTCTGCCCGGGCGCCGCGGGTGGCGCAGGCGGCAGTGCCTCGCGCACGCCGCTGCGGATCAGCCACCATGCGATGTCGTTGGCGGTCGCCTGCATCCCCGCGAAATTGAGGTGCCACTGCAGGCCCTTGGAGCCGTCGTAGCCCTCGGGCGAGCCGATCATCCAGGGCTCGGCATCGCAGGGCGTGTGATTGGCCGAGGCGAGGTTCATCTCCACCACCAGCACCTTGCGCTCGCGCGCGACCTTGTCGGTGATCTGGGCGAGGCGCTTGCCGATGGCGCGGATCGTTGCCGCGTCGGCAGCGCTTACCGGGCTTTCGGGGCAGGTTTTGCCGTCAGCCGAGAGCGGGGTCAGGTACTGCACGAGGACGATGCGGGCACGTGGTGCCTGGGCGCGGATGCGACGCACGATCTCGTTCATCTGCATCTCGACGCGGGCATAATCGACTTGCGTGGGCACGCGCACTGCGGCGCATGTGCGCGGCTTGCCCCCGCGCGCCACCGACTCACGCGAGCGGGTACGGCAGGTCGCGTTGAACAGGTTGCCGACGTAGCTCAGGTCGTTGCCGCCGATGGTCACCGTCACCAGCCGGGTCTGCGGGGTGACCGCGTCGATCTGCGGCGGGATGTCGCCCCAGGGGCCGAGCACGTTATTGGTGGTCGCGCCCGAGCAGCTGCGGTCGCTCAGGATCATGCCGAAGCGCTCGGCGAGCAGCGAGGGGTAGTTGTTCTGGCTCTGCCCGCAACGCGCCGGAGCGCCGGTCTTGGCAGGCGGCAGCTTGGGCCCGGCCGCGAAGGACGAGCCCATCGCGACGTAGCGCTCGCCCACCAGGCTTTCCTCGATCGCGGTCGTGATCGCCTGTTCGGCGAGCGCGCGCTGGGCGGCCGGGTCGAGCTGGGTGATGGGTTGCTGGTTCGTCGCGGGCGTCTGGGCCCGAGACGGATCTCGCGCGGATTGCGCGGCCGCCAGCGCGCTTGCGCATGGCAGGAAGGCCGCAGTCCCTGCCGCGAGCAGGAGCCCGGCAAGGCGTGCAGCCCCGAAACCTGATTTCATCGTGTCCCCGTAGATTGCACCCGCAAGGGTGGTGGCATCGTCCTGCCAGCGTAATCGGCCGGCAGGACGCAAAATGCAATGTTCCAGCTTGGGTTCCCGGGCGCGCTCAGCGCACCCAGTCGAGCCCGATTTCCTCGTAGATGTCACGGGCATCGGCCCAGTTCTCGTCCACCTTGACGTGGAGGAACAGGTGGACCTTGTGGCCGAGCACTTCGGCCAGCTCGTTGCGCGCGGCCTCGCCGATGGCCTTGATCTTGGCACCGCGCTTGCCCAGCACGATGGCCTTCTGGCCATCGCGCGCGACGACGATCTGCTGGCGGATCTCGACCGAGCCATCCGTGCGCTGGGTGTAGCTTTCGGGGCGCACGGCGGTGTCGTAGGGCAGTTCGTCGTGGAGCTGCTTGTAGACCTGCTCGCGCGTGATCTCGCAGGCGAGAAGGCGTTCCGAAGCATCGGAGACCTGGTCCTCGGGATAGTGCCAGGGACCTTCGGACATGAGCGAGGCGAGATGGGTCTTGAGCTCGGGTACGCCGTCGCCGGTGAGCGCCGAGACGAAGAAGACCTCGTCGAATTCGACCTTGCCCGCGAGCTCCTGTGCCAGCACCAGCAGCGGCTCCTTGACGCTTGCATCGACCTTGTTGAGCACCAGCAGCTTGCGCTCGGGGCGACCCTTGAGCGCTTCGAGCAACGGCTCGAGCTCGTGGCGGCGCTTCTTGAGCGGGTCGACCACGAGCACGATCGCGTCGGCCTCTTGCGCGCCTTCCCAGGCGGCGGCAACCATCGCCCGGTCGAGCCGGCGCTTGGGCTCGAAGATGCCCGGCGTGTCGGCAAGGATGATCTGGGTGGGGCCTTCGAGCGCGATGCCCAGCAGGCGCGCGCGGGTGGTCTGCGCCTTGGCCGAGGTGATCGCCACCTTCTGCCCGACGAGTGCGTTGACGAGCGTCGACTTGCCCGCGTTGGGGGCGCCGATGACGGCGACGAGGCCGCACTTCTCGGTGGTTTGATCGGTCATCCGAATTTCCTCATGAATTCTTCCGCGGCGCGCGTCTCGGCGTCCTGCTTCGAGTTGGCGGTGGCCTGCGCGGCGCCGACATTGGGTATGGTGACCTCGACGGTGAACACCGAGGCGTGGTCGGGGCCCGAGCGATCGACGAGGCGGTACTCGGGCACGCGACGGCGATTGCCTGCGGCCCATTCCTGCAGCGCCGACTTGGGGTGCTTGCGCTTGCCGGTCTTGCCCTCGAGCGCAGCGCTCCACAGGCGGCGCACCATCGCGCGCGCATCCTCGAAGCCGCGTTCGATGAAGCAGGCGCCGATCAGCGCTTCCATCACGTCCCCCAGGATGTTCTCGGAATCGAGCCCGCCATCGTCGCGGGCCTGCTTGCCCAGGATCATGTGCTCACCGAGCGCTATCGTGCGGGCGAGCTGCGCGCAGGTCGCGCGGCTGACGAGCGCGTTGAGGCGCTGCGAGAGACGGCCTTCCGCCTCTGTGCTGTTCTCGTAGAGCCATTCGGCGATGGTCAGGCCAAGCACGCGGTCGCCGAGGAATTCGAGCCGTTCGTAGTTCTTCTTCTCGCCGGTGCTGCCATGGGTCAGGGCGCGCAGCCACAGGGCCTCGTCGCGCAAGGGCGCGCCGGTCAGGTCTTCGAGAAAGGTGCGGGTAGCAGGTGCCAGCAAGGTCAGAACGTCCCGCCGATGCGGTTCCAGCGTGCCGCGGTGAACCAGGTCCAGGGCTTGATCCACGAGGCGGAGCCATCGGTCGAGAACATCATGACCGCAGCCTTGCCGACGAGGTTCTCCTGCGGAACGATGCCGATGCCACCACCCTCGACCGCGGGAAAACGGCTGTCCTGCGAGTTGTCGCGGTTGTCGCCCATCAGGAACATGTGGCCTTCGGGCACGATGGTGACCGGCGTGTTGTCCTTGTCGAAGGTGCCGAGGTCGAGCACGTTGTAGCTCACCCCGTTGGGCAGCGTCTCGCGGAACTGCGGGTAGCGGCAGGCCGGGGTGCCGTCGGGCCGGACCATGGCGAAGGTCGGATCGACGCAGGGGTGGCGCATCTCGGTGCGCGCGGCATCGAGCATGTTCTGCGTGACGGGCAGGATGAGGTCGTCGACACGCACCTTGGGCACGGCCTTGCCGTTGAGGAAGACCTGGCCGTCGCGCATCTGGATCTCGTCGCCGGGCAGGCCGATCACGCGCTTGATGTAGTCGAGGTCGTTGCCGGGAGGCGCCTTGAAGATCACCACGTCGCCGCGCTCCGGCTGGTGCGCGAAGATGCGGCCCGGGATCAGCGGAGCGCTGAAGGGCAGCGAGTACTTGGTGTAGCCGTAGGACCACTTCGAGGCGAACAGGTAGTCGCCGATGAGCAGGCGCGGCAGCATCGATTCGCTGGGAATGTTGAACGGCGAGATGATGAAGCTGCGCAGGACGACCACGCCCAGCACCAGCCAGAACAGGAAGGAGAAGAAGTTCTCGTCTTTCTTGGGCTTGCCGCGGGTGACCCGGGTCGGGCCGCTCGCGCTCGTCGCGGAGGGCTTGGTGGTGCTTGCGCTGTCGGTATCGCTCATGGGCAAACCCATGTTGTGCGAGCGCGCGTGCGTCAAGTGAATTGCCGATGGGCGCCTGACACGCTTCGACGAGAATTCGTCATCGTCATGTCAAGGAAACGTCTTGGTTTTCGCACATGCAGCACCCATAAATGGCGCCGACAAGGTGAATATGGAGGATCAAGGCATGGGTGACACTCTCTGGGACGAGCTGGGTAAGCTGGAAAAGCCGACGCTCTCGCAGTTGTTCGAGGCCGACGCCCAGCGCCTGGACAAGCTTTCCACCCGCTTCGAGGTCGGCGAGGACGAGAGCGCGGGGTCGATCGTGTTCGACTGGTCCAAGACCCACCTCGACGATGCGCATATCGCGGCTTTCGAGCAGCTTGCCGCAAAGATGGATTTTGCCGGCCGCCGAGCCGCGCTGTTCGGGGGCGAGATCGTCAACCCGACCGAGGGGCGCGCCGCCGAGCACACCGCCCAGCGCGGCGTGGGCAAGGAGGAGAGCGTTGCGCTCGCCGCCGACTACCACCACCGCATGGCCGCGATCGTTGAGGCGATCCTGCGCGGCGCGATGGGCGAGGTGAAGCACGTCATCCACATTGGCATCGGCGGATCGGCGCTGGGCCCGGCACTCGCCGTCGATGCGCTCGCGCGTGAAGGTGCGCTGGTCGACGTGCACGTCGTCTCGAACATCGACGGCTGCGCGCTCGAGGCCGCGTTCAAGGCCTGCGACCCTGCCACCACGATGATCGCGGTCGCCTCCAAGACCTTCACCACCATCGAGACCATGACCAATGCGCACAGCGCGCTCGAATGGCTCAAGGAGAACGAGGTCGAGGATCCTTACGGTCGGGTCGTCGCGCTGACCGCCTCGCCCGAGAAGGCGATCGAATGGGGCGTCGACGAGACACGCATCCTGCCTTTCTCGGAAAGCGTGGGGGGGCGCTATTCGCTGTGGTCCTCGATCGGCTTTCCGGTGGCGATGGCGCTGGGCTGGCCCGATTTTGCCGAGTTCCTGGCTGGCGCTGCAGCGATGGACGAGCATTTCCGCGACACCGACGGCGCTGCCAACCTGCCGCTGCGCGCGGCCTTTGCCGATCAGTACTACACGCGCCTTCGCGGCTGCCAGACGCGCGCGGTCTTCGCTTACGACGAACGCCTCGACCTGCTGCCCGACTATCTCCAGCAGCTCGAGATGGAATCGAACGGCAAGAGCGTGAAAGCCGACGGCACGCCGGTCGACGGGCCGACCGCTCCGATCACCTGGGGCGGAGTGGGTACCGATGCCCAGCACGCGGTGTTCCAGCTTCTCCATCAGGGCACCAATCTCGTGCCGGTCGACTTCATCGCCTCGATCGCGCCCGGGCACGATCTCGACGACGAGCATCACCGCATCCTGCTCTCCAACTGTTTCGCGCAGGGCGCGGCGCTGATGGCGGGCAAGGCAAGCGAGGACCCTGCGCGCGCCTATCCGGGCGATCGCCCCTCGGCGACGATCCTGCTCGACGAGATCAGCCCCGCGACCTTCGGGGCGCTGATCGCCTTCCACGAACACCGCACCTTCGCGAATGCCGTGCTGATGGGGATCAACCCCTTCGACCAGTTCGGCGTCGAGCTGGGCAAGCAGATCGCGAACCAGATCGCGCAGGGTGGGGTCAGGTTCGACCCCTCGACCGAGGCCCTACTGGCGACCTGCGGGATCATCTGAGGCGTGCGGAGCGCAGCTTCTGGTTACTCTCGCACGTAACTTTGCTGTGCTGCGTGCAATGTTGACCGGTAAGTGTTGCACGAGGGCAGCACTGCCGGTGACTTGCCGCAAATAAGGTTCGTGTTAACCATTTGACCGGGCGGACCGGCTTATAGGCTCGAGGCAATACTGGACGCCGTTTGGCGACGTTGTTTCGAGGTGCGATTGATATGAGTGCGGCTTGGCGGTCGATGCGCAATTTGTCCGGGCGCGGTGCGAGTGCGCTTGCGGTGGTACTGGCGCTTTCAGCTTGTGGGGGCGGTGGGAGTTCTGGCGGGGTGAGTTCCACGCCGCCGCCTGCGCCCACTCCGACACCGACGCCTACACCGACACCGACCCCCACACCGACACCGACACCGACGCCTGCACCCACTCCCACTCCCACTCCCACTCCGGTTCCGCCGTCCAATGATCCGGGTATCCTGCCGAGTGCACAGCAGCCTGTGCGGTCGTCGCAGGACGATGCCGAATACCGCGTCAACTACCTCTCGTTCGAATACGTCAACGCGCTCTATGCGCTCGACAACGGCTGGACCGGGCAGGGCGTGAAGGTGGCGGTCATCGACGACGGCGTGAAGGGCGTCAGCGAGATGACCGGTCAGATCTCTGGCCTGAGCCGCGATTTCGGGTCGGTCACACAGAACGGTTCGACTTCCGCACGCAATGTCGTTGGCGATGACTATGCCGAACACGGAACACTGGTCGCGGGCGTTCTCGCCGCGCGCAATGACGGGCGCGGCGTCCAGGGCATCGCGCCCGGGGTCGAGGTCGTCGCGCTGCGCGTGAGCAACACCAACCTCGATACCACCGACGAGGAGGAGCGCGTCACGATCGAGACCGGCGCCGTGCGCCGGGCGCTCGATTATGCCGGTACCAACGGGATCAAGGTCGCCAATGTATCGCTGGCCAAGGTCGAGACGGATACGCCGAGCCCGCTCTGGTCAACGATGGTCGCGCGCTATCAGGAGACAGGCGGGCTCTTCGTCAATGCTGCGGGCAATGACGGCCTCGATCACGTGGCAGGCTATCTCGACCTGAATTCGACCAACGATCGCAGCTGGCTCTTTGTCGTCGCTGCAGACAACAATGGTTCCACCTACGAACTGGGCGACTACTCGAACCAGTGCGGTACCGCCGCCATGTATCGCTGCGTCACCGCGATGGGGACGAATGCCACGCAGGCGGTCGACGGTTCCTATGTCTGGTTCACGGGCACGAGTTCGGCTGCGCCGCAGGTCAGTGGCCTGGCCGCGCTGATCCTGAGCAAGTGGCCGCAGCTTTCGGGCATCGAGGCGGGCGATGTGATCATCGAGACCGCGCGCGACATCGGAGAGGCCGGGGTCGATCCGGTCTTCGGACATGGCCTGATCGATGTCGAGGCCGCGCTCTCGCCGGTAAACCCGACCCTGTCCAACGGAGCCGTCCAGACTGCGGCCAAGGGGGCTGCACTGGTCACCCCGGCCCCCGTCGATGCCGACGCCATTGCGCGCCAGGCGCTGGGCGATGTGACCGTGCTCGATAGCTACGGGCGCGATTTCCGGGGCGACCTGTCGGGCATGGTTGCGCGGCCCGTCGCAGACAGCGTGGCGCTCGAGCGACGCCTGCGCATCCAGGCAGGCGCTGGGCAGGCGAGTTTCGCCACACCCGATCTCGCGGCGTCCGCCGGCTTTACCCGCTTGCGGGTGGGGCCGGGCGAGAACGACTGGAGTACGGTGATGACCAACGGCAGCCTAGCCTGGCGCGCAGGTCGCACCTGGATCAATGCCGCGCTCAACTCGCTCGACGATGTCTCGGCAAGCTTCATGGGGCTCGCGCCGGTAAGTGATGCAGTGCAGGCCTATGCGCCCCAGGCCCGTTTTTCGCTCGGCATGCGTCATCCCGGACTGGGAGGAACGCTCGGTGTCGAAGCGCTGGCTGGTGGCGACTACGGGGCCTCGGCCAGCGGTGTCGTGGCAAGCTGGCGCAAGCGCGGGACAACCATCAAGCTGGGCGCGCTCGACGAGCGCGGGGCGGTTCTCGGCACGCCCACCGGCTCGGGTGCACTGCGCTTCGGCGACGGGGCGCGCAGCGTGTTCGTCGAGGCGGCGCAGGACGTCCAGCTCGGCAGGGACTGGAGCCTCTCGGGCTATGCCAGCCTCGGGACGACCAGCCTCAAGCTGGCCTCGGACATGCTGCTTACCGATGCCGACCGGCTGGTCACCACCCGCTTCGGCGTCACCGCCAGCCGTGCGCTGCTGGGCGGTGTCGTGCGCCTCGGACTGGCGCAGCCGCTTGCGGTCATCGGAGGGAGCGGCACCTGGACGGTGGGCAGTGGCTATGATCTAGCCAACCGCTCGCTGCTCTATTCGCAGCGGCAGGTCGATTTGTCGGGGCGCCTCGACCCGCTGGTGACCTTCGGCTTCGAGCGCGCTGGACCGCGCTCGCAGGCCGCGCTCGCGCTGGCATCGAGCGCGGATGCCCGTGACGCCCGCGTGCTGATGCGCTGGCGGCTTGTGCTCGAGTGACGAGAGGGTTGCCCGCCGGTGCCCCATGCCTGCGCAAGCCCGACCTGCGGGTAATGGCCGCCTGTTCGCACGGGAGGGGTTGGCAGGGGCACTGCCTAGCCCCCATATGCCCCCACCGAACCTGATGCCCGCCTGCCGGGCCTGGCCTGGAGCATTACTGCATGTCCGACTACGACTACGACCTCTTCACCATCGGCGCCGGCTCGGGCGGCGTGCGGGCCAGCCGCGTCTCCGCGGCCTACGGCGCCAGAGTGGCGGTGGCCGAGGAGTTCCGGGTCGGTGGGACCTGCGTGATCCGCGGCTGCGTGCCCAAGAAGATGCTCGTCTACGGGGCCCACTTCGCCGAAGACCTCGAGGATGCGCAGCATTTCGGCTGGGAGATCGAGGGCGCGAAGTTCGACTGGATCAAGCTGCGCGACAACGTGCTGGGCGATGTCGACCGGCTCAACGGCCTCTACACCCAGACGCTCGAGAACAATGGCGTTGAAATCTACAACGAGCGCGCGACGATCACCGGCCCGCACGAGATTACCCTGTCGGGCGGTGAGAAAAAGACCGCGCGCCACATCCTGATCGCGACCGGAGCGCGCCCCTACGTGCCCAGCTTCGAAGGGCACGAATACGGCATTACCTCGAATGAGGCGTTTCATCTCGATGCCATTCCGGCGCGTGTACTGATCGTCGGGGCGGGTTACATCGCCAACGAATTCGCGGGCATCTTCAACGAGTTCGGCGCGCAGGTCACGCTGATGAACCGCTCGGATCAGCTCCTGCGCGGCTATGACGAGAGCGTGCGCGACCGTCTGCTGCAGATTTCGATGACCAAGGGCATCGATTTTCGCTTCAACGCCGAGATCGAGAAGATCGTCAGGAACGAGGACGGTTCGCTGACCGTCTCGATGAGCGGGCACGATCCGCTCGAGGTCGATTGCGTGCTCTACGCCACCGGCCGCGTGCCCAATGTCGAGGGGCTCGGCCTTGGCGAGGTCGGTGTCGAGGTGAACGAACGCGGGGCGATCTCGGTCGACGAGCATTCGCGCACTGCGATCGACAGCATTTACGCTGTCGGCGACGTGACCGACCGGGTCCAGCTCACGCCCGTCGCGATCCGCGAGGGGCAGGCGTTCGCCGACACCGTTTTCGGCGGCAAGCCGACCACTGTCGAATACGGCTGCATTCCAGCGGCAGTATTCAGCCATCCGCCGATCGCGGCGGTTGGCATGACCGAGGCGCAGGCCATCGAGACCTTTGGTACCTGTAAGGTCTATACGAGCGATTTCAGGCCGATGAAGAACGTCGTTGCCCATCGCAACGAGCGCTCGCTCTACAAGATGGTTTGCCATGCCGATACCGGCAAGGTGCTTGGCCTGCACATGATCGGCCCGGATTCGCCGGAGATCATGCAGGCGGCTGCCGTTGCGGTGAAGGCCGGACTGACCAAGGACGATTTCGATGCGACCGTTGCCCTGCACCCGACGATGTCGGAGGAACTGGTCCTGCTCAAATAGATAGGTCCGGCCCGCAAGGGCTGACCCGGTTACCGGGCCCGCAGTTGCGGGCGAGAAGGGGCGCGGCGAGGGGGAACCCTTCTCCGCGCCCCTTCTCGCATGTCCCGGGCAGCTTCGCAGCGATCCCGGTTTTCCGGGCCGTGTGGCATGGCAGGCACGATCTTGCGCGTTCGTCCTTGTGGCGCACGTCTCCGGTAGGTGGGAGGCGATATCGCTTGTCGGATATTGTCGGAGCAGTTGCGCGGGAAAGTTTAACCGTTCGATTAAAACTATTGACCTGAGCGCCGGGAACTGCCTTTAGCACATGCAGCAAGTCTCGATGGAAACAACCACGGGTAAGGGAAGCCGGATGTCAGCCAATATCGCCGAACTCGAAAAGCGTCGCGCCGCAGCCAAGCTGGGCGGTGGCCAGAAGCGCATCGACGCGCAGCATGCCAAGGGCAAGCTGACCGCGCGCGAGCGCCTCGAGGTCCTGCTCGACGAGGACAGCTTCGAGGAGATGGATCTCTACGTCGAGCACGATTGCGTCGATTTCGGCATGCCCGACCAGAAGATCCCCGGCGACGGCGTGGTCACCGGCTCGGGCACGATCAACGGGCGCCTCGTCTACGTCTTCTCGCAGGACTTCACCGTGTTCGGCGGTTCGCTCTCGGCTCGCCACGCGCAGAAAATCTGCAAGGTGATGGACGCGGCGATGAAGGTCGGTGCCCCGGTCATCGGTCTCAACGACTCGGGCGGCGCGCGCATCCAGGAAGGCGTCGCCTCGCTCGGTGGCTATGCCGACGTGTTCCAGAAGAACATCCTCGCCTCGGGCGTTGTCCCGCAGCTCTCGCTGATCATGGGGCCCTGCGCCGGCGGTGCGGTCTACAGCCCCGCGATGACCGACTTCATCTTCATGGTGAAGGACAGCTCCTACATGTTCGTGACCGGGCCCGACGTGGTCAAGACCGTCACCAACGAGGTCGTGACGCAGGAAGAGCTGGGCGGTGCGATCACGCACTCGTCGAAGACCTCGGTCTCCGATCTTGCGCTCGAGAACGACATCGAGGCGCTGCTTGCCGCGCGCGACTTCATCGACTTCCTGCCCGCATCGAACCGCGACGAGGCTCCCGAGCGTCCTTGCGCCGATCCCTGGGATCGCGCCGAGCCTAGCCTCGACACGATCATCCCGCCTTCGGCCAACCAGCCCTACGACATGCACGAGGTGATCCGTAAGACGCTCGACGAGGGCGACTTCTTCGAGGTTCAGCCGCTGCACGCGGGCAACATCCTGTGCGGCTTCGGCCGCGTCGAGGGCAAGACCGTGGGCGTGGTCGCCAACCAGCCGATGGTGCTGGCAGGCGTGCTCGACATCAATGCCTCGAAGAAGGCCGCACGCTTCGTGCGCTTCTGCGACGCCTTCAACATCCCGATCATCACCTTCGTCGACGTGCCGGGCTTCCTTCCGGGCACCGATCAGGAGCACAACGGCATCATCAAGCACGGCGCCAAGCTGCTCTTCGCCTATGGCGAGGCGACCGTGCCCAAGATCACCGTGATCACCCGCAAGGCCTATGGCGGCGCCTACGACGTTATGGCCTCCAAGCATCTGCGCGGCGACCTCAACTACGCCTGGCCGACCGCCGAGATCGCGGTGATGGGCGCCAAGGGCGCGGTCGAGATCATCTTCCGCGGGCTCGATGCCGATGGCATCGCCGCCAAGACCAAGGAATACGAGGATCGCTTCGCCAATCCCTTCGTCGCCGCCAGCCGTGGTTACATCGACGAGGTGATCTATCCGCACTCGACCCGCAAGCGCATCGCGCTGGGTCTCAGGAAGCTGCGCAACAAGGCGCTTGAGAACCCCTGGAAGAAGCACGACAACATTCCGCTGTGATCGGTGGACGGGTGGCTACGCCCCGGCAGGGGCGGCCCCCGGCGACACTGGTTCACGCGGCGGCCAGCGGTGGAACCGTGCGGCAGGCCCCGGGATTGAATGATTGCCAGTAAAAGAGGGCAAGAGGATCTAGTCATGGAAGATATCTATATCGTCAGCGGTGCGCGTACCGCGATCGGCACCTTCGGCGGCAGCCTCGCCTCGTTCCGTCCGGCGGAACTGGGCACGCTCGTCATGAAGGAGGCTCTTGCGCGCGGCGGCGTCGATGCCTCGCTGATCGAGAACGTGGTCGTGGGCATCGTCGTGCCGACCCAGCCCAAGGATGTCTACGTCTCGCGCATGGCCTCGATCGACGCGGGCGTGCCGATCTCCTCGCAGGCGATGAACGTCAACCGCCTGTGCGGCTCGGGCCTGCAGGCCATCGTCTCGGCCGCGCAGGCCATCGCGCTGGGCGAGCACCAGTTCGCGATCGGCGGCGGCTGCGAGGTCATGTCCAATGCCCCGCACATGACCAGCGTCGTGCGCAAGGGCGTCAAGATGGGCGACCTCACCTTCGAGGACGGCATGCTCGGCGCGCTGCAGGACCCCTTCGGCAACTACCATATGGGCGTGACCGCCGAGAACGTCGCGACCCAGTGCCAGATCACCCGCGAGGATCAGGACGCGCTGGCGGTGGAAAGCCACAAGCGCGCCGCCAATGCGATTGAGCAAGGCTACTTCAAGGAACAGATCGTTCCGGTCGAGATCAAGACCCGCAAGGGCACGATCGTGTTCGACACCGACGAGCACGTGCGCGGCGATGCCTCGCTTGAATCGATGGCCAAGCTCAAGCCGGTCTTCCAGAAGGATGGCACCGTCACTGCCGGCAATGCCTCGGGCATCAACGACGGCGCGGGCGCGGTCGTTCTCGCGAGTGGCAAGGCCGTGGCCGAGAAGGGCCTGAAGCCCATGGCCAAGATCCTGGGCTGGGGCCACGCAGGGCTCGATCCTTCGGTGATGGGCCTTGGTCCGGTCAAGGCCGTGCCGGTGGCGCTCGAGCGTGCCGGGCTGACGCTCGACCAGATCGACGTGATCGAGAGCAACGAGGCTTTCGCCGCGCAGGCATGCGGCGTTGCCAAGGAACTCGGCTTCGATGCCGCCAAGACCAACCCCAACGGTTCGGGCGTCTCGCTCGGTCATCCGATCGGGGCGACGGGCGCGATCCTCACCATCAAGGCGATGTACGAACTCAAGCGCACCGGCGGCAAGTACGGCCTCATTACCATGTGCATCGGCGGCGGTCAGGGCATCGCCATGGTCATCGAGAACTTGTGATGAAGCTGGGCCGCATGAACCACATCGGCGTCGCGACGCCGGACATCGAAGCCTCGATCGCCTTCTACAAGGAGGTGATGGGGGCGCAGGTGGTGACCGAGCCCTTCGTGCTGGAAAGCCAGAAGGTGCGCGTCTGCTTCGTCGAGACGCCGCAGCAGGGCGGCGCGCTTGGCACCACCGGGGGCACGCAGATCGAGCTGCTCCAGCCGACCGAGGCGGACTCGGCGGTGGGCAAGTGGCTCGAGAAGAACCCGCTCGGCGGCCAGCACCACATCTGCTGGGAGGTCGAGGACATCACCGAGGCCAAGGCCTGGTTCGAGGCTCAGGGCAAGCGCGTGCTGGGCGAACCGCGTGTGGGCGCGCACGGCACGATGATCTTCTTCGTCCACCCCAAGGACATGGGTGGCCAGCTGACCGAGATCATGGAGCGTCCGCGCGAGGCGCATTGAGCGCGCCGCCAGCGGGCAACGACAACGAGAATATGAGGGCGTCCGGCTAGGGACGCGGTGGGATCTAGGAACGGAAAATGGCAGACATCAACGACTGGAAGGCGCTCGCCGACAAGGAAGTCAAGGGCAGGGACCTCACCTGGCACACGCCCGAGGGCATCGACGTCAAGCCGCTCTACACCGCCGAGGATGTCACCAGCGATCCGGGCCTTCCGGGCTTCGCGCCCTTTACCCGCGGGGTGAAGGCCTCGATGTACGCCGGGCGTCCCTGGACCGTGCGCCAGTACGCGGGTTTCTCGACCGCCGAGGAATCGAACGCCTTCTACCGCCGCAACCTTGCTGCGGGTCAGAAGGGTCTGTCGGTCGCCTTCGACCTTGCCACCCACCGCGGCTATGACAGCGATCACCCGCGCGTCACCGGCGACGTCGGCATGGCGGGCGTGGCTATCGATTCCGTCGAGGACATGAAGATCCTCTTCGACGGCATCCCGCTTGGCGAGATGTCGGTCTCGATGACGATGAATGGCGCGGTGATCCCGTGCCTTGCCTTCTACATCATCGCTGCCGAAGAGCAGGGCGTTTCGCCGGACCAGCTGACCGGAACCATTCAGAACGACATTCTGAAGGAGTTCATGGTCCGCAACACCTACATCTATCCGCCCGAGCCCTCGATGCGGATCATCTCGGACATCTTCGCCTATACGGCGGACAACATGCCCAAGTTCAACTCGATCTCGATTTCCGGCTACCACATGCAGGAAGCGGGCGCCACGCAGGTCCAGGAACTGGCCTTCACCATCGCCGACGGCATGGAATACGTGAAGTACGGCGTGGCCTCGGGCCTCGACATCGACAAGTTTGCAGGCCGCCTGTCGTTCTTCTTCGCGATCGGCATGAACTTCTTCATGGAGATCGCGAAGCTGCGCGCCGCGCGCACCTTGTGGCACCGCGCGATGACGCAGTTGGGCGCCAAGTCCGAGCGCTCCAAGATGCTGCGCACGCACTGCCAGACCTCGGGCGTCAGCTTGCAGGAGCAGGACCCGTACAACAACGTCATGCGCACCACCATCGAGGCCATGGCCGCGATGCTGGGGGGCACGCAGTCGCTTCACACCAATGCGCTGGACGAGGCCATCGCGCTGCCGACCGACTTCTCGGCCCGCATCGCGCGCAACACGCAGATCGTCATCCAGGAAGAGACCGGCATGTGCAATGTCGTCGATCCGCTGGGTGGCTCGTACTACATCGAGGCACTGACCACCGAGCTGGTCGACAAGGCCTGGGAGATCATCGAGCGCGTCGAAGCCGAAGGCGGCATGGCCAAGGCTGTCGCGGCGGGCTGGCCCAAGGGCATGATCGAGGAAGCCGCCGCCGGTCGTCAGGCGCGCGTCGACAAGGGCGACGACGTGATCGTCGGCGTCAACAAGTACCGCAAGGCCGAGGAAGACCCGATCGAGACGCTCGAGGTCGACAACCACAAGGTCCGCGAGAGCCAGATCGCGCGCATCAACAAGGTGCGTGCGGGCCGCGACGAGGCAAAGTGCCAGGCCGCGCTCAAGGCGCTCACCGAAGGCGCGCGCTCCAATGGCAACCTGCTGGGCCTCGCGGTCGATGCCGCGCGCGAGCGTGCGACGCTTGGCGAGATCTCGGCCGCCATGGAAGAGGTCTTCGGCCGTCACGGAACGATGCCCAAGCCCGTCAAGGGCATCTACGGTTCGGCCTATGCCGAGGACACGCGCTATCGCCAGGTCGTCGAGGGCGTCGAGGCGGTCAAGCGCCGGCTCGGCCATGCGCCGAAGATCTTCGTCGCCAAGATGGGCCAGGACGGCCACGATCGCGGCGCCAACGTGATCGCGTCGGCCTTTGGCGACATGGGCTTCGACGTCGTCACCGGCCCGCTGTTCCAGACCCCAGAGGAAGCCTGCAAGATGGCGCTCGACAACGACGTCGAGGTCGTCGGCGCCTCCTCGCTGGCAGCTGGTCACAAGACGCTCATCCCCGAGATCATCGGCCACCTGCGCGATGCAGGCCGCAGCGACATCAAGGTCGTCGCGGGCGGTGTCATTCCGGCGTCCGACTACGACTATCTCAAGGAGCGCGGCGTTCAGGGCATCTACGGTCCGGGCTCGAACGTGGTCGAATGCGCGGCCGACGTGCTGCGCCTGCTCGGCCACAACATGCCGCCCGCCGACGAGGCGCTGGAAGCGGCCGAGTAAGCCGCGACGGGTTCGGCAAGGTAGGGGCGCATTGGCCATGGCACTTGGTTTCTCGGTGGAGGATCTGCTTCCTGCGGCACGGGTCTCGGGCCCGCTGCGCATGGGGCTGGTCCGGCTCGCCGCGGACGAGTGGCTAGATTCCGCGCCCGACCTGCCCGCGCGTGCGCAGGCTTTCGACGCCCATCCGGACAGCACCGTGGTGCTGCCGGACGCGGAGGAGGCGGTTGCCGAGTTGGGAGACCTGCTCGGCGTCGAGGGCGGCCTGGAGGCCTGCGCGCGCGCTCACTGGGAAGACCTTTGCGTCATGGTGCAGGACGCGCCCGGCGCGCCTTTCCGGCTCGGCGCGGCATCGGTAGGCTTCCCGACCGACTGGCGGCTTGCCGAGAAGATGGGACGCAGCGTGCATCAGGTCCACGAACCCATCGACGGCTATGCACAGGCGCTTTCGAGCGGTGTCGACAAGTTCATGGACGGCTTGCAGTCGGCCAATATCTTCGGGCGCACCAACGCCTTCGTCGTGGCTTCGGACGCACTTCGCTACATGCCGCAAGATGCGCCCGAGGCGCGCTTTGCCCATGTAACGCCCGAGAATGCCGGTGAAACCTTGTGGGTGCGCTGCGAGCGCGAGGCATTGCGCCGCCTGCCGCGTTCGCGCGCGATCGTGTTCACCATCGGCATCTACCGCGCGCGGCTGGGTTCGCTCTCGGACGCCGCCGTCGCGAGGATCGTACAATCGGTCGCGGGTTTCGGCGCCGGGGAACTGGAACGGCGCGCCGGACCGCACTATGCAGCGGCCCTGACCGGCTATGCCGCGCAGCGCGCGCAGGCCCGGGCCGCATGAGGAAATGACGATGACTGATACCGCCCCCCAGACCGACATCCGCAACGACTGGACGCGCGAGGAGATCGCTGCGCTGTTCGACCTGCCGTTCACCGAACTGGTGTTCCGCGCCGCCGAAGTGCACCGCGCAAACCACAAGGCCAACGAGGTCCAGCTCTCGACGCTGCTCTCGATCAAGACCGGTGGTTGCCAGGAAGACTGCGGCTACTGTTCGCAGTCGGTCCACGCCAAGAGCGGCGTGAAGGCGACCAAGCTGATGGGCGTCTCCGAGGTGCTCCAGCGCGCCGCGCAGGCCGCCGACCAGGGCTCGACCCGCTTCTGCATGGGTGCAGCCTGGCGCAACCCCAAGGACCGCGACATGCCTGCCATCATCGAGATGGTGAAGGGCGTGCGCGCGATGGGCATGGAGACCTGCATGACGCTGGGCATGCTGACCGCCGAGCAGGCGGACATGCTCAAGGAAGCCGGGCTCGACTACTACAACCACAACATCGACACCTCGCCCGAACGCTACGACGAGGTCATCACCACGCGCACAATGGAAGACCGTCTCGACACGCTCTCCAACGTGCGCATGGCGGGCATGAACGTGTGCTCGGGCGGCATCGTGGGCATGGGTGAGACCCGTGCCGACCGTGTCGGTTTCGTCCATACGCTGGCGACCTTGCCCGACCACCCGCAGTCGGTGCCGGTCAACGCGCTCGTCCCGGTCAAGGGCACGGTGCTGGGCGACATGCTCGCCGACACGCCGATGGCCAAGATCGACGACGTTGAGTTCGTGCGCACCGTCGCGGTCGCGCGCATCACCATGCCGCACTCGATGGTGCGCCTCTCGGCGGGCCGCGAATCCATGTCCGAGATGACCCAGGCCATGTGCTTCATGGCCGGTGCCAACTCGATCTTCACCGGCGACAAGCTGCTTACCGCCCCCAATGCGGGCGACGACAGCGACCTTGCCATGTTCGAGCGACTTGGCATCAGGCCGATGGCGATCACCGAGACACGCGCCGATGTCGAGGCGAGCCGCATGCCCAAGGGCTGCGCGAAGCTGGAAGCGGCCGAGTAAGTGCGCAGCGCGCTCACCCGTCTTCCCCGCATCGGCGGGGTGCCTGCCTGCCGGCAGGACCTTGCGAAGCTGCGGCTTGTCCGCCTTCGCGGGAGAGACGGGTGTGCCTTGGGGAGGCGTGAAGGATGATAGCCGCCCTGCTGCTCTCGGCTGCTGCAAGCGCCGGTGTCTGCGCCGATGCGCGCACGCAGACCGACATGAACATCTGTTCCTTCGAAACCTACAAGGCCGCCGATGCCGCGCTCAACGCGGCGTGGAAGCAGGCCTATGCCAGGGCCAGGGCGCGCGGCGGCAAGACCGCGCCGCGCCTGCTCGACGCACAGCGCAAGTGGCTCGCCTTCCGCGATGCCCAGTGCCTCGCCGAGAATGGTCCGAGAGATGAAAGCGGCACGATCTGGCCACTGCTCCAGAACGGGTGCCTGACGAAACTGACCGAGGCGCGAACGGCAGATTTGCGCGAATACGTGGAGACGGCGAACTGATGTTCAAGAAAATCCTCATTGCGAACCGGGGCGAGATCGCCTGCCGCGTCATCAAGACGGCGCGCCGGATGGGTATCGAGACCGTGGCGGTCTATTCCGACGCCGATGCCATGGCGCCTTTCGTGCAGATGGCCGACGAGGCGGTCCACATTGGCCCTTCGCCTGCTGCCGAGAGCTACCTGATCGCCGACAAGATCATCGCGGCGGCCAAGCAGACCGGCGCCGAAGCGGTGCACCCGGGCTACGGCTTCCTTTCCGAGCGTACTTCGTTCGCCGAGGCGCTCGCCAAGGAAAACATCGCCTTCATCGGCCCGCCGGTCGGTGCGATCGCGGCGATGGGTGACAAGATCGAGTCCAAGAAACTCGCCAAGGAAGCTGGCGTCAACGTCGTGCCCGGCTTCGTCGGCGTCATCGAGGACACCGAGCACGCGGTGCGCATCTCGAACGAGATCGGCTACCCGGTGATGATGAAGGCTTCTGCCGGCGGTGGCGGCAAGGGCATGCGCCTTGCCCACAACGAGCAGGACGTGCGCGAGGGCTTCGAAGCGACCAAGCGCGAGGGTCTCAACTCCTTCGGCGACGACCGCGTCTTCATCGAGAAGTTCATCCTCAACCCGCGCCACATCGAGATCCAGATCCTCGGCGACAAGCACGGCAACATCCTCTACCTCAACGAGCGCGAGTGCTCGATCCAGCGTCGTCACCAGAAGGTGGTCGAGGAAGCGCCGTCGCCCTTCGTCACGCCCGCCATGCGCAAGGCGATGGGCGAGCAGTGCGTCGCGCTGGCCCGGGCGGTGGACTACCATTCGGCGGGTACGGTTGAGCTGATCGTCTCGGGCGCAGACCCGACGGGCGAGAGCTTCTACTTCCTCGAGATGAACACCCGTCTCCAGGTCGAGCACCCGGTGACCGAGGCCATCACCGGCATCGACCTCGTCGAGCAGATGATCCGCGTCGCCTATGGCGAGAAGCTGGAGATGACGCAGGACGACGTGAAGATCAGCGGCTGGTCGATCGAGAACCGCGTCTACGCCGAAGATCCCTACCGCGGCTTCCTGCCCTCGACCGGGCGTCTGGTGCGCTACAACCCGCCGGTCGACGGCTGGACCGACGACGGCGACGAGAACGGTCGTCGCGGGATCGATGGCATCCGCGTCGATGACGGCGTCTACGAAGGCGGTCAGGTCTCGATGTTCTACGATCCCATGATCGCCAAGCTGGTGACCTGGGGCGAGACTCGCGACGAGGCTGCCGACAAGCAGATCGCCGCGCTCGACGCCTTCGAGATCGAGGGGCTGGGCCACAACATCGACTTCCTCTCGGCACTGATGCAGCACGAGCGCTTCCGTTCGGGCGAACTCACCACCGGCTTCATCGCCGAAGAATACCCCGAGGGCTTCCACGGTGCGCCTGCAAGCGACGAGCTCAAGGTCAAGCTCGCGGCGGTCGCAGGCTTCATCGCCGCCGCGCGTGCCGACCGTGCGCGCCGCGTCGA
The DNA here is from genome assembly GCF_015865035.1 of Novosphingobium aureum. Lineage (GTDB taxonomy): Bacteria > Pseudomonadota > Alphaproteobacteria > Sphingomonadales > Sphingomonadaceae > Novosphingobium > Novosphingobium aureum. The sequence goes on along the minus strand of NZ_JADZGI010000001.1, from coordinate 2,672,758 downwards.
CGGGCAGCTTGCCGTTCCGCTCGACCCGCCGGGCGAGTGGACGGTCTCGATCGACAAGCAGGGCTTCGATGTCGTGATCGACGAGGACCTCGTCACCGTGAACGGCGAAGAGGTCGACATGGCGCTCGAGTACACGCCGGGCGACCGCTTCATCGACGCAGAGGTCGAGGGCGAGCCGATCACGATGAAGATCGAATCGACGCGTACCGGCTTCAAGCTGACGACGCGCGGTGCGACCCACGTCGTGGGCTGCCTGCCCACGCGCGTCTCGCAGTACTCGAAGCACATGATCGAGAAGATCCCGCCCGATCTCTCGAAGTTCCTCATCTGCCCGATGCCGGGCCTGCTCGTCACGCTCAACGTGGCCGAGGGCGACAAGGTCGAAGTCGGCCAGCCGCTCGCGGTGATCGAGGCGATGAAGATGGAGAACATCCTGCGCGCCGAGAAGTCGGGCACGGTCAAGACCGTCAACGCCAAGGCGGGCGAGAGCCTCGCGGTCGACGCGATCATCCTCGAGCTCGAGTAACGGATTTCTGCGAGGCCTGAAGCGTTCAGGCTGGTCGCAGGCAGATCGAACAAGAAGGCTCCGTCTCCGGTCGAGATACCGGAGGCGGGGCCTTTTTCATGGAGCTTGACGGGCTTGGTCTTTATGCTGGCGCGACGACACCACGAGCAGCCAGGACCATCATGCACCTCGATCACGACGCCTCGACCCCGCCCGCAGATAACATCGCCTTCGAGGACTTCCTCAAGGTGGACATCCGCGTGGGCACGGTGATCGAGGCGAGCGTCTATGAGGGCGCACGCAAGCCCAGCTACAAGCTGGTGATTGATTTCGGCCCCGGTGTCGGGACGCGCAAGTCGATCGGGCAGGTCGCGGCGCTCTATTCGTGCGAGGACCTTGTTGGCAAGCAGGTCGCGGCGGTCGTCAATTTCCCGCCTCGCCAGATCGGCAAGGCCATGTCCGAGTGCCTGACGCTCGGTTTCGGCGACGAGGAGGCGCGCATCACACTGTTCTCGCCCGACAAGCGGGTACCCGACGGCGCGCGCCTGGCCTGAGCCTCAACGCGCGCCCGTCGGCCGCCAGCCATCAGTCTCCGGCGAGCGTCTTGCCGAGCACCATCTTGAGCATGGCAAAGGCAATGAGCCCGAAGACCGCTGCCGCGACGTGGAGCAGCCAGAACTGCACCGTGTCCATGCTCGAATACCAGCCGCCGACGACGCCCACCGTCTTGTTGGCGCCAAAGAATGCGAGATAGTAGATGCCCACGACCGTCGCGTTGAGCGCGCGCGGCGCGATCTTGGTGAAGAGCGCGAGGCTCACCGGCATCAGGTGGGCAAACCCGATCGAGTTGAACAGGTGGAACATGACCGGCCAGAACAGGCCGATCTTGCCGCCCTCGGGCACGGTCGCTGCGGCGATGACGAGGCACATGCCGCCCATGATCGAGAATACCGAGCCGATCACCATCTTGCCCAGTTCGTCGGGCTCGCGTCCGGTGCGGTCCGAGCGCCACTTCCAGAATGCGGCTACCGCGACCAGCATCGAGAAGGCGAGCGTCGCGTCGATGGTGATCATCCAGCTGGTGGGCAGGGTCACGCCGAAGAAGGTCAGCTGGAATTTCGCGTCGGCCCAGACGAGGTAGGCGTTGAAGATTTCCTGGTTGGGAATCATTGCGATCGCGAGAACCGGGACGAGCACGGCTAGGGCGCCGAGACGCGGCCAGTCCTCGCGGCTGAGCGCGCCGGTCTTGGCGCCGCCCTGCGCCTTCGCGGCACCGCGGGGGGCATCGGCGGGCAGCCAAGGGCGTGCGCGCAGATAGAGCAGGAGACCGATCACCATGACCACACCGGCGCGGCGATGACCGAGACGTTGATCGCGATGTAAAAAATCTGGAAGGCCATGGCGCGGCGCAGGTCGCCGGGCTTGTAGAGTTCGCCGACCTGACTGGCGATGTTGCCCTTGAACAGGCCGACGCCGATGACGAGCGAGACCAGTGCGAAGAGGAACAGGCCCTCGAAGGCCATCAGGAAGTGGCCGATCGACATGATCACGGCGCCTGCAATCAAAGCTGCCCGACGCCCCAGCCAGCGGTCGGCGGCGATGCCGCCCAGGATCGGGGTGAGATAGACGAGCGAGGTGTAGTCGCCGAAGATCGCCGAAGCGAGCGGCTGGCCCTCGAGCCCTGCATAGTAGTTGCCGCGTAGCCAGGAGAGGCCAATTACGTTGCCGACGTTCTCGGGCAAAAGCAGATACTTGACCATGTAGAGCACGAGCAGTGTCTGCATGGAATAGTAGGAGAAGCGTTCGCAGCCCTCGACGAACGAGAGATACCCCAGGCCCTTGGGATGCCCGAGAAAGGCGCGATCCTCGCGCGCGGCTTCCTCGGGGAAGTCGAGCTCGGGCGTTGCTTCGGCTGCTGTCATCTGTGTCGAGACCCGTAATTATCTTGTCGGAGCGCGAAATCAGGCTTCGCGCTTCAGCAATGTCACGCGCGGGTCACGGCGTCAATTTTCGATCCTTTCGGGTTTTCCCTTGCGCGAGGTCGAGGCCATGTCCTCGAGTTCGGCCTCGCTCATCGTCTCGACCATCTCGCGCGAGGCGCCCTTGAGGTCGCTCTTCTTCGTGTCTCCGCGCTTGGCCGAGAGCGCTGCGCCTGCCGCCTTTTGCTGGGCCTTCGACTGTGCTTTCATGATCGCGTCTCCTTTCCCGTCTCAACGCCGCAAGGCGCGCGCGAGTTTCGAGACCCGATCTGCAGGCCGTGCTCATGAAGAAATGGCGACAGGCCTTTACGGGGCCTGTCGCCAGTCTTGCGCCGCTGCGGGGATTCGCGTCGGGCACATCAGGGTGCCGCAGCGGCCTTCCGAGGAAGTCGGGGGGGACGGAAGGGGCGCTGCGGACGAGTGTGATTGAACACCCACACGATGACGGTTGTAAGGCCCCGGGGGCACTCCTGCCTCAATCGCGGCACGGACCGTCGATGAAACGGGCCGGGAGTGCCACAATTGGCCGGTCAGGCAGGGTCGGCAGCGAGTTCGTCAGCGAGGAAGGCACCTACGTCCTCGAGCGAGACCTCGCGGTCGAGGTAGGTCTTGCCGATGCCCTGCATCAGCAGGAAGGGCAGGGTGCCCGCGTCCATCTTCTTGTCGTGGAGCATGTGCCCCACCAGCCGGGCGCCGTCGCAATCGAGCCCGAGCCCGGCAAGCGATGCGGGCAGTCCGGCTGCCGCGATCGCCTCAGTGACGCGCGCGGCACTGGCCGCGCTCATCAGGCCGCGCCGCGCCGAATAGCGCGCGGCGAGAACCATGCCCATCGCGACCGCCTCGCCATGGAGCAGGCGGCTGGAAAAGCCGGTCTCTGCCTCGAGCGCATGGCCGAAAGTGTGGCCGAGGTTGAGCAGCGCGCGCTTGCCGGTCGTCTCGAACTCGTCCTCGGCGACGATCCGCGCCTTGGCCGCGACCGAGTGGGCGACAGCATATTCGCGCAAGGCCGCATCGCCCGCGATCATCGCCGCGCCGTTGGCCTCGCACCATGCGAAGAAGTCGGCATCGTCGATGAGGCCGTACTTGATGACTTCGGCATAGCCTGCGCGCAATTCGCGCTCGGGCAGCGTGTCGAGCGCGGAGAGATCGGCGAGGACCAGCGAGGGCTGGTGGAAGGCGCCGACGAGGTTCTTGCCCGCAGGCGTGTTGATCGCGGTCTTGCCGCCGACGCTGGAATCGACCTGTGCGAGCAGGGTGGTCGGAACCTGGATGAACTTGCAGCCACGCTTGAGCACCGAGGCGCAGAAGCCGGTGAGGTCGCCGATGACCCCGCCGCCCAGCGCGATCACGTGATCGCCGCGCTCGACTTCGAGGCCAAGCATCCAGTTGACGGTCGCGGCAAGCTCGTCCCAGGACTTGGTCGCTTCGCCCGGCGGGAGAATGCGCCAGTGCGGCTCGTGTCCGTGCGCGCGCAGCGAAGCCTCGACCACCTCGCCCCAGCGGGCGTGGACGTTGGCGTCGGTGACGATGGGCACGGCGCGCTTGCGCAGGCGACCTTTGCAGTGCTCGCCAAGTTCCGCGAGCAGCCCCGCGCCCACGCGCACTTCGTAGGGGCGGCCTGCGATGTCGACCGGGATCACTGCCATTGCGAAAGTCCCTGCAATACCTTGTTGATGGTCTGTACGTGCGGCCCGTTGCCGCTGGTGACGTGAATCGGCGCCTGTTCGTAGAACGGACGGCGATCCTCGCGCAGGCGGCCGAGGATCTCGCGCGGGTCGCCGTCGCGCAGCAGCGGGCGGTTGTCCTTGCGCGCGGTGCGCTCGACCAGCGTTTCGAGGTCGCTGTCGAGCCAGACGGTGACCGCTTCGGCGAGGATCAGCGCGCGGGTCTCGGCATTGACGAAGGCGCCGCCGCCGGTGGCGATGACGATGCAGCCCTCGTTCTCGGCCATCAGCCGGGCGATCACGCGGCGTTCGCCGTCGCGGAAGTAGTCCTCGCCGTAGGTTTCGAAAATCTCGGGGATCGTCATCTGGGCCGAGCGCTCGATTTCCTCGTCGGCATCGACGAAGGAGCACCCGAGCAGATGCGCCAGCCGCTTGCCCACGCTTGACTTGCCGACACCCATCATCCCGACCAGTACGACGGGCCGGTCGAGGCGTCGGGCGAGCTCGGCAATCTCCTGGGGAGCGAAGCGGGTCTGTTGAACGTCCATTGCCCCATCGCCTATAGTTGCGCTAGGTCGCAGCGCAAGCATCGGTGAAGGAAGGCGAGTGACGAAAATAATGCGCGGGCGCGTGGTTCTGGGTCTGGCCTGTGCGGCGCTGATCGTCGGGGGAGCAGCCCTGGCCACCGTGGCCTGGGTCGATGGCGGCCGTGAACCGGTGCGCGATCTCGTCCAGCATGTTGCGGTTCCGGAGCAGGCACGATGAAGCGGGATGGCAGGAACAAGGTGCTGCTGCTCGCAGGCGCGGCGCTGGCGATGACTTCGGCGCTGGCCTTCGCGCAGGATGCGCCGGAATCGCTTCTTCCCAAGATGTTCGAGACGCCCGCGCCTACGCCGAGCCCGTCTGCGACGCCCACGCGCAGGCCGGCCCCGGTGCGCCCTGTCGCGAGCCCACGCCCGGCGGCGCAGCCGACGGGCGGAGCGAATGCACCGCGGCCCCAGTCGACCCCGATCGTTCAGGCACTGCCTTCGGGCACGCCCTCGCAGGCAGCCACGGATGATGGTGCCGGTGCGGCAAAGGAAGGTCTGCAGCTCAAGCGCCTGCCCACGCTCGCCGAGCTCGCGAAGATGTCGCCCGAGGACTTCGAGGAGCTGATCGGGCGCAAGGTCGAGTTCGACATGCCCCCGCAGGCGCGCCGTTCGATGGAGCGGGTCGGGATTTTCGACGAGACCGAGGGCGGGCTTCCCGCCGACTCGCTGGCGAACCAGAACGGGGCGCTGATCCGCACCGCGCTTTCGGGCAACCGGGGCGCTCTGGTCTCGCGCTGGGGGCACATTGCTCTGCGCCGCGCGCTGCTCTCGCGTCTCGCTCCGCCTGCCGGGATGAGCCCTCAGGACTTCCTGGCACTGCGCGTCGCGCTGCTGCTGCGCATGGGCGAGCCCGACGCCGCGCGCGGCCTGCTGCAGGATATCGACATCGCGAATTACACCCCGGCGATCGGCGAGGTGGTGCTCAAGGTCTATACCGGGACCGCCGACTTCACCGGCCTGTGTCCGGTCATGGCGACGCAAGGTTCGCTGCGTGACGATCCGGAGTGGAACCTCGCCCGGTCGATCTGCGAGGCCTACCGCGGCAACGGGACTTCGGCGCTGTCCAAGCTCGACCGCGAGCTTGTGCGCGGCAAGATGCCGCGCATCGACGTGCTGCTCGCCCAGCGCTATGCCGCGGCGGCGGGCAAGTCGCGCCGTGCGGTGACGATCGAATGGGACAAGGTCGATGCGATCACGCCGTGGCGCTACGGGCTGGCGATCGGCGTGGGCATCGAGCCCCCGGCGGCGCTGGTGAAGGAAGGTGGCCCGAGCTACGACTACACCACCGCGCTTGCGCCGATGGTCGGACTGGCCCGGCGTGCGCAGGCTGCCGATCTTGCGGGCGGCAGCGGGGTGCTGTCGAACGCGGCGATGGTCGATCTCTATGCGCAGATGTACGCCGATCCCGACGTCACCGGCGAATGGCAGGACCGCGCTGAGAGCTTGCGCGATGCCTATACCTTGCAGGGTGCAGACGCGCGCGTCGCGGCGATGCGCAAGCTGTGGACCAGCGATGGCGGCGATGCGGACGCCTACGGGCGCCGCGTGCTGACCGCGGCTGCTGCAGCGAGGATCGCGCCGCGTGCGGAAATGGCCGATAACGCGGCCGATCTCGTGGGCTCGATGCTTGCCGCAGGCTTCGATGCCAATGCCGCGCGCTGGGCGCCGGTGGTCGAGGCGGGAAGCGATGCCTGGGCGATGATCGTCCTGTCCGCACCGGGCATGGCGCAGGATATTCCCGGCAGCGCGATCGACAGTTTCGTCGACAACGATGCCAGCGAGGGCAAGCGCCGTGCCGGTTTCCTCGTTGCGTCGCTGGCAGGGCTCGGGCGGATCGAGCGCGATGCGGCTTCGAGCTACTCGAACGACATGGGGCTGGGGCTTGGCGGCGAGACCCGCTGGACCCGCGCCATCGACGGCGCCGCGCAGCGCGGCGACAGGGCGAGCGTGGTCATGCTGGCAGGCTTCGGCATGCAGGGAGCGAGCTGGCAGCGCATGACCCCGCGCTACCTGTTCCACATCGTTTCGGCGTTGCGCGAAGTCGGCTTGGACGGCGAGGCGCGCATGATCGCAGCCGAAGCCGTCTCGCGCACGTGATCGCGACAGGGCGCGGCTGCGCACAGCGGTAATGGTTTCGCGCGAACACAGCGTCGAGCGCTTCCTTGCGATGCTGGCTGCGGAACGCGGCGCAGCGCTCAACACGCTGGCCGCCTATCGCCGCGACCTCGAGGGGGCGGGCGAGATTGTGGGCGACTTGCGCGGAGCCGATGCCGATACTCTGGCGCGGTTGGGTGAGGCCTGGGGCGACCTTGCTGCATCGAGCCTTGCCCGCAAGTGCTCTGCGCTGCGCCAGTACTACGGATTTCTGGTCGACGAGGGGCTGCGCGAGGACGATCCCTCTCCTGCCTTGCCCAGGCCACGCACCAGGCGTCCCCTACCGCGCATCCTCGATCACGAGCAGGTCGAACGCTTCTTGACGCGCGCAGAAGACGAGGCGGCGCAAGACAGCCCGAATGCAGTGCGTTTGCTGGCGCTGCTCGAACTGCTCTACGGCTCGGGCCTGCGCGCCAGCGAACTGGTCTCGCTCCCGGTCAGTGCGGTGCCGCGCGATGCGCCTTTCCTGCACGTGACCGGCAAGGGCGGGCAGCAGCGCCTGGTCCCGGTCAGCACCCGCGCGCAACATGTGCTGCGTCGCTGGCTGGCGCTGCGGCTCGCTGCGAAGGGCGCGAACAGCCGCTTCCTGTTCCCCTCGCGCGGGGAAAGCGGCCACCTCACGCGGGTGCGGCTGTTCCAGTTGCTGCGCGAACTCGCCGCGCGTGCAGGGCTCGATCCGACGCAGGTCTCGCCCCACGTTCTGCGCCATGCCTTCGCGACCCATCTGCTCGAAGGCGGAGCGGACCTGCGCGTGCTGCAGATGCTGCTCGGCCATGCCGACATCGCGACGACGCAGATCTACACGCACGTCGACGCGGCGCGGCTAGTCGAGCTGGTCAACGCGCGTCACCCGCTTGCCCGGCAGGCTGGTCCAGCGGGAACCGCAACGCGCGACGAACGCTAATATTTCGAAGACTTTGACCGCAAACCCATGAAATGGGGCGGACACCAGACAGAGGGGAACCTGATGCCATCCATTAGCTCGAAGAGTCGCAAGCAGGCGCTGGCCAGCGTCGCGATGGCCGCGTTGGCGGTTTCGGGGCTCGCGTTTGCCGGCGGGCTTGTCCCGGGCAGCGAGAGCGCCGTGAGCGCGCAGAGCGGTGGCAATTCGATCAGTGCCGCAGACAAGGCCCAAGGCGCCAAGGCCCACCCCGAATTGCTCGCCGAGTTCGGCGGTGCGGTGAGCGGGGCGCAGGCAAACTATGTCGAGCGGGTGGGGCGCACGATCGCCATGCAGTCGGGGCTGGGCAATGCCCGCGAAGACTTCACCGTGACCTTGCTCGACTCGCCGGTGAACAATGCTTTCGCGATCCCCGGTGGCTACGTCTACGTGACGCGTCAGTTGTCCGCACTGATGAACAACGAAGCCGAACTCGCCGGGGTGCTCGGCCACGAAGTCGGTCATGTCGCGGCGCGCCATTCTGCCCGTCGCCAGAGTGCGGCGCAGAAGAATCAGTTGCTCGGCGTGCTGGGCTCGGTCCTCTCGAACGTGTTGCTGGGCGATTCGATGCTCGGTCAGCTTGGCCAGCGCATCGCATCGACCGGTTCGCAGTTGCTCACGCTGAAATATTCCCGCTCGCAGGAGCAGGAGGCCGATCGCCTTGGCATTACCTACCTGCAGCGTGCCGGCTACGATCCGCGGGCGATGGCGACGGTTCTGGAGAGCCTTGCCCGGCAAAATGCGCTCGACGCCAGCCTCAAGGGCAGCTCCACACAAGTGCCGGAATGGGCATCGAGCCACCCCGATCCCGCCTCTCGCGTGCGCGACGCGCGCAAGCAGGCCGGGTCGCTCACCGGACGACGCGAGGCCGAGACCTTCCTCGCCGGGATCGATGGCCTCGTCTATGGCGACAATCCCGAGCAGGGCGTGATCGAGAACGGGCGCTTCGTGCACCCCAAGCTACGCTTCGCGTTCGATGCGCCCGAAGGCTTCTACATGGTCAACGGTACGCGTGCGGTGACCATCAGCGGGGGATCAGGCAAGGCGCAATTTTCCGGCGGAAAGCTCGAGGGCAGCCTTGAAGCCTATATTTCCGGAGTTTTTTCAAGCCTGTCGGAGTCCAATTCGACCAGCTTGCGACCCTCGCAGATCGAGCGTGTGACCGTCAACGGACTGCCAGCGGCCTATGGCGTGGTGCGCACGCGCAGTTCCAGCGGTGAGGTCGATGTCGCCGTCTTCGCTTATGACTTCGGCAACGGACAGGCCTATCACTTCGTCACCATGACCAAGGCCGGAGGGGCAGGGGTGTTCAATCCCATGTTCCGCAGCCTGACCCGCATCGGGGCTCAGGAGGCAGGGGAAGTGCGGCCTCGCGTGATCGACGTGGTCACTGTAAAATCCGGCGACACTCCGGCTCTGCTTTCCCAGCGCATGGCATTCTCGAATGCCCAGCTCGAGCGCTTTCTGGTCCTCAACGGGATGCGCGAGGGAGATCCGCTTCCTGCGGGCAGGAAGGTCAAGATCGTGCGGTACGGCACCTGAGGGGCAGCGCTGCTGCGCCTTCGCGGCTCATTCATGCAAACGAAAAGGGGCGGCAGGTTTCCCTGCCGCCCCCTTGGCGTTCGTTTCCGAAGAACCGATCAGGTCGGAGCCTGGCCGGTGTTCAGGGTCTCGGAAGTGGCCGAGAAGGTCTCGGTCAGCTCGCTGCCCAGGCCCTGCATGGCGGCGATCGCGGCAACGGCGATCAGAGCGGCAATGAGGCCGTACTCGATGGCGGTCGCACCCTGCTCGTTGCGACGAAGCTTGTTAAGAAACTTCATAATGTGTCTCCTGAATCTGCAGTCTAGTGTACCCGGTCCGTCTCGCGTCAGTCTCGCCTCAGCGCCTTGGACAATTGCTTTTTACGTTTCGAAGCGTTGAAAAATGCTTAAGCCCCGAAACTCTTAGTTCGACCCCATTGCCTCGGAGGATTCTTCCGAGACGTGGTCCCACATCGAGATGGCCTCGTCGGCCATGCCCTGAATGGACACGACGATCACGATGACGATCATCGCGAGAATGACGCCGTACTCGACGGCGGTGGCGCCATCTCGGTCGTGAAGAAATTCTCGAACCAGCTTCATCGTGCGTGTCCCCCCTGTGAGACCGCTGACCAAAATCGCGGCAGGTCCTTAAAGAGTGATTAAATGCACACTTCAGGTTGGAAAATTCTTTGACACCGCTGCTCGTCGTCGCCGTCGCGCTCGTCGCTCCCTCGGGTCAGGTCCTCATGCAGCGACGCCCGCAAGAGGCGATGCACGGCGGGTTATGGGAGTTCCCGGGAGGGAAGCTGGAGGCTGGCGAAACCCCGCGCGAGGCGGCAGTGCGCGAGATCAAGGAAGAGCTTGGGCTGGTCATCGAGCCCGGTGACCTGCACGCCGTGGGCTTTGCGGAAGCGCGGCTGGAGGCAACGCCGGACGCCGGTGGGCAGGGCGCGCAGGCGTCGGGCCGTCCGATCGTTATCCTGCTCCACGCGTGCACGCGCTGGCGCGGCGAGGCGCGCGCGCTCGAGGGCGCGCAGATCGACTGGTACCGCCCCGAGGCGCTCGCCGGACTGGAGATGCCGCCGCTCGACTACCCGCTGGCGAAGGCGCTCCTGCGCGATCTTCCGGGGCTTGCGAGCGGGATTTGAAAAAAGTTGCAACTTAGGCGTTGACCACCAGTGATTCCCGGCCTAGAGGCGCCACTCCAACGCGCCCGTAGCTCAGCTGGATAGAGCATCAGACTACGAATCTGAGGGTCGGACGTTCGAATCGTTCCGGGCGCGCCATTTTCCTAAATGGGGAGGTGGCCTTGGGTTGGAGACATCGAAGCATGCGCGCCCGTAGCTCAGCTGGATAGAGCATCAGACTACGAATCTGAGGGTCGGACGTTCGAATCGTTCCGGGCGCGCCATTCGCTTCACACCCATCCTGAAATCCTGATGTCTGGCGAAAAGCGCGGCGCATGTTGGCGCTGGTCGCGTGTTGTCCTGCCTCATGTGCAGGGCGTGCCTGCGAAGCCGACGCCCGATGCCCTCTCGCGCTCTCGAAGGGGCAAGGCGGCCCGATGCCTCGGGCTGCGCCGCTGGGAGCGCGTCAGGCCTGTTTCTCGCGGTCGGTCGATGCCTGCCGGATGAAGCCTTGCGAGAGGCCATGGTAGAGCTTGGTGCGGCACACCAGCTTGCTCGAGGCGTCGGCGATGATCGCGGTCAGGAACAGTGGCAGGATCATGCCGCGGCTGGCCGTGGTCTCCATCAGGATGATCACGGCGGTGAGCGGTGCGCGCACGACACCCACGAAATAGCCGGTCATGCCCAGCAGGATCACGGCGGACATCGAATCGTCGGGAAAGGCATAGGCGAGCATCTGCCCGAAACCTGCGCCGACCGAGAGCGAGGGGGCGAAGATGCCGCCCGGTGCGCCGCTGACGGCAGTCGCGGCGGTCGCGAGGAACTTCGCCGGTCCGAACCAGAGCGGGGCGGGTTGTTCGCCCTCGACCATGAGCTTGGTGATCTCGTAACCGGTGCCCCAGGTCGAGCCGCCGGTGGCGACCCCGACAGCTGCGACGACGAGACCGCAGGCGAGGGCGGCCATGACCGGGCGCTTGCGAATCTGCTGGAACCAAGGGTGCGAGCTGCGTGCGAAGGAAAGCATCGTGCGCGAGAACAGGCCGCCCAGGATACCGCCGAGGATGCCGGCGACCGGGGTGATCATCAGCACCGAGCTGACGCTCAGCGTCTCGCGCATGACGCCGAAGTAGACATAGTCTCCGGCGATGCCGAGGCTGACCAAACCCGACATGACCACTGCGCCCATGACCAGCACCGCGACGCGCTGTTCGAACGCGGAGGCGAGTTCCTCGATCGCGAAAGCGACACCGGCAAGCGGGGTATTGAAGGCCGCGGCGACACCGGCGGCACCGCCGGCGATGAGCACGCCTGCGGTCATCGGCACGCGCAGGGCCTTGTGGCAGGTGACCATGATCGCGGCAGCGATCTGGACGGTGGGCCCTTCGCGCCCGACCGAACCACCGGCAAGCAACATGACCACGGTCAGCCCCAGCTTGGCGATAGCGGTCGGTAGCGAGAGCAGCTTGGTGTAGGCGAGGTCCAGGTCCTTGGTCGCGGCGATCGCCTGCGGGATGCCCGAGCCGCGCGCGCTGGGATACCAGGCCGTGGTGGCCCACACTACCGCGGCGAAGGTCAGCGGGGTGAGGATCAGCGGAGCATAGGGAAATTGCGACTGGAACTGCTCGAAGATGATCTGGGCGCGGTCACCCAGCCAGGCGAAACTGATCGCGACGAGGCCGAGAACGATCGCGCCGATGGTCGTCGCGATACGGCGCCGGGCCAGATCCAGCGAGGACCCGAAACCGGGCAAGGTCTTGAGGGTGGTCTTCACGGACTCCGGCAGGTTCAATGAGCTTCCAATCGCACGGTACCAGTCGCGCTTGCACGATGCTGCACACGCGTTGCGATCCTCTTGCGTCAAACGCATGTTGAGTCGCAAGGGTATTCCCGGATTTCCTTGCCGTATCCCGGTCCGGCCACGGCCATGCCTGTCCTGCAATGTCCGTTTGCTAGCGCAGCGCGGACGAAAAAGGCCGGGTCGCGCCTGCGACCCGGCCTCGTATTTTCGTTGCGCCGCGTGACGCGCAAGGGCAGCGCGCTGACCAGCTGGTCAGCTCGCGCCCTATGCCCGATCAGTTGCCGGTGGTGGCTGCCGCTTCAGCTCCGGTGCTGGCGGCCGCGTCGGTCGATGCCTGCGCGCTGCCGGCAGCGCCAATGGCCTGGGCGAATGCATCGGCGGTCATGCCGATGGCGAGCGAACCGTCGGCCAGCAGGCCAATGTTGTTCTGCTTGAAGGCCACGGTGGCGCCCTCGCCGTCGGCGAGTGCGACGGTCACGTCGTCACCCTCGATCTTGCTGATCGTGCCGAGGACCTTGCCGTCGCTGCTCTTGACCGGGGCATCGACGACCATGGCCTGCTGCTTGGCGGCGCCGGTCTCGGCCTTCTGGCCGTTGACGGCGGCTTCGAGCTCGGCCTTGGTCATGGCGATGGTGAGGCCCGCGTCGCGGGTCACGAAGGCACTGGCCGGAAGGCCGGCGCGTGCGGTGCCCGTCGAAACGGTCACAACGTCGCCCTGGATCGCCTCGATGGTGCCGACCTGGCCGCCCTCGGGGTCGAAGACCTTGGCCCCCACCGTCGGGGCGACGGTTGCGGCCGGAGCGGCTTCCTGCGCCACTGCGGCGGCGGGAACCAGACCGGCGGCAGCAATCGCGGCGGCGATGAGCGTGTTCTTCATAGTGTACTCCTTAATGCGTTCGGGATCCTGCCTCGATCGGATCCGGCGAGTTTGTGTCCTGCACCATGGCTGGACGAGAATGGCGTACCGGCACTGTATGTCCGGACAAATTGGGCCAGTGAAACACGACCCATGCGGTTCGGGTGCACAAAAGAGCGCACGAAAGGCCGAACTGCAGACTTGCGGTTGTTACACGCTGAAACAGGAATGACGCCTGAATGGCTCCAGATCAACCGGCAAAGTGACGTTTTTTCACGCCGGATCGTGCCGGTCTGGCTGAGTCTGGGGCTGTTTGGCATCTGCCGGGGTAGCGCTAGCAGTCGTCAATGCCGCGGTGCAGCGCGGCTGGTGGCGATTCGCTGCAGTGTCTCACCGTTGTCTTCACGTCGCGAGCGCCACGCAAAGGTACTTGTGGAACAAGCCGGTGGCCGGGCACTTGTTCTCGCAGGCATATGCGATCGCGGCAGGCAGGACGAAAAAAGATGACACGGCTAGGCACGCGGGACGGCAAGTCGGACCCGGACGACGCGGCTGCATCGTGCGATCAGGATGGGACCTCGAGCAGCGTTTGGCGCTATGCCCGGGCGACGCGCGCCCACGTGGTCATCGACGCCGCCGATTACTTCGCACTGGTGCGCGAGGCGATGCAGGCGGCGCGCCAGCGTATCTTCCTGATCGGCTGGGACTTCGACTCGCGCATCCTGCTGTCGGATGGGCGGCGCTGGTGGCAGGGTGGACGACACGAGCGGTTTCCGGCGCGCCTCGGTTCGTTCATCCTGTGGCTGGTGGCGCATAACAAGAACCTCGAGATCCTGCTGCTCAAGTGGAATTTCTCGCTGGTAAAGTCGCTGTTCCGCGGAACCATGATGGTCGACCTGCTTCGCTGGGCGGCGCGCAAGCAGATCGACTTCAAGTTCGATTCCGCGCATCCCATCGGCTGTTCGCATCACCAGAAGATCGTGGTCATCGACGATCGCATGGCCGTGTGCGGGGGCATCGACATGACCACCGACCGCTGGGACACGCCCGAGCACCGCGATCGCGATCCGCGTCGGCGGCGCCCGACCGGCACGCTCTATGGTCCCTGGCACGACATCACGATGATGATGGAGGGCGAGATCGCCGGCGTGCTTGGCGAGCTGGGCCGCGATCGCTGGCAGATCGCTGGCGGCTCCACGGTCGAGCCATGCCGACCGCAGGCCGAGAGTCCCTGGCCAGAACATCTCGAAGCCGAGTTCCACGATGTCGAGATCGGGATTGCACGCACGCGCGGGGAATATCGTGATTGCCCGCAGATCGCCGAGGTCGAGGCCCTGTTCGTCGAGCATATCCGCCGCGCGCGCAACTTCATCTATGCCGAGACCCAGTACTTCGCCTCGAGGGTGATCGCCGAGGCCATCTGCGAACGTTTGATGGAGGACGATCCGCCCGAGATCGTGATCATCAATCCGCTCACCGCCGATGGCTGGCTCGAACAGGTCGCGATGGATACCGCGCGCGTCCAGCTGCTCGAGGCAGTGCGCGAGGCCGACCACCGGGGGCGTTTCCAAATCTATTATCCCGTCACTGCCGGTGGCCAGCCGATCTATGTCCATGCCAAGCTGACGATCATCGATGACGAGGTCCTGCGCATCGGCTCGGCCAACATGAACAACCGCTCGCTCGGCCTCGACAGCGAGTGCGACTGCTTCATCGATGCGGCGCGACCAGCTAATGCCGACAATCCGGACATCGTCTCGACGATAACCGACGTGCGCACCCGACTGCTCGCCGAGCATTGCGGGGTAGAGCAGGAAGTGCTGACTACCGCGCTGGAGAAGCAGGGCTCGATGCAGCGCGCGATCGCCTCGCTTTCGCACCGGGGCAAGCGGCTCGAATGCTTGCCCTTGAAAGATTTGTCGGAAGCTGAAAGAGCGCTCGGCGGAAGCGAAGTGCTGGACCCGGAGAGGCCGAACGAGATGTTCGAGCCGATCGAGCGGCGCGGGCTGTTTCGTCGCAAGGGGCGCTTGCTGCGCTTGCGGCTCAAGGAAAAGTGGAAAAGGAAAAGGTCCCATGAGCAGCCTGGTAGGTCCGGACGAGGACAACCCGCTCGGTAAGCCGGATGTGCCAGAGCACGTCCAGCAGGCCGTGCGTACCCTGATCGAATGGGCCGGCGACGATCCCGAGCGCGAGGGTCTGCGTGACACGCCCAAGCGCGTCGCGCGCGCGTGGCTCGAATATTGCCAGGGCTATCAGCACGATCCGGCTGTCCACCTCGCGCGCGTGTTCGAGGAAGTCGGCGGCTACGACGAAGTCGTGCTGCTCAAGGACATTCCCTTCCAGTCGCATTGCGAACACCACATGGCGCCGATCCAGGGCAAGGCAGCGATCGCCTACCTGCCGCGCGATCATGTCGTCGGTATCTCCAAGCTGGCGCGCGTGCTCCACGGCTATGCGCGCCGCCTGCAGATCCAGGAGCGCCTCACCGCCGAAGTAGCGCAGTGCATCTGGGATCATCTCAAGCCGCACGGTGTCGCCGTCGTGATCGAGGCCCAGCACGGATGCATGACCGCGCGCGGCGTGCGCACGCCGGGCGTGGGCATGATCACCAGCCGCATGATGGGTACGTTCCTGGAGGACCAGCGCAGCCGCAAGGAAGTGCTCAGCCTGATGGGCTACTGAATTCGTCGCGGCTCGCGAGGCCCGTTCGCCCTTTCAGGAAGCGGGCGCAAAAAAAGCCCCGGACTTCCGCGAGGAAGAGCCGGGGCTTTTTTGTTACCTGATCGGGAGGATCAAAGCTGGCCGAGCATGTGCTCCGCCGAGCTCACCTCGAAGGTGCCGGGTGCCTCGACGTTGAGCGTTTCGACCACGCCGTCGTTGACCACCATCGAGAAGCGCTGGCCGCGCTTGCCCATGCCGAAGCCCGAGCCGTCCATGACGAGGTCGAGGGCGCTCACCAGTTCGCCGTTGCCATCGGCGAGCATGGTCACGTCCGAAGAGCCGGCGGCCTTGCCCCAGGCGCCCATCACGAAGGCGTCGTTGACCGCGGTGCAGGCGATCTCGTCGATGCCCTTGGCCTTGAGCTCGCTCGCCTTGTCGACGAAGCCGGGCAGATGCTTGGCCGAGCAGGTCGGCGTGAAGGCACCGGGGACCGAGAACAGCGCGACCTTGCGGCCGGCGAAGAACTCGGAGGACTTGACTGGCTCGGGGCCGGCTTCGCCCGCCTTCATCAGCTTTACGTCAGGCAGCTTGTCACCAACGGCGATGGTCATGAACGGATCCTCTTTCTCGAATGGAACGGTAATGATGCCCGATATAGGGGCTTGTCTGTGGTCGGCAACGGGCGCCTGTGCAGCATCGCGCGGAAGTGATATAAAGATTTCTTTATATTTGCGCAGAGGGCGTCGAGACGCTAGGGAACGGGCAGACCCGGATGCCTTCGCTTCCCTGCTCGCAACCCGTCCCGCAAGGGGCGGCGCGGCGCGGCGGCGTGAACCCCCAGCCTTGCGGCATCCGCCCAACCAGTTTCAGGAGTCGACCGTGACCACAGCCAAATCTGCCGATCACGACTACGCCATCGCCGATATCTCGCTGGCCGACTACGGCCGCGCCGAGATCGCCATCGCCGAGACCGAGATGCCGGGCCTCATGGCCCTTCGCGAGGAATACGGTGCTGCCCAGCCGCTCAAGGGCGCGCGCATCACCGGTTCGCTGCACATGACCATCCAGACCGCCGTTCTCATCGAGACGCTGGTCGCGCTCGGTGCCGAAGTGCGCTGGGCGACCTGCAACATCTTCTCGACGCAGGACCACGCCGCCGCCGCGATCGCCGCGCAGGGCATTCCTGTCTACGCCATCAAGGGCGAGAGCCTGTCCGACTACTGGGATTACGTCGGCAAGATCTTCGAGTGGAGCGTCAACGGCGACGAGGACCTCACCGCCAACATGATCCTCGACGATGGCGGCGATGCCACCATGTTCGCGCTGTGGGGCGCACGCGTCGAGGCAGGCGAGGACCTGTTCGAGCCGAGCAATGCCGAAGAGATCGAATTCGTGCGTTCGCTCAAGAAGTTCCTGAAGGAAAAGCCGGGCTACCTCACCAAGTCGGTCAAGGCGATCAAGGGCGTCTCGGAAGAGACCACTACCGGCGTTCACCGCCTCTACCACATCGCCAAGGACGGCAAGCTGCCGTTCCCCGCGATCAACGTGAACGATTCGGTCACCAAGTCGAAGTTCGACAACCTCTACGGCTGCCGTGAATCGCTGGTCGACGCGATCCGCCGCGCGACCGACGTCATGCTCTCGGGCAAGGTCGCCTGCGTCGCCGGCTTCGGCGATGTCGGCAAGGGTTCGGCCCAGTCGCTGCGCAACGGCGGTGCCCGCGTGCTCGTCACCGAGGTCGATCCCATCTGCGCCCTGCAGGCCGCGATGGAAGGCTTCGAGGTCGTCACCATGGAAGAGGCCGTCACCCGCGCCGACATCTTCGTGACCGCGACCGGCAACGAAGGCGTCATCACCGGCGAGCACATGAAGGCGATGAAGGACAAGGCCATCGTCTGCAACATCGGCCACTTCGATAGCGAGATCCAGATTTCCGCGCTCGACAACTACGAGTGGCAGGAAATCAAGCCGGGCACCGACCTCGTCACGCTTCCTGACGACAAGCAGCTGCTGATCCTCGCCAAGGGCCGCCTCGTGAACCTGGGCTGCGCCACTGGCCACCCCAGCTTTGTTATGTCGGCCAGCTTCACCAATCAGACGCTGGCGCAGATCGAGCTGTTTACCAAGTCGGAGAACTACAAGAACGACGTCTACGTTCTTCCCAAGGTCCTCGACGAGAAGGTCGCCGCGCTCCACCTCAAGAAGCTGGGCGTCAAGCTCACCGAACTGAGCAAGCGTCAGGCCGACTACATCGGCGTTCCGGTCGAGGGCCCGTTCAAGCCCGACCACTACCGCTACTGATCGCGCCGCGGGCGTTCCCGCATCGTCGGGAGCGCCGGCTGCGCAATGCGAACCTCGACGGGGAGGGCGGGCACGGGCTCGTCCTCCCCGTCTGCATTTTGCGCCTGCCCGCGCAGACCGCACGGTTTTCGCGTGAATTTGTTGGCGGCGATGGGCTCGCCCATTGTCATCGCGGCTGCGGGGCACCATAGCCAAGGGCAATGGACACGGATCGTTTCCTTCCCCTCCTGATCGGCCTCATGCTCGCCGCCTGGACGCTCGCGGCGGCCTGGACGATCGTGCTCGCGCGCACCCGCCAGAAGCGGGCCGAGATGCAGCTGCGTTCCGCGCGGCGACTGGCGCGCATGGTCGAGGAATCGCCTGCGCTGCCGCTGCTGGTGCGCTCTGACGGGCGGATCGAGGCCTCGCCGCGCCTCGCGCACTGGCTTGGCCTCGACGGCGTGCCGCAATACCTGAGCGAGCTCGACGGCGGCGACCGGGGCCTGCCTGAAGACAAGCTTGCCGAGCTGGCCGAGGCGGTGCGCCGCACCCAGAAGAGCGCCGCGCCCTTCCGCATGGCCGTCACCCCGCGCAATTCGGGCCGCAGCCTCGCGCTGCGCGGCCATCTCGCCGACCCGCAGGTCTCGCCCGGTGGCGCAGCGCTGGTCTGGGTCTTCGACTTCTCCGAGAGCGAGGGCGAGCTCAGCCGCCTGCGTGAGGAGGCTGCGCGCGCACGCGGCGACTTCACCGCGCTCGTCTCGCTGATCGAGGCTGCGCCGATGCCCATGTGGTTTCGCCGCAAGGATGGCCAGCTCCAGCTGGTCAACCACGCCTACGTCGCTGCGGTCGGCGCGGAAAATGCCGACGATGTGGTCGCGCGCGGGATCGAACTGATCGAGACCGTCGACGGCCAGTCGGCCAGCGAGGTCGCGCGTCAGGCGAGCCGTCAGGAAGCGCCGATCGAGCGCGTCGTCTCGACGACCATCGATGGCCAGCGACGGGCCATGCGCGTCTCGGACCTGCCGCTCGGCGAGGACGGCATCGCGGGCTACGCGGTCGACATCGAGGACATGGAGGAGCTCTCGCGTTCCCTGCGCGCCTTCCGCGAGGCGCAGCGCGCGATGCTTGACCAGCTTTCGGCGGGTGTCGCCCAGTTCGACATGCAGCGCCGGCTGGTCTTCGCCAACCAGCCCTTCCAGCGCCTGTTCAGCCTCTCGGCCAAGACCATGCAGGACCCGCCTGCCTTCGAGCGCCTGCTCGATGCAGCGCGCGACGCAGGGCGCGTGCCCGAAGTCCGCGACTTCCCCGCATGGCGCCGCGAGAAGGCCGCGTGGTTCTCCGCCAGCGAGACCCGCGAGGAAGCCTGGACGCTGCCCGACGGCGCGCACTTGCGCATCGTCGCCCAGCCGGTCCCCGATGGCGGGCTGATGCTGATCCTCGAGGACCGTACCGAGCAGCTGCGCCTTTCGGCCATGCGCGACACCCTGCTGCGCACGCGTACCGCGACGATCGATTCGCTGTTCGAATCCATCGCCGTCTTCGCTCCCGACGGGCGAATGCAGATATGGAACCGCCGCTTTGCCAGCACATGGGGGCTGGAGAGCGAGTTCCTCGACACTCACCCGCATATCGAGCACTTGCTCAAGACCATCGCCAAGCGCCTGACGCGGCCTGCCGAGGTCGAGAAAGTCGGCGATGTGGTGCGCGCGGCGACCCTCGACCGTACCGAGAAGGGCGGGCGCATCATGCTCGCCGACGGGCGCATTCTCGAATTCGCGGGCGTGCCGCTGCCCGACGGCAACGGCCTGCTTGCGGTGCTCGACATTACCGACAGCCAAAAGGCCGAGGACGCCCTTCGCGAGAGCAATGCCGCGCTGCTCGAGGCGGACGCGATCAAGACCCGCTTCCTAGCCAGCATGAGCTACGAACTGCGCACACCGCTGACCTCGATCGGCGGCTTCGCCGAACTGCTCGATGCGGGCGTGGGTGGCCAGCTCGACGAGAGCGGGCGCGAATATGTCGCTGCGATCCTTTCCTCGGTGGCGCAGCTGGGCGAACATATCGAAAGCCTGCTCGATCTCTCGCAAAGCGAGGCGGGCATGCTGCCGCTGCGCAAGGAGAGCCTCGAGGTCATGCCCTTCCTGCGCGAGGTCGCGGAGGAACGCGTGTCCCGACTGGAGAAGACGGGGCTTGCCATCGATCTGCGCGGCGACAGCCTGCTGCGCCCGCTCGAGGCCGATCGCAAGCGGCTGGCGCGCGCGGTCGGCTCACTGCTCGACAATGCCATCGCGGCTTCGCCAGCGGGCGCGCGCATCCTCTTGCAGGCGACCAAGCGCAAGGGCGGCGGGCTCGACATCCGCATCCAGGACAAGGGCGAGGGGATGGACAGCCGCAGTCTCGCCCGCGCGCTGGAGGGGATGAAGGTCAGCGCCGATGGCAAGAGCGTCGAGCGTCGCCAGGGCCTTGGCCTGCCGCTCGCGCGCCAACTCGTCGAGGCGCATGGTGGCACACTCACCATCCAGTCCGAGCCGGGGCAGGGCACGCTCGCCCTGATCGAACTGCCCTGACCTGCGCATTCGCCCCAAAGGAGCCTCGATGCCGATGACCCTCGTGCAGCTGCCCGATCTCGCTGCCATGGAGCGGCTGGGCAAGAAGATCGCTGCGGCCCTGCGTCCGGGCGACGTGGTGGCGCTCGAAGGCGGTCTGGGCGCAGGCAAGACCACGCTCGCGCGGGCGATCATCGCCGGGCTTGGCCATGAGGGCGAGGTGCCGTCGCCCAGTTTCGCGATCATCGAGCCCTACGATCCGGGGCTCGATGGTTCGGGGGTGCGCCTGCCGCTGGTCCATGCCGACTTCTACCGGCTCGCCCATCCCGACGAGGCGATGGAGATCGGGCTCGACGACTATCGCGAGGGGGCGGCCCTGATCGCCGAGTGGCCCGATCATGCCGGAGGCTTCGCGCATGAGCCGGCCTGTCTGTCGGTTCGGCTGGAATTTGCGGGGGATGAGGGCGCTGCAGGGCGTATCGCCATTGTCGAGGGCGGCCCCGATTGGCTAGGGCGGGAACCACGATGACTGACGCTTCGCATATGCTGCCCGAAGGGCTCGATTCGTTTCTCGCTGCGGCGGGCTGGTCCGATGCAAGGATCGAGCCGCTGCCCGGCGATGCCTCGTTCCGCCGCTATTTCCGCATTCGCAAGGGCGAAGAGGGCGAGAAGAGCGCGATGCTGATGCATGCACCGCCGCCCAACGAGGACCCCGCGCCCTTCCTGCGCGCTGCCAAGTGGCTCGACGAGAACGCCATGCGCGCCCCGCGCATCCTTGCCGAGAATGCCGATCGCGGGCTGGTTCTGCTCGAGGACTTCGGCGAGGCGCGCATGCGCGACTATCTCGACCAGTGGCCCGACGACGAGCAGGCGGTCTATCGCGGCGCGGTCGATGCGCTGGTCCAGCTGCACGAGCTGCCGCCCGGGCCCTTCCTCGATTACTCGCTCACCGAGTACCAGCGCGAGGTGCGCCTGTTCATCGACTGGTACTGCACCGCGCGTTCGCTCTACGTCGACGTTCCGGGCTTCACGCAGGCCTGGGAGAAGGTCATGGCCGACCTCCTGCCGCGCCAGCGCCCCGGCGTGACCGTGCTTCGCGACTATCATGCCGAGAACATCATGCTGCTCGGCGATCTGGAGAAGCAGGGCCTGCTCGACTTCCAGGACGCGCTCGTCGGCCATCCGGCCTACGACCTCGTCTCGCTGCTGCAGGACGCGCGCCGCGACGTCGCGCCCGAGCTCGAGGCCGACATGGTCGAGCACTACCTGCGCGCGAGCGGCGCCGATCCGCAGCAGTTCATCGCCGACTACGCGCGCCTTGGAGCGCAGCGCAACGTCAAGATCGTGGGTATCTTCGTGCGTCTTTGGCGCCGCGACGGCAAGGCACGCTACCTCGACCTGATCCCGCGCGTCTGGGCGCTGCTCGAACGCGACCTCGCGCATCCCGCGCTCGAACCCGTGGCGCAGTGGTTCGACGCGAACATCCCGGCCGAGCTGCGCGCGGCGGGCGGCGGGAGCTTCGAGGCATGAGCCAGTATCCACTCGCCAGCGATACCGCGATGGTGCTTGCCGCAGGCATGGGCAAGCGCATGCGTCCGCTTACCGCCAGCCAGCCCAAGCCTCTGGTGCGGGTCGCGGGAAGGGCGCTGATCGACCATGCGCTCGACCGGCTCGAAGAGGCCGGGGTCTCGAATGCGGTGGTCAACGTGCATTACCTCGCCGATGCGCTCGAAGGGCATCTGAGCGTGCGAAAGCGCGGCCCGGCAACGCAGATCTCGGACGAGCGCGACGCGCTGCTCGAGACCGGCGGCGGCATGGTGCGCGCGCAGGGCCTGCTGCCCGATCCGTTCTTCTGTCTCAATTCGGACAATATCTGGATCGACGGGCCCGAGAATATCTTCGCCGACCTCTCGCGCGGCTGGGACCCGGAGAAGATGGACGCGCTGCTGATGATGGTGCCGCACGCCCGCGCGCGCAATTACCGGGGCGACGGGGACTTCCACCTCGATGCCGATGGGCGCGTTTCGCGCCGCCGTCAGGGCCGCGTCGCACCCTTCATCTTCACCGGCATCCAGCTCGTGTCCAAGCGCCTGCTGCGCGATGCGCCCGAAGGCGGTTTCTCGACCAACGTGCTGTGGAGCCGTGCGATCGAGGAAGGCCGTCTCTACGGCATGTCGCATCAGGGCGAATGGTTCGAGGTAGGCGAGCCGGGTGCGATCAAGCCCACCGAGGAGTACCTCACGCGTGCCTGAGCGGCCCGGGCCGAACGTCTACTCGATCGCCGCGCACCGCGGCTTCGCCGATGCCCTCGTGGCGGGCCTTGTCCCGCGCTACGCCGAACCTGGGCTGGGCCTTGCCCGGCTGACCCTGCTGCTGCCCAGCCGCCGCACCGTGCGCACGGTCACCGAGGCCTTCATTCGCCAGTCCGGCGCCGATGTCGCGCAGGGCGAGGTCCCCTCGGGCGGCATGCTTCTGCCGCGCATGGTGGTGGTCGGCGACCTCGATCTCGACGAGACGCTGGGCGTGCTGCTCGATCCACTGGGCGCGAGCGACATTCCACCCGCCTGCGATCCGGGGCGGCGCTGGCTGCGCCTTGCCCATTACCTGCGCGAGGTCGAAGGTGCGGCGGCTGGCAAGGGCGCTGCCCTGCTGCGCCGTGCCTGGGAACTCGGCGCGACGATGGACCGCCTGCTCGTCGAGGGCATCGCGCCGGTCGATCTCATGTCCGAGGAGGTCATCGGCATCGTCGGCGATCTCGCCGGGCACTGGAGCGAGAACACCCGCAGTTTTCTGAAAGTCCAGCAGTACTGGCTCGCCGAACTGGCCGAGCGCGGAGAGATCGACGCGCCGCAGCGGCGCAACATGCTCTTCGAACACACCGCGCGGCGCTGGAGCGAGCACCCGCCCGCACAGCCCGTCGTCGCGGCGGGCGTGACCAGCGCCTCGCCCTCGCTCGCGAGGCTCCTGCGGGTGGTCAGCGAACTGGAGCGCGGAAGCGTGATCCTGCCCGATCTCGACCTTTCGCTCGACGATGCGGTCTGGGACGAACTCGGCGTCGCGGGCGCGCCTGAAGAGAAGGGCGATCCGCCTTTCGGGCGCGGCGATGCCGTGACCCATCCGCAGTACCACCTCAAGCTGCTGCTCAACCGCATGGGCGTGGCGCGCGGCGAAGTGCGCCCCTGGCACCGTTCGGGGCTCGGCGCTGCGCCGCCTGCGCGCAGCAAGGCGATTTCCAACCTGTTCCTGCCGCCCAGGGCCTCTGCCGTCTGGGTCGATCTGCCCGCCGAGAGCCGCCGTCTGGGCGGGGTTCGCCTGATGGAAAGCGCCCACCCCGGCGCCGAGGCACAGGCCATCGCAATCCTTATCCGCGAGGCGCTCGAGACGCCCGAGCGCCGCGTTGCGCTGATCACGCCCGATCGCGGGCTAGCCGGGCGCGTCGTCGCGCACCTTGGCCGCTGGGGCATCGAGGCCGACGATACCGCGGGCCGTCCCCTGCCGCAGACCGCCGCCGGACGCCTGCTGCTGCTGCTCGCCGAAGTCGTCGCCGAACAGGCTGCACCGGTCCCGCTGGTCGCGCTCGCCTCGCATCCGCTGGCCGGGGCTGGCGACCGGGCGCGCTGGCTCGAGGCGGCGCGAAAGCTCGATCTCGCCTTGCGCGGACCGCGTCGCGGGGTTGGTCTGGAACCCGTCGCCGAACTGGCGAGGGAGCATCACTTCGAGCGCTGGTGGCAGGACATGGCCGCGATCCTCGCGCCGCTCTTCGCCCTGAGCGAAAGCGAGAGCCTCGAGCGCCTCGTCGGTCTCCTCGCCGAGGCCGGGGAGGCCCTGTGCGGCGAAGGGCTGTGGAGCGGCGCGGATGGACGCGCGCTCTCGGGGTTCGTCGAGGACTTGCGCACGGCAGCGGCAAGCGCCGGAACCGTGCTCGACCCGCGCGAGCTGCACGCGGTGCTGCGCGATGCGATGGAGCGTACTTCGGTGCGCCCGCCCTGGGGCGGCCACCCGCGCGTTTCGATTTACGGTCTGCTCGAGGCGCGCATGAGCCGCGCCGATCTCGTCATCTGCGGCGGTCTCACCGAGGGCGTCTGGCCCGCCAGCCCCTCCCAGGACTCGCTGCTGCCGCCCGCCGTCCTGCGTGCGCTCGGCGTGCCCGGTGCGGACTTCCGCATCGGACTTGCCGCCCACGATCTTGCCGCTGCGCTCGGTGCGCCCGAGGTCGTGCTGAGCTGGGCGCAGCGCGACGATGGTGCTCCGGTCATTCCCTCGCGCTTCGTGCTGCGCGTCAAGGCGATGATGGGGGATCAGGTGGAGCGTCACCGCGAGACGGATACGGTGGCTCTGGCGCGCAAGATCGATGTTGGCGCGCCTGTCGCTGCGCATCCGCGCCCGCAGCCCATGCCGAGCGCCGAGCAGCGCCGGGTCGACGTCTCGGTTACCGGCCTCGACCGGCTGCGCGGCGATCCCTACCAGTTCTACGCCAATGCGATCCTCGGCCTGCGCAGCATCGACGGGCTCGACGCAGAGCCGAGCGCCGCCTGGAAGGGCGAGATCGCGCACCTCATCATGCAGCGCTGGCACGAGGCAGGCGAACCCGAGGCCGGGCTGCGGACGATCGCCGAAGGGGTACTGCGCGAGCAGAGCGCGCACCCGCTGATGCGTGCCTTGTGGTGGCCACGTCTCGCTGCCGCGCTAGACACCTTCGAGGCCACCGTACTGGCTGCCAAGGGCGAGGGGCGGCAGGTCCTCGGGGTCGAGAAGTGGGGCGCGATGCATTACCGCGAGGTGCGCATCCATGGCCGCGCCGACCGCATCGACCGCAAGGCCGACGGCGAGATCGCGGTCGTCGACTACAAGACTGGCAAGCCGCCCTCGGGCAAGCGCGTAGCCGACGGTTTCGCGCTGCAGCTCGGTCTGATCGGTCTCATCGTCGAGGCGGGTGGTTTCGAGGGCATCACGGGCGCTGCCAGCGGGTTCGAGTACTGGTCGATGGCCAAGAAAAAGTCAGGGGCCGAAGGCACGTTCGGCTTTGTCGAGGAGCCTATCCCGGAAGGCCGCAAGAAGTCGGGCATCGCGCGTGAGGACTTTCTCCCCGAGACCCGGCGCTATCTCGACGATGCGCTCGACAACTGGATCTTGGGCAACGAACCCTTCACCGCGCGCCTCAACCCGGAACTTGGCTCCTATGCCGACTACGATCAGCTGATGCGGCTCGACGAATGGATCACGACGCTCGGTGGCGGCAAACCGCCGCCGCGTGAGGACGAGCAGGCAGGGGGCGAGGCATGAGCGGCGCTGCGACGGTGCACCCGCTGCACGGCAACCAGATGCGTGCGGTCGACCCGCTCGACACCGTGTGGCTCTCCGCCTCGGCGGGTACCGGCAAGACTCAGGTTCTCTCCTCGCGCGTGCTGCGCCTGCTGCTCCAGCCCGGGGTGGAGCCGGGGCAGATCCTGTGCCTGACCTTCACCAAGGCGGGCGCGACCGAGATGGCCGCGCGCATCAACGGTACGCTAGCCGAGTGGGTGCGCCTCTCCGACACCGAGCTGTTCACCCGGCTCGAGGCGATCGGTGCGCGCGGCGACGGCGAGACCATCGCCCGCGCCCGCACCCTCTTTGCCGCCGTGCTCGATTGTCCGGGCGGTGGCTTGCGCATCGACACCATCCACGCCTTCTCGCAGTGGTTGCTGGCGACTTTCCCGCTCGAGGCCGACCTGATCCCGGGCAGCCGCCCGATGGAGGACCGCGAGCGCATCCTGCTGGCGCATCAGGTGCTCGTCGACCTGCTGGTCGATGCCGAGAACCCGCTTTCGGGCGATCCCGGCCTGATCGAAGCACTGGCCGCACTTTCGCTGCGCCACGGCAGCGATGCGATCCTGCCGTTTCTCCTGCGCTGCGCCTCCGCGCGCGAGGCCTGGTTCGGTCCCGGCTCGTGGCAGGCGGGCGAGATGCGCGGCCATGTCCTGCGCATGCTCGGCCTGCCCGGCGATGCCGATGCAGAAATGCTGGCAGCACTGTGCAGCGATGCCGGTTTCGATGTCGCCTCGCTGCGCCGCTGCATGGAGATCAACCACGAGTGGGGCACGAAGACCGGGCTCGGTGCGGTTGAAGCGATCAGCGAGTGGCTGCTCGGCGCGCCTGAACAGCGAGCTGCCTCGATCGAGGGCCTCGCGAGCGTATTCCTGACGCAAAAGGACGAGCCCAAGGCGGCCAAGTCGCAGGAGAAGATCGATCCGGCCTATGCCGACTATGCCGCGCGCGTGGTCGAATGCATCCGCGCTGTGCGGGCTCTTGCAAACCTGCTCGACCTTGCCGAGCGACTGGTGCCCGCGCTCAGGCTCGGGCGCGCCTTCGCGCTCGCCTGGGACGAGGCCAAGCAGCGCGAGGGGCTGATCGACTTCGACGACCAGATCCGTCGCGCTGCCGACCTGCTCGCCAACAAGGAGCAGGCCGACTGGATCCGCTACAAGCTCGACCGCCGCTTCGATCATATCCTCGTCGACGAGGCGCAGGATACCAACGCGGCGCAGTGGGCGATCATCTTCGCCATGGCGGGCGAGTTCTGGGCCGGGGTCGGCCAGCACGAGGACGCCATGCGCACGCTCTTCGTAGTCGGCGACTACAAGCAGGCGATCTTCCGCTTTCAGGGTACGAGCCCGGAGAACTTCCGCAAGGCCGCCGACCGCGTGCGAGCGGCGATGAATGCGGCAGCTCACAACGCCGAGGTTCTGCGCGGCGAGGATGGAGCGCGCGAGCTGGTCGAGCTGGGTCTCGACCGCAGTTTCCGCACGGCGCAGACCGTGCTCGACTTCGTTGACGAAGCCATCGCCGGGATCGGGCCTGGCCAGTTCGGTCTCGACCGTGCGCCCGAGCGGCACGAGGGGCAGGAGCGGCCCGGCTACGTGGCCTTGTGGCGCCCCATCGGCGCGGCAGCGGGCGACGAGGAAGAGGACGAGATCGCCGATGCGGGCGATGACGACGGCGAGGACAAGGAGACCTGGATCTCGCGGCCCGAACGACGCATGGCCGATGCCATTGCTGAGCAGGTGCGCAGCTGGCTTGACGAGCATGGGCCGGGTTTCACCCTGGTCAAGGGTACGCGCCGCCGCGCCGAGGCGGGCGACATCATGGTGCTGGTGCGCCAGCGCAAGGAGCTGGCCGGGCTGATCGTCGCGCGGCTGCATGCGGCGGGCGTTCCGGTCGCGGGCGTCGACCGCCTGCGGCTCGGTGCGCCGCTCGCGGTGAGGGATCTCGTCGCCGCGCTGCGCTTCGCTGCCCAGCCGCTCGACGATCTCAATCTTGCCAGCCTGCTGGTCTCCCCGCTGGTCGGCTGGAGCCAGGAGCAGCTGCTCGAACATGGCTGGCGCGAGAAGCGGGTACACTTGTGGGATCACTTGCGTCGCTCGGGCGATCCCGAGGTCGGGCGCGTGCTGCATCAACTTGGCGAACTGCTCGGTCGCGCCGACTTCGCGCCGCCGCAGGAGCTGCTGCAATGGCTTCTCGTCGGGCCATGGCAGGGGCGGCGCCGTCTCGTCGCACGGCTGGGCAGCGAGGCGAACGATCCGATCGACGAACTGGTCAACGCGACGCGCGCCTATGGCGCGAGCGCGACGCCGAGCCTTGCCGGTTTCCTGGCCTGGTTCGATGCGGGCGACGGTGAGTTGAAGCGCGAGGCGGACCACGCGGGCGGGCTGGTGCGGGTGATGACGGTGCACGGCTCGAAGGGGCTTCAGGCACCCATCGTGATCCTTGCCGATGCGGCGGGCAATCCCGAGAACGCGCGCCCCGCCGACGTCGACCTTCCCGATCCGCGCGATCCGGCGCGGCGCATCCCGCTGCCCCCTGTCGGGAAGCACGAGAAGCTGGGGCCGATCCTCGAAGAAGTCGAGGCCGACAAGGAGGCTGCCGCGCAGGAGCACTGGCGCCTGCTCTACGTCGCCATGACCCGTGCCGAGGAAGCGCTCTTCGTCGGCGGCGCGCTTGGCTCGCGCGACAAGGGTATGCCCGCACCGCAAAGCTGGTACGCCCGCTTGCGCGCGCTGTTCCCCGAAGCCGCTGAAGTTGCTGACCCGGTCTGGGGCGCGCGCTGCGAGAGCGGTACGCCCGCAGCCAGCGTAACGCTGCCCAGCGCCTCGCCCGAGCTACCGCTGGCCGAGGTATTGCCGGCCTGGCTGGGCCGGGCGCCTGCCGCCGAACCGCGTCCGCCACGTCCGCTCGCGCCTTCCTCGCTGGGCGAGGACGATGCGCCCGATCCGCCGTTTCCGCCCGGGGCAGGGCGCGATGCGGCCCGGCGCGGTACGCTCGTGCACAAGCTGCTCGAAAGCCTGCCCGAGGCCGTACCGGGCGAACGCGAGACGCTAGCGAGAGCATGGCTGGCACGAAACGCGGCCGATCTCGACGCGAACATGCGCGAAGGTCTGCTGGGCGATGCGCTGGCGGTAATCGACAATCCCGAATGGGCCGAGCTCTTCGCGCCGGGCAGCCTTGCCGAAGTGCCGGTGGCAGCGCTCGTCGGCGGGCAGGTGGTCGCGGGCACGATCGACCGGCTGGTGATCGGCGAGGAGAGCGTGCGGCTGGTCGACTACAAGACCTCGCGTCGCCCGCCCGCGAGCCTCGACGAGGTTCCGCGCGGGATCTTGCGCCAGATGGGGGCCTATGCCGCCGCGCTCGGGGTCACCTTCCCGGGGCGCCGTGTCGAGGTCGCGCTGCTCTACACTGCCGCGCCGCGCCTGATCACCGTTCCCGGCGAGGTCCTTGCCCTGCACAAGCCGGACTTGGCCGTGCCCGAGTAAACCTTTTGGCCGGGGGCGTTGCTCCGGGCCGTTTCATCACTAGATTGCCATCCAAAGCAGATTGCCTGCAAACGCAGTTATGAGGAGTTAATCCATGCCCACCATCGCCGTCACCGATTCCAGCTGGGAGGACGATGTCCTCAAGTCCGACAAGCCCGTCCTCGTGGATTTCTGGGCTGACTGGTGCGGTCCGTGCAAGATGATCGGCCCGGCTCTCGAAGAGATCAGTGACGAACTCGGCGACAAGGTGACCATCGCCAAGATGGACATCATGGCCAACACCGACATCCCCGGCCAGATCGGCGTGAAGTCGATCCCGCTGATGGTGCTGTTCAAGAACGGCGAGGCGGTTGCCCAGAAGCTCGGTGCAGCGCCCAAGAGCGCGCTCAAGGGCTGGATCGAAGGCGAGATCTGATCGCGGCAGGGCGCCGCAAGGAGCCCTGACGTCGACAAGGAAAAAGGCCGCAGGCACTAGGTTGCCTGCGGCCTTTTCGTTTTGTCCGGAGGCTTGGCCTCAGGCCTGCATCTCGGCGACGATTGCGGCGAAGTCGTCCCACAGTGCGGGGCTCGAGGCGCCGATCAGTTCGGTGCGTTCGTATTCGTCGACACGGTAGGGGCTTCCGTCGGGGCGCGCGGCCTTGCCGCCGGCCTCGTTGAGGAAAAGTACGCCTGCGGCATGGTCCCAGGGCAGCGTGCGGTTGAAGACCGAGATGTCGTTGGTGCCCAGCACGAGGCGCGGATATTGCTCGGCGGCGCAGCGCGGGATGTCGACCAGCGTGTAGTGCGGCTCGACCTGTGCCTTGACCTGCTCGCGCTGCTCGGGATCGAGGAACAGCGTCGAGATCGCGGCGACCGGCGGCTCCTGCCCGGTGCTGCGCGCAGAGACCTTGTAGCCTTCGACGAAGGCTCCGGTGCCAAGTCCTGCATGGCAGAACCGCCCCGAGAGCGTGTCGAGGATCCAGCCCCCGATGGTCTCGCCCTTGTCGGCGAGCGCGACGAGCACGCCGAACGGGGCCTTGCCCTGCGCGAAGTTCATCGTCCCGTCGAGCGGATCGACGATCCAGCACAGCTTGTCCTTGAGCCGGGCCATGACCTCGGGATCGGCGTGGACCGCTTCCTCGCCCACGACGCACGCTTCGGGCAGCAGGTTCGAGAGGCGTGCGGTGAGCATGGCCTCGCTCTCGCGGTCGGCGATGGTGACGACGTCGCCGGGCGCCTTGTCAATGATCTGGTCCTGCTCGAGCTTGCGATAGCGCGGGGCGATGGCGCGGTCCGAGGCTTCGCGCATGATCGCTTCGACCGCGCTGGTGAGGGCAGGGGTGATCATGATGGCTTGCGTATCCTCTCGCGTCAGGTCAGCGGGATCATCACGTTGTCGGCATAGCCTGCGCGGCTGCGGATGCGCTCGTACCATGCCGTGACGTTGGGAAAGGCAGGCTTGTCGAAGGGCAGCGCCGACCAGGTGTGGATGTAGACGCCCATCGGGATGTCGCCGATGCCGAAATCGTTGCCCGAAAGGTAGGGCGTAGTGGCGAGGTGCGCGTCGAGCACCGCGAGATGCTTTGCGCAGGCCGCGATCGAGCGCTCGATCTTGGCCGCATCGCGATCCTCGGGCGCGGTGCGGGCAAAGCCGAGGAAGGCATCGCGCTGCGCGTCGGCATAGGCGAACTGCCAGTCCATCCAGCGGTCGGCGAGCGCGCGGTCGATGGGATCGTTCGCGAACCAGCGCGGGCCGCCGTATTCAGCCGCCATGTAGCGCAGGATCGCGTTCGATTCCCACAAGGTGATCTTGCCGTCCTCGATGGTGGGGATCAGGCGGTTGGGGTTCTTGGCGAGGTATTCCTCGCTGAAGCCGAACGCGCCGCCCACGTCGATGCGGCGGTAGGAGAGGCCCAGTTCCTCTGCGAACCAGACGACTTTCTTGACGTTGTGCGAGTTGAGCCGGCCCCAGACGGTCAGAGTAGGCGTGGTCCGGCTCATGTCAGCTCCGGTAGTCGGCGTTGATCGAGATGTAGCCATGCGTGAGATCGCAGGTCCACACCGTGGCGGCGCCGTCCCCCATGCCCAGGTCGACCTCGATGGTCACGTCCTGGCCCTTGAGGTGCGCTGCCACCGGAGCCTCGTCATAGTCGGCGAGCGGCAGACCGTTCCTCGCGGCCCAGGTGCCGCCAAAGCCGATCGAGAGGCGGTCGCGGTCGGCGGGCTCGCCTGCCTTGCCCACGGCCATGACCACGCGGCCCCAGTTGGCGTCTTCGCCCGCGATGGCGGTCTTGACCAGCGGCGAGTTGGCGATGGCCATGCCGACCTTGCGCGCGCTCTCGTCCGAAACGGCGCCCGAGACCGAGACCGCGATGAACTTGTTCGCGCCTTCGCCGTCGCGTACGACGAGGTGGGCGAGCTGGCGGCAGACGTCGTGGATCGCGGCGGCAAAGGCATCGGCGCCGGGGCTGTTTGCGTCGACGAGCGGTGCGTTGCTTGCCTTGCCGGTCGCGAAGGCGAGGACGGTATCGCTGGTCGAGGTGTCCGAATCGACCGTGATGCACGAGAACGTGCGCGTGTTCGCAGCGGAGAGGCATTCCTGCAGGAACGCAGGCGATACCGCGGCATCGGTGAAGACGTAGCCGAGCATCGTCGCCATGTCGGGGGCGATCATGCCCGAACCCTTGATGATCGCGCTGATCGTGACTTTCGTCTCACCGATCATGGCGCTTGCCGTCGCGCCCTTGGCGAAGGTGTCGGTGGTACCGATGGTCTCGGCCGCCTCGTTCCACGAGCACGGCTGCGCGACGAGTGCCTTCTCCAGACCCTCGCGGGCCTTGTCCTTGGGCAGCGGCACACCGATCACGCCGGTCGAGGACACGAACACTTCCTCCTTCGTGCATCCCAGATGCTCGGCGACCTGCGCCATGATCTGTTCCACCGCTTCGCGCCCACGGTAGCCGGTGAAGGCATTCGAGTTGCCTGCATTGACCACTAGCGCGCGGGCCGAGCCCTGTGCGAGGTTGTCGCGACCGATCTCGACCTCGGAAGAGCAGCAAACGTTCCTTGTGAACACGCCGGCAACCGCAGTGCCCTCATCGAAGGTCACGTAGGTCAGGTCGCAGCGGCCCCAGTCCTTGTACCCGGCACGCGCGACGCGCGGGGTGACGCCCGCGATCTGCGGGAGGGCGGGGAAGGGCGAGGCGAGCGGAGAGACGGTGTCGGACATGGCGCAAGTCGGTAGCGCCCCTTGACGCTGGGTCAAGGATGCAATCGGCGCAGGCACGCCGATTGCTGCGGGTACTCGATCAGGTCCGGCTACACTTCCCGGCGAACAGTGGCCATTGCGCGGTAGACAGCCGTGCCTTGGCTTCCTATCTGGTGGCAATGGCCAATCGCCTGATCCTGACCCTGCTTGCCCTGCTTACGGGCCTCGCCGCGCCTGCTTCGGCGCAGCAGGCGCGTGCAGCGCAGTTGCCTTCGGCGCAGCAGGTCCGGATGATTGCCGAGGCAGCCGCGACCAAGGCCCCGCGTGCGCCTGTCGCGCTGGCGAGGCTGCCCGAGCCGGGCTGGCGCAATACTCGCATCCATGCCCCGTCGCGCGAGATCGCGCCCGCGGTGCGCTCGGTTCCTGCGGTTCTCACCCGGATCGACCGCGCCCGCGAATAGCAGGGCAAGGTCCGTGCCACGCGGATCGCCCCCGGATTGCGGCTCTTGCGAGAGCTGACCGGACGTGCCGGCCCACATGCTCGCGCGCGTCCTCCATATTCATATCGATATTTCGAAAAAACAGGGATTTCCCGCCATGCTCGGCGCACTCGTCAAGTCCATCTTCGGTTCGTCAAACGAACGCTACGTCAAGTCTCTCTCCAAGGTCGTCGCCCAGATCGAGGCTTTCGAGCCCACGCTCGAGGCGATGAGCGACGAGGAACTTTCCGCCCAGACTCAGAAGTTCCGCGAACTGCTCGCGAACGGCTCGAGCCTCGATGACATCCTGCCCGAGGCCTTTGCTACGGTGCGCGAGGCATCGAAGCGTGTCTTCGGCATGCGCCACTTCGACGTGCAGATGATCGGCGGCATCGTGCTTCACCGCGGCGAGATCGCGGAAATGCGCACCGGCGAGGGCAAGACGCTCGTCGCGACCACCGCGACCTACCTCAACGCGCTCGAGGGCAAGGGCGTGCACGTCATCACCGTGAACGACTATCTCGCCCGTCGCGACGCCGAGACCATGGGCAAGCTGCACAATTTCATGGGGCTCACCATCGGCGTGATCGTGCCGAACCTCGACGAGTTCCAGCGCCGCGAGGCCTATGCCGCCGATATCACCTACGGCACGAACAACGAGTTCGGCTTCGACTACCTGCGCGACAACATGAAGCACGAGCGCAGCCAGATGGTGCAGCGCCCCTTCAACTTCGCGATCGTCGACGAGGTCGATTCGATCCTGATCGACGAGGCGCGCACCCCGCTGATCATTTCGGGTCCGACCGACGACAAGTCCGAGCTCTACATCGCGGTCGACGCGATCGTTAAGCAGCTCAGCGACGAGGACTACGAGAGCGACGAGAAGACCAAGAGCGTCACCCTTACCGAGGACGGCGCGGAGAACGTGGAGCGTCTGCTCGAGACCGCGGGTCTGCTGGTTGGCACCAATCTCTACGACGTCGAGAACACGCAGGTGGTCCACCACCTCGACCAGGCCCTCAAGGCCGTGAAGATGTTCAAGCGCGACACCGACTACATCGTCAAGGACGGCAAGGTCGTCATCATCGACGAGTTCACGGGCCGCATGATGGACGGGCGTCGCTGGTCGAACGGTCTGCACCAGGCGGTCGAGGCCAAGGAAGGCGTCAATATCGAGCCCGAGAACCAGACGCTCGCCTCGATTACCTTCCAGAACTATTTCCGCATGTACCCCAAGCTTTCGGGCATGACCGGTACTGCGGCGACTGAGGCCGCCGAGTTCTTCGACATCTACAAGATGAACGTCGTCTCGATCCCGACCAACGTTCCGGTGCAGCGCATCGACGAGGAGGACGAGTTCTACAAGAACACGCTCGACAAGTTCGGCGCCATCGCCAAGCTTATCCGGGAGAAGAACGAGAAGGGCCAGCCGGTCCTCGTGGGCACCGTCTCGATCGAGAAGTCCGAGCTGCTTTCCGACTTCCTCAACAAGGAAGGCGTCAAGCACTCGGTGCTCAATGCGCGCTTCCACGAGATGGAAGCGCACATCGTGGCGCAGGCGGGGCGCCTTGGCGCCGTGACCATCGCCACCAACATGGCGGGCCGTGGTACCGACATCCAGCTGGGCGGCAACCTCGAGTTCCGGATGGACGACGAGCTCGCCGAGATCCCCGAAGGACCCGAGCGCGAAGCCGCTCTCGTGCGTCTCAAGGAAGAGATCGCGGCGGAGAAGGCCCAGGTGCTCGAAGCGGGCGGCCTGTGCGTGATCGGTACCGAGCGCCATGAAAGCCGCCGCATCGATAACCAGCTGCGTGGCCGTTCGGGCCGTCAGGGCGACCCGGGCCTATCCAAGTTCTACCTGTGCCTCGAGGATGACCTGCTGCGCATCTTCGGCCCCGACACGCTGTTCTCGAAGATGATGAACAGCAACCTCGCGGACGGCGAGGCGATCGGCTCGAAGTGGCTCTCCAAGGCGATCGAGACCGCACAGAAGAAGGTCGAGGCGCGCAACTACGAGATGCGCAAGCAGGTCGTCGAATACGACGACGTGATGAACGACCAGCGCAAGGTGATCTACGAGCAGCGCTCGGACATCATGGATGCCGATACGCTCGACGATGTCGTCGTCGACATGCGCAACGACACCGTCAACGCGATGGTCGCCGATGCCTGTCCGCAGGGCTCCTACCCCGAGCACTGGAACATCGAGGGGCTCAAGGCAGCCGCTGCCGACATCCTCGGCCTCGACGCGCCGATCGAGCAGTGGGTCGATGAGGACGGCGTCGATCCCGAAGTCATCGAGGAACGCCTCGCGGCCATGGCCGCGGAAAAGATGCAGGCCAAGATGGAACGCGACGACCCGGCGATCTGGCGTCAGGTCGAGAAGTCGATCATGCTCGATCGCCTCGATCACCACTGGAAGGAGCACCTCGCCACGCTCGATGCGCTGCGCCAGGTGGTGTTCCTGCGTGCCTATGCCCAGAAGACCCCGATCAACGAGTACAAGACCGAGGCCTTCAGCCTGTTCGAACGCATGCTGGAAGGCATCCGCGAGGACGTGACCCGCATTCTTTCGGTCAGCGAGTTGCGCATGCCTGAACCGGTCGAGCTTCCCGAGCTTCCCGACTTCCTCACCGGGCACATCGATCCGCTGACCGGCATGGACAACAGCAACGACGGCGACGGGTCCGCGCAGATGGCAGCACATTTCGGTTCGCTCGCCGGCAGCCCCGTCGCTTCGGCGAGCCCGGGCGGCACGGCTGAAAATCCCTATGCCGACATGAACATCAGTCGCAATGCACTGTGCCCTTGCGGCTCGGGCAACAAGTACAAGCACTGCCACGGCGCGCTCGTCTGAGCGTTGCCGTAACGAAGGGGTGGCCTCACGGTCGCCCCTCGCGGGCGTGTAACCCGCAACGAAAGCAAGAAGGGCCGCCGTAGCGACTACGGCGGCCCTTCTTGCGTTTGGTCAAGATTCGCGTGGTGTGGAGCGCTCAGGGGCGTATCTGCCAGACGTCCTCGCGGCGATAGAGGATGCAGATGCGCCGACCGTCTTCCCACAGTTCGGCATGACGGTCGGGAGCCTCGTTCTTGGCGACCACGAGTGCGCCACCGGCATGGGCGGCTTTGAACTCAATCCGCTTCTCCAGCCCCACGGCATCGTCGAAGTACTTGAGGGTGTAGGTCTGCATAAGAATCCCGCGACGAACAGTCATGCGCAACGAACAGATGGACCGGCCCGGACAACGCGTCCCGACCGGCCTTCGAACTAGGGCCGACCGAACGGGTTTGCGATGGCCTTTCGGCCAGTCCGGTCGATCAGTTAGTCGAACCGTCTGATGCGCGAGTGGTTCCCGTTCGCAAAGCCACGATTTCATCTTGTGCCAGTGCTGGACAGGCTTCCGGCATTGCAGTGCAGCATCTGGTCAAAAAGGCACTTACGCTTCATCGTGTGCGGGATGCAGCTGGTCGGCGAAGCCGGAACACGGAGAACCGGGTTGCATTGCATCATGCGTATCCTCCGATAGAGAAGGCATAGGCACATGGCATCGATCTACCAGGCAAGGCTGTGGGGCCAGAAGGCGGCGCGCGACGGAATCGCATCGGAAGCGAATCCCTACCGCAACCCGCGCTGGCGCGAGGCCTGGGATGCCGGCCATTCGCAGGAGCTCGATTTCCAGCAGGTACGCACGCTCGCCGCGGTGCACTGACCCGACGCAGTCGTAAGACGGCAATCGTCAGCGCTCGGCTGAGAATCAACGATGTTGTGGAAGCGGCCTGTGTCGCACTGGCCTTGCGCCGGTTGTGACTTGCGAGCCTTTGATTTCCTTGGGAAAGGAAATGGCTCCCCGAGTAGGATTCGAACCTACGGCCATTCGATTAACAGTCGAATGCTCTACCGCTGAGCTATCGGGGAGCAGCCCTTTGATGTCGCCACCGCCGGGCAGGTGTGCGCCTATACGCAGGGCCTTCCGGGTTGGCAACCCCGCTCTTCAGAAAATTTGCCGCGAGCCGCGAGAAAGTTTCGGGCGAGGTCCTAAAGCCCGCAGAAGGCCTAGCTTCAGACCTGAAATTGCTCGGCGAAAATACGTTCCTCGAGGGTGAAGCCGGGGTCGAAAAGGAGGGTGAGTTCCTTTTCCTTCGCCGCTGCGATTCGTACGGTGCTGACGTCGCGCACTTCCTTCTGGTCGGCGACGGCGGCGACCGGGCGCTTGCCGGGCTCGCGGATGCGGAACTCGACCTCGGCGCTCTCGGGCAGGATCGCGCCTTTCCAGCGGCGCGGCCGGAACGGGCTGATCGGGGTCATCGCCAGCATGCGGCATCCCAGTGGCAGGATCGGGCCGTTGGCCGAGAGGTTGTAGGCGGTCGAGCCAACCGGAGTGGCGACGAGGATGCCGTCGCCGGCGAGTTCCTCCATGCGTACCTTGCCGTTGATGCGCACTTCCAGCTTGGCTGTCTGGCGCGTTTCGCGCAGCAGCGACACTTCGTTGATCGCGTAGTAGCTATGGACTTCGCCCGAGCCGGTCGTGACCTGCATGCGCAGCGGGCTGACCGGGACGCGGTGTGCCTGCATCACGCGTTCGACGAGCGGGCGGGTGTCGTCGTGCTGGCCATTCATGAGAAAGCCCACCGTGCCCAGGTTGAGCCCGAAGCAGGGCTTGATCACGTCGCGGTCGAGCAGTTCGTGCAGAACGTGGAGCAGGAAGCCGTCGCCGCCGACCACGACCAGCACGTCGGCCTCCTCGGGTTTGACCCAGGAATGCGCCTTGCGCAGCGCTACGGCGCCGCTTTGCGCCTTGCCGCTGTCCGAGACGATGAGCGCGAGCTTGAGCGGACCGCCGCCGATGGGCTGCGTGATCGCCGTGCCTGCACTGTCCGGCGTATCGAAATTTCCTGCCATTGTCGGGTCCTGCTGCACGTTTGCCTTGGTCGCTCCAGTCTACCGGC
This sequence comes from Novosphingobium aureum, assembly GCF_015865035.1. Lineage (GTDB taxonomy): Bacteria > Pseudomonadota > Alphaproteobacteria > Sphingomonadales > Sphingomonadaceae > Novosphingobium > Novosphingobium aureum. Next base: position 2,634,736 of record NZ_JADZGI010000001.1, on the reverse strand, counting down.
TGTGCCCAATCGGGACAGGCCGAGACCCTCGGCTGATTTGGCTGGAAAATTTTGAACCGTTTGGCAAGGGGTTTGGGGCAAGGAGACAGCATGGACGCTACGCACACAGGCCCGGTTTCGCAGCGCACGCGCAGGCGTGCGGCACCGCCGGGCGGCGTGCGCGGTCTCGAGGCGCTTCACGCTGCGGTGGCTGGCTGGCGCGAGGAAGCCGCACGCGAGCTCCATCATGCGCATGTCCATGCCCTGATGATCGGCCTGCGCCGCCTCGACAGCGTGGACATGGCTTACGGCGCTGCCGCGAGCGATGGCGCGCTGCGCGAAGTGGCAGGGCGCATTGCCCATTTCGCCGCTGCAGAGATCGATGGCCCCTGGGTTCTCGCCGAGGCCGGCAACGGCGCTTTCGTCCTCGCGGCCAATGTCGCGTGCAGCCGCGAGCGCTGGCAGTTGCTGGCCGACCAGCTTGCGGACCTCGTCGCCCGGCCTGTGGCGGTGACGGCAGGTATCGTGCGTCTCTCGCCGCGCTTCGCTCTCATCCGCACGCTTGCGCAGGAAACCAGCGAAGCGATGCTCGACCGGCTCGGACACGCGCTGTTCGACGCGAGCGAGCAGCCCGGGCACCGGCTTGTCTGGGCCGACGGTGAGGCGACCTTACCCGGACGCTCGGCCGCGCAGCTCGAGGCAGATCTGCTCGGCGCGATCGACCGCGACGAGATCGAAGTGCTTTTCCAGCCTCAGTTCAGCCTTGTGAACGACAGCCTGACGGGCGCCGAGGCGCTGGCGCGCTGGGATCACCCGGAGCTGGGCAGGATCGGGGCAGGGGCGCTGTTCAGCATTGCCGAGCGTGTCGATCACGTGGGCCCGCTGTCGCGCCATATCGCGCGCAAGGCGCTGTTCGCGGCGCGCGAGTGGCCGGGCGAACTTCGCCTCTCGGTCAACGTGACGCCCGCCGATCTCGCCTTCGAGAGCTATACCCATCAGATGCTCGATCTGGTGCGCGAGAGCGGCTTTCCGCTGCGCCGCCTCACGCTGGAGATCACCGAGCAGTCGCTCATCGCCGACGTCACCGCAGTGGCGCAGATCATGGCGGAGTTCTCGGCGCAGGGGATTCGCGTCGCGCTCGATGATTTCGGCGCGGGCTTCTGCAACTTCCGCTATCTCAAGGTCCTGCCGATCCACTACCTCAAGCTTGACCGCGCGATGATCGAGGGGGTGACCGAAGACAGCCGCGACGTCGCGGTGCTGCGCGCCATTGTCGCGATGGCGCAGGCACTCGACATGGAAGTGATCGCGGAAGGGATCGAGGAAGAGGCCCAGCGCGAGGTCGTCGCGCGCGAGCACTGCAGCTACTATCAGGGCTTCCTGCGCGCGCAGCCGATGAGCGTCGCGCTGTTCGATACATTGGCGAGGGCAGAACTCGGCAGTAGCTGAGCAGGTTCGCCTGACGGTCTGACACGGTCAGGGCAGAGCGATCGACACCTGCATGAAAAAGGGCCCCGGTTTGCGCCGGGACCCTTTTCCTTGCTCGGTTTTGCGGAGCTCTGTGCCTCAGCGCGCGCCTTGCGCGTAGAAGGCCTCGAGGTCGAGGCGCATCTGGTGCAGTGCTTCTGGATTGAGGTAGATCATGTGCCCGGCCGGGTAGTACTTGAACATGAGGTTCGAGCGCAGCTCGGGCTTGAGCATCATGTGCTTGAGGTCGCGCTCGGTCGAGTGGAACGGCGTCGCCATGTCGTAGTAGCCGTTGAGCGAGAGCACGCGCATATGCGGGTTGGTACGCATCGCACGGCTCAGGTCGGCAGTCACGTCGACGAGGTTCTGCTGGCTCGAATAACCGTAGCCCGGTGCCTTGTGCGACCAGTCCCAGTTGAAATTGCCGGCCTCGCGCGCGCTGCGGCGGTAGGTGAGGTCGGTATCATAGCCGAACTTGGTGTGCAGCTGGTCCATGAAGCTGGAGATGTACAGGCCGGTGATGCCGGTGCTCGAGGGATCGTACTCAGGGCCTTCGCCGGCTGCATCGGCATCGGTGCCGGTGTAGCGCGAGTCGAAGCGGCCCAGCGTCTCGCGTTCGCCGCGCAGCAGTTCCTTGCGGAAGCGGCTGAGATCGACGCGCAGGTTGGCGCTCTTGATGTAGTCTACAGAGAGGCCGGTGAAGCGGCTCATCTCGCGCGCGACCGCATCTTCCTCGGCCGGGGTGATGTCGGAACCCTTGCCCAGCGCAGAGGCGTAAGGGCCATTGGCGAACTGGCGCGCCTGCTCGACGAACTGGTCGAGCGAGGCAGGGCGGTCGGCCACCTTGTTGTGGTACCAGGCGGTCGCGGCATAGCTGGGCAGGTAGCCGATGTGGATATTGTCGAAGCCGGACTGGCGGATGCCGTAGTTCATGATCGAGGAGAGCAGGATCACGCCGTTGAGCGACATGCCGCGCCCTTCCATTTCCTCGGACAGGGCGCCCGAGCGCGTCGTGCCGTAGCTCTCGCCGAAGATGTACTTGGGATCGCCCCAGCGTCCGTTCTTGGTGATGTAGCGCTGGATCGCGTCGGCAAAGGCATTCACGTCCTGGTCGACGCCATAGAACGCGCCGGGATCGGTGTCGCCCAGCGCGCGCGAGTAGCCCGAGCCGGGTGCGTCGAGGAAGACCATGTCGGTCGAGCCGATCAGGCTGTCGGGGTTGGGGCCGACCGGGTAAGGGGCAGGGGCGACCGCGACCGGGTCCGAGGTCGTCACCTTGGTCGGTGCGAAGCTGCCCATGCGCAGCCAGACCGATGCCGAGCCGGGACCGCCATTGTAGAAGAAGGTGACCGGGCGGTTCTTACCGGGCGCGGTGTAGGCGGTGTAGAAGATGCTCTGGGTCGGTTTGCCCTTGGCATCGCGCAGGGTCAGCGTGCCCGCCGTCGCGGTATAGGCGATCGAGCGGCCATCGACACTGACAGAGCCCTTGGTGGTCTTGGTCACTTCCTCGACAGGAGCGCTGGCCCAGCTGTCGGCGATCTGCTCGGCGACCTTCTCGTCGTGCATCTTCGCGGCGTTCGGAGCATCGCCCTTCTGCGCGAACGCGGGCTGTGCAAGCGCCACGAGGGGGATGGCGGCGAGCATCGATATTGCTTTCATGTGGTACCCTGTACTGGAATTGAGACCCGAAACGACACTGTGCGGGCGTTTCCGTTTCCGTGCAAGGATACTTTATATCTTTGTTGTGAAAGGGGATAACCCGAGACTTAACAGTCGCTTGCGCCTCAGCCCGCCTTGCGCGCCACCCCGGCAAGGCCCTTGGTGAGCTGGAGCAGGCCATTGAGGCGGGCTTTGGGGTCGGCCCAGGCGCGCGAGACGACGAGCTTGTTGTCGGGGCGCAGCTTGATCGTGCCCTGCAGGCGATCGGCATAGGCGATGAGGCCCATGGGATTGGGGAAGCTGTCATTGTGGAAGCTGACCAGCGTCCCGCGCGCGCCCACGTCGATCTTGGCGATATGCGCCTCGATTGCCTGCCGCTTGATCTGGATGAGCTTGACCAGGTTGGCGGTCGGTGCGGGGAGGGGGCCGAAACGGTCGATCATCTCGGCGGAGAGCGCCTCGACCTCTTCCTGCCCTTCGGCATCGTTGAGGCGGCGGTAGAGCGCCATGCGTACAGCGAGGTCGGGAACGTAGTCCTCGGGGATCATGATCGGCGCATCGACAGTGATCTGCGGCGAAAGGCCCGAGGTGTCCTTCTCCAGACCGACGCCGCCCGCGCGCGCGGCCATGATCGCGTCCTCGAGCATCGACTGGTAGAGCTCGAAGCCGACTTCGCGGATGTGGCCCGACTGCTCGTCGCCCAGCAGATTGCCCGCGCCGCGGATGTCGAGGTCGTGGCTGGCTAGCTGGAAGCCTGCGCCCAGGCTGTCGAGGTCGGAGAGGACCTTGAGGCGCTTTTCGGCCACTTCGGACAGCTGCTGGTCGGGCGGTGTCGTGAGGTAAGCGTAGGCGCGAAGCTTCGAGCGTCCGACACGGCCGCGCAGCTGGTAGAGCTGGGCAAGGCCGAAACGGTCGGCGCGGTGGATGATGATGGTATTGGCGCGCGGGATGTCGATCCCGCTCTCGACGATGGTGGTGGCGAGCAGCACCTCGTACTTGCCCTCATAGAACGCGCTCATGCGCTCCTCCACCTCGCCCGCCGACATCTGGCCGTGGGCGGAGATAACCTTCACCTCGGGCACGTTCTTTGCGAGCCAGATCTCGACTTCGGCCATGTCCGAGATGCGCGGCACGACGATGAAGCTCTGCCCGCCGCGATGGTGTTCGCGCAGCAGCGCCTCGCGCATCACCATGTCGTCCCACTCCATCACGTAGGTGCGCACGGCAAGGCGGTCGACCGGCGGGGTCTGGATGGTGGAGAGTTCGCGCAGGCCCGACATCGCCATCTGCAGCGTGCGCGGGATCGGCGTCGCGGTCAGGGTCAGGACGTGAACGTCGGCGCGAAGCTGCTTTAGCTTCTCCTTGTGCGTAACGCCGAAGCGCTGTTCCTCATCGACGATGACGAGGCCGAGCCGCTTGAAGCTGACCATCTTGGAGAGGATCGCGTGCGTGCCGCAGACGACGTCCATCGTGCCGTCGGCCAGCCCCTCGCGCGTGGCGCGCGCTTCCTTTTCCGGCACGAGGCGCGAGAGGCGCCCGACATTGAGGGGAAAGCCCGAGAAGCGCTCGGCAAAGCCCGAGAAGTGCTGGCGTGCGAGCAGGGTCGTGGGCGCGACGACCGCGACCTGCTGCCCGGCCATGGCCGCGACGAAGGCGGCGCGCAGCGCGACCTCAGTCTTGCCGAAGCCGACGTCGCCGCACACGAGGCGGTCCATCGGACGTCCGCTCGACAGGTCCTCGAGCACGTCGGAGATCGCCACTTCCTGGTCCTCGGTCTCCTGCCATGGGAAGCGCTCGACGAACTGGTTGAGCGAGTTTTCCTCGGCAACGAGCGCCGGGGCCTTGCGCAGCGCGCGTGCGGCGGCGGTCTTCATCAGCTCGCCGGCAATCTCGTTGATGCGCTCCTTGAGGCGCGCACGGCGCTTCTGCCAGGCCTCGCCGCCCAGCTTGTCGAGCACTGCTCCCTCTACTTCCGAGCCGTAGCGCGAGAGCACGTCGAGGTTCTCGACCGGGATGTAAAGCTTGTCGCCGCCATGGTAGGCCAGCATCACGCAGTCATGCGGCGACTGGCCGACCGGGATCGACTGCAGGCCTTCGTAGCGGCCGATGCCATGGTCCATGTGGACGATGAGATCGCCCGGCGTCAGTGCCGAGAGTTCGGCAAGGAAGGCGTCGACGTCCTTCTTCTTCTTCTTGCGACGCACGAGGCGGTCGCCGAGAATGTCCTGCTCGGTGACGACCTCGAGCACGTCGCTCGAGAAGCCGGTCTCGAGCGGCAGCACCAGCGCTGCCGAGCGGCCCTGAACGGCAAGGCCGAGTGCCTCCTGCCAGGTCTCGGCAAGCTGCGGCTCGGTGCCCCACTTGTTCTCCTGCGCCGCTTCGCCGAGGATCGAGGCGAGACGGGCGCGGCTGCCGGTCGAATAGGCCGCGAGGATCGGCTTGCTGCCGGTCTTGCCGACCTCGTGGAAATGCTTGGCCGCAGCCTTGTAGACGTTGTCGCCGCGGGCGCGCTCGGGCGTGAAGTCGCGGGCATTGCCGAAGCCGAAATCGACGACCTTGCCGCCTTCGGGCTGTGCGAAGGGATCGGCGCGGTGCGCGGGCTGGGCTTCGACGAGGCCCTTGAACTCGTCCTCCTCGAGATAGAGCTGGGCGATGCCGAGCGGGCGATACGAGCCCGCCTTCTGGCCCGAGGTCTCCATGCGCGCGCGGTAGTAGTCGGCGATGTCGCCGAAGCGCTCGGCGGCAGCGCCGGTCACGCTCGAATCGAGCACGACCAGATCGTTCTCGCCGATGTGGTCGAACAGCGTGACGAGCCGGTCCTCGAACATCGGCAGCCAGTGTTCCATGCCCGCAAGGCGGCGCCCGTCGCTGACCGCCTGGTAGAGCGGATCGGACGTGGCGTTGGCGCCGAACTTCTCGCGGTAGCGGCTGCGGAAACGCTTGACACTGTTGTCGTCGAGCAGCGCCTCGCTGGCGGGGACGAGCAGGTGTTCCTCGACCGTGCCGGTCGTGCGCTGGGTATTGGTGTCGAAGAGGCGCAGCGTCTCGAGTTCGTCGCCGAAGAAGTCGAGGCGAAGTCCTGCGCCCAGACCCGAGGGCACGATGTCGAAGATCGAGCCGCGCACTGCGAACTCGCCTGCGTCGATCGCGGTGTCTGTGCGCTGGTATCCCTGTCGGCGCAGCAGCGCGATCAGGCTCTCGTGCCCGATCTCCATGCCGGGCTTGAGGTGGCGCACCGATTCGCGAATGCGGAACGGGGTGAGCACGCGTTGCAGCACGGCATTGGTGGTGGTGACCAGCAGCTGCGGACCGCTGCGCTTCGCCTGAAGCCGGTAGAGCGCGGCAAGACGCCGGGCGCTCACCGAGAGCGCGGGGCTGGCGCGGTCGTAGGGCAGGCAGTCCCATGCGGGGAACTCGACGACCTCGATCTCGGGGGCAAAGAAGCGCGCCGCTTCGGCGACGGCACTCATGCTCGCCTCGCTGTCGGCGACGAAGACCGCGCGCGCACCCTTGCCCGAAGCGGCCGCCGCCCGCGCCATGTCCGCCATCACCAGCGGCTGGCTGCCGCGCGTGACCGAGGCCAGCGTCAGCGGGGAGGTCGCGGAAAGGATGCGTGCGAAATCAGTCATCTGGATCGGTCTCTTCGTGCAGCTTGCAAAGAGCGTTCCGGATGCAAGCAGGCTTCTCGCGGGACGCGGGTCTTGCTTTCGGCGCCTCTCAGCGCGGGATCACGACGTAGTCGAGCTTCATCATGCGCTCGATCAGCGGACCCTGGTATTCGGGAGGGATCGACTGGGTGCCCAGCGCCCAGGCCATGATGTCGACGTCTTCCTCGTCGAGGACCTTCTCGAACAGGTCGATCTCCTCCTCGCTCCACTCGGCGTGGAAGCGATCGAAGAAGCAGCCGATCATGTAGTCTGCCTCGCGCGTGCCACGATGCCAGGCACGGAACTTGAGGCGGGCGAGGCGGGGAGGAAGTTCGCTCATGTCCGCGCCGTTACAATGCGACGCGGCCATGAGCAAGCGCGGGGAGCGCCGGGCGTCAGAGCGCGGCGTTTCCCCGAGAGGGCCCAATAGCCCCCGAAAGGCAGACGTCAGCCGTGCACGGCGCTGACGAGCTGCTCGGGCCTGCGCCCGGTGAGGGTCTTGGCGATCTCGCCGACGAGCGCGTTCTCCAGCTCCTTGTGGTAGTGGCGGCGCATCTCGCCCAGCGAACGCGGGTCTGCGATGACTACCAGCCGATCAAACTGGTGCTTGAGTACCTGACCGTTGAGCCATTCGGTGACTGCCGCGACGTGGGCCGATTCCTCCAGCTTGTCGGGCCGATCCTTGGGGCCACCGGCGGTGAAACGCGAGACCTTGTCGTGGTCCTTGGCACCGGCAGAATAGTTCGTCGCGTCGAGATCGGGCACATCGAGCGCGGAAAGCTTCGGATCGGACTCCATGCCGGTGTTGCGGTAGAGTTCGAAGTTCTCGCCATCGACGACGGCCAGCACGGTTCCCTTTGGCAGGAGCATCTCTCTTTTCTCCGTTTATCGTTGATCTCACCAAAACCAACGACCTGCCTGTGAACGGTGTTCCAAGGCGTCTGGCGAAATGCACCGGGCACGCGCTAAGAGGCGCTGATGCGGCCCGAAGCGCTCAATCCCCTGTTCGCCGAGACCGACTCCCTCGATGGTGTCGGCCCCAAGCTGATGCGTCCGCTCGAGAAGCTCGGCCTGACGCGGATCAAGGACCTTGCCTATCACCTGCCCGACCGCTTCGTGGAGCGGCGCGCGGTCACCGACCTCGACGCTGCCGGGGTGGGCGAGAACATCATCGTCGCGCTCACGGTGCGCGAGCATCGCGCTTCTGCGGGGCGCGGGCCCTTTCGCGTGGTCTGCGAGGACGAGCGCGGCACCATTTGCACGATCACCTACTTCGGTCGCGCCTCCTACACCGCGCGCAAGCTGCTGCCGGTGGGCGAGATGCGCTGGGTCGCGGGCAAGCTCGAGCAATACGGGCAGATGCTCCAGATCGTGCATCCCGAACACGTGACGCAGAGCGCCGCCGAGGCGATGGCGCAGGCGCGCGAGGCGGTCTACCCGCTCTCCGAAGGACTTACCCAGGGTCGGCTCGCGGGGCTGGTCGCACAGGCGCTCGTGCTCTTGCCCGAACTGCCCGAATGGATCGAGCCGAGCCAGATCGCGAAAAGCGGCTGGATGGCCTGGCACGAGGCCCTGCCCGAAGTGCACAAGGCCAAAAACGAGCCCGCGCGCGACCGGCTTGCCTATGACGAACTGCTCGCCAATGCGCTGGCGCTGATGCTGGTGCGCGCGAGCAACCGCTCGCAGCGCGGGACCCCGCTGAGCGGCGACGGCTCGCTGCGCGCGAAGCTGCACCTGCCTTTCGCACTGACCGGCGCGCAGGCGCGCTCGATCCGCGAGATCGAGGGCGATCTTGCCCAGTCCGCGCCGATGCTGCGCCTGCTGCAGGGCGACGTCGGGTCGGGCAAGACGGTGGTGGCGCTCTCGGCGCTGCTGATCGCGGTCGAGGCGGGGCGGCAGGGCGCGCTTCTTGCGCCCACCGAGATTCTCGCGCGCCAGCACTACGAGACCTTGCGCCAGATGCTCGAGGGCACGGGCGTGGAGATCGTGCTGCTGACAGGGCGCGACAAGGGCAAGGCGCGCGAGGCGATCCTGATGGGGCTCGTCGACGGCTCGATCCAGATCGTGGTCGGAACGCACGCGATCTTTCAGGACTCGGTCTCCTACCGCGATCTCGCGCTGGTGGTGATCGACGAGCAGCACCGCTTCGGGGTCGGCCAGAGGCTGATGCTGGCGCGAAAGGGGCGCCGTACCCCGCATACGCTGGCGATGACCGCGACCCCGATCCCGCGCACGCTAACGCTTGCGCAGTACGGCGAGATGGAAGTCTCGCAACTCGACGAACTGCCACCCGGGCGGCAGGCGATCGATACTCGGGTGGTCTCGCTCGAGCGCATGGGCGACGTCGTCGGCGCGCTTGCGCGGCACATCGAGGGCGGGCAGCAGGCCTACTGGGTCTGCCCGATGGTCAACGAAAACGAGAACGAGGACCTCGCCGCCGCCGAGGCGCGCTACGCGACGCTGAGGGAGCGTTTCGGCGAGACGGTGGTGCTGGTTCATGGCCAGATGCGCCCGGAGGCCAAGGACGCGGCCATGGAGCGCTTCGTCGCGGGCGAGGCGCGGCTGCTGGTGGCGACGACGGTGATCGAGGTCGGTGTCAACGTGCCCAGCGCCACGCTGATGGTGATCGAGCAGGCCGAGCGCTTCGGCCTTGCCCAGCTTCACCAACTGCGCGGGCGTGTCGGGCGCGGCAGCGAGAAGTCGACCTGCCTGCTCCTGCGCAGCGACAAGCTCAGCGAGACCGCGCGCCAGCGCCTCGCCCTGATGCGCGAGACGCAGGACGGCTTCCGCCTCGCCGAAGAGGACCTGCAGCTTCGTGGCGGGGGCGAGTTGCTGGGCACGCGCCAGTCGGGCGATACACCGTTCCGCATCGCCAGCCTCGACCAGATCGCGAAATACCTGCCCATGGCCCACGACGATGCGCGCCTCCTGATCGAGCGCGACGGCGGCCTTGATGGCCCGCGCGGCGAGGCGGCTCGCCTGTTGCTCTACCTGTTCGAGCGCGACTGGGGCGTGCAGCTCCTGCGCGGGGGCTGAGGGGGAAGTACGGGCGGGTCACGATCCTGGCCCGTAATTTCCGCAGGGCTGCCACTCCCGGATGATTGCCGTGCCCGGCGCCATCGCGCAGCCTCGCGCGATGGCCGGACAATGCGTCCGCCGCGGCGTGGGAGGCAGCAAGGGTGCAGGACAAGTCAAACCAAGACATGTCGACGCAAGGGGAGGCTCGGGGGCGCGATCCGGTTCTCGTGACCGGAGCGGCCGGGTTCATCGGCCACGCCACCGCGCACCGCCTGCTCGAACGCGGTGAGCAGGTGATCGGGCTCGATATCGTCAACGACTACTATGATCCCGCGCTCAAGGAAGCGCGGCTGGCGACTTTTGCCGGGATCGACGGCTTCTCCTTCCATCGCATGGACGTCGCCGATGCACCCGCGCTCGCCGCGCTGGTGCGCGAGGCGGGCGTGCGCCGGGTTGTGCATCTCGCCGCGCAGGCGGGGGTGCGCTACAGCCTGTCCAACCCGTTCGCCTACGAGCATTCCAACCTCGCCGGACACCTCGCAGTGCTCGAGGCCTGCCGCCACGTGCCGGGTTTTCGCCACCTCGTCTATGCCTCGTCGAGCTCGGTCTATGGCGACCGTCCACTTGCGGGCGGGGGGTTCAGCGAGGAGGACCCCGCCGTTGCCCCGGTGTCGCTCTACGCCGCGACCAAGCGGGCCTGCGAGCTGATGAGCCATTCCTATGCGCATCTTTACGGTTTCGCGCAGACGGGGCTGCGCTTCTTTACCGTCTACGGTCCATGGGGGAGGCCCGACATGGCCTACTTCGGTTTTACCCGGAAGATTCTCGCGGGCGAGCCGATCGAGGTCTACGGCGAGGGGCGCATGGCGCGCGACTTCACCTATATCGACGACATCGTCGAGGGTATCCTCGGCGCGCTCGACCATCCACCGGGCGAGCCAGCGCACCGTGTCCTCAACATTGGCGACAGCCGCCCGGTCGGCCTGCTGGACATGATCGCGGCGCTCGAGGCAGCGCTGGGCCGTGAGGCGCAGAAGATCATGCGACCGATGCAGCCGGGAGACGTCACCGCGACATATGCCGACGTCAGCCGCCTCGAAGCGCTCTGCGGCTATCATCCCAAGGTGATGATCGAGGAAGGGCTGCGCCGCTTCGCGCACTGGTATCGCGGCCACTACGCCGCGCCGGCGATGGCACTCGAAGGCTGAGGCGGCGATGCAGGGAACGGCGAAGCGTGGAGCAGGGCTGGGGGCTGAACTGGCCACGGCCTTGCGCTTCGTCGCGGTCGGCGCGCTCAACACCGCGATCGGCTACGGCTTCATCCTCGGCGGCCTCTTGCTCGGTCTCGGCGACTATGCCGCGAACCTGTGCGGTTTCGTGCTGTCGGTGCCGGTCTCCTATCTGACGCACCGCTGGCTGACCTTCCGCGCGCGCCACCGCGCGAGCAGGGCAGAGATGCTGCGCTATGCGCTCGTCTTCGCACTCGCCTATCTCGCCAACCTCGCGGTGATCGCGATCGGGCGCGAGGTCGGCATGGCGCAGGGCATTGCCGGCCAGGCGCTGGTGCAGGCGGGGGCTGTCGGGACTTACGCCGTGGTGCTGTTCGTGCTCAGCCGGCTCATCGTCTTTCCTTCACGACGAGGCTGACCACGTCCTCGGGCGGGTTGAGCCGGGTCTCGACGACCGGCGGAATGCCGTTCTTGGCCTGAAGGAACAGGCGCCCGACATATTCGCCGAGAATCCCCATGAACACCGCGTTGAGCGAGATCGACATCAGCAGCAGGATCGTCGTCGTGGCAAAGCCTGCGGGCCAGGCCTGGCCGAAGACCAGCCGCCCGACGAGGTAGACCATGGTCATGGCCATGCACAGCACGCCGATCACGATGCCTGAGATCGAGGCGAAGCGCAGCGGCAGCAGCGAGTGGTTGAGCACCCCGTCGATCGCCAGCGAGATCATCGACCTGAGCGGGAACTTGCTCTCCCCCTCGATGCGGCCCATCCGGTCGTATTCGAGCCCGATCTGCGAGAAACCCATCGCGCTGATGAGGCCACGAAGATAGGGCGAGGCATCGTCGACCTTGGCGAGCTCGACGAGGATGCGGCGGTCGACGAGGCGGAACTCGCCGGCGTTGATCGGCAGGTCGTCGTCGCTGATCCACGAGATGAAGCGGTAGTAGCCGCGCCGCAGCAGTGCGGTCATCCAGCCGTCCTTGAGGCTGCGGCGGATGCCGTAGACGACCTGATGCCCCGCGCGCCAGAGCTTGAGCATCTCCGGGATCAGCTCGGGCGGGTCCTGCAGGTCGCAGTCGAGCTGGATCGAACAGGCGCCCGAGGCCGCCTTGTAGGCGCACAGCAGGCTGCGCTGGTAGCCGTAGTTGCGCGAGAAGCGGATGACCTGCAATGCCGGGTCGCGCTCGGCCAGTTCGCGCAGCAGCGCGAAAGTGCGGTCGGTCGAATGGTTGTCGGTGACGATGATCTCGTAGCGGTACTCGGGCAGGTCGGCGAAGACCTTCACGATGGTCTCGTAGCAGCGCACCACATTGCCTTCCTCGTTGAAGGCGGGAACGAGGATGGAGACGAGGGGTTTGGCTGCTCCAGTCACGAGACGACTTCCGGCAGCGAGGCCTCGTGTGCCGCGCGGTGGGCGGCAATGGTGTGGCGAAGGCCATCCTCGAGCGTGATCGCTGCGTGCCAGCCAAGCCTGCGCCGCGCCAGTTCGGGGCTGGCATGGAGCACCGAGGGCTTGTTGCCCGGGGCAGCGGGCGTCACGCGCAGCAGCCGTGGATCGGCACCGGCGAGGTCACAGATGCGCGCCATGACATCGTCCATGCGCGGGGCGATGCCGCTGGCGATATTGACGATCGGGCAATCGGCGGGAACCGTATCGGCGAGCGCCACCAAACCCGAGACCGCGTCCTCGACATGGATCAGGTCGCGCCTGTCTTCAGGTCGGGTAAGCGTGATCGGGCGCCCTGCCAGCAATGCGTCAACGGCCTCGGCAACGAGGAAGGCACGTGACTGGCCCGCGCCGTAGCAAAGCGCCAGACGGGCATTGATCACGGGGAAGGGCATGGTGCCCGTCAGCACGCCTATCGCGGCAGTCGTGGCCAGCATGCCGGCCCCGTAGGCAGTGGCCGGACGGGCAAGCGCATCTTCGCGACAGGGCATATCGGCGGGGCCGTATTCGGCGATGGTTGCCGCGCGGATCATGACCCGCGGTGGCGTCGCCAGCGCCGTCAGGGCTTCGACAAGGGTCAGCGTCGCCGAGAGGTTGGCTTCGGCGGCGCGGCGCAGGGCGATGAACGGCGAGCCGGTTTCGGGCCGGGTCTGTGCGGCAAGATGATAGACGCAGGTCGGAGCGATGGCTGCGAGAGCGGCCTGCAGGCCAGCTGCGTCGACGAGGTCGACACGGTGGAACGTCAGCGCATCGAGCAGGCCGTCGAGCCGGTCCAGCCGGGTCGACGGTCGCACCAGCGCATGGACCTTCTCGCCGCGCGCGAGCAGACGTTTGCAAAGGTGCGCGCCGATGAACCCGGCAGCCCCGGTGACGAGTGAGACTTCTGCAGGCACGCATCCTCCGTCAAAGCTGGCTCCGTCGCAGAGCTTTCAGCCCACGATCTTTGGCGAGGGCAGCGGCACCAGGAACTTGCCGCCCCGCGCGCGGAACGCGGCCTGCTGCTCGTAGATTTCGTCGAAGAAGTTCCAGGCGAGCACGAACAAAACGTCGGGCGCCTCCTCCTCGATCGCGCTCACCGGCTTTATCGGGATGCGCGTATTGGGGGCGTAGAGGCCGTGCTTGAGCGGGTTCTTGTCGACGAGAAAGTCGAGGTAGCTGGTGTCGATCCCGAAGTGGGTGATCAGCGTGTTGCCGCGTGCCGAGGCGCCGTAGCCCGCGATCTTGAGGCCCTGTGCTTTCATCCCGTCAAGCATCGCGCGGGTTTCCTCGCCCATCTCGGCAACGCGTGCGGCCAGTTCGTCGTAAGTCTGCTTGTCGAGCATGCCGTTGCCCAGTTCTTCGGCAAGCATCGCAGAGACCGTGTCGCTCGCGGCGATGCCCGCCGCCTTGCGGGTCAGGAACACGCGCATCGAGCCGCCATGGATGTCGGGCAGCGAGAGCGCGTCCGTGACCGCGAGATCGAAGAATTCGGCCAGCCGGGCGATCGAGAGCAGGCTGAACTCGGAGACGTGCTCGTGGTAGATGTTGTCGAATTCGGTGTGCTCGATGTACTCCTTGGCGCGCGGCACCTCGATCACGAAGGTCCCGTCATCCGCGAGCAGTACGCAGATCGCTTCCATGAAGGCGTGAAGGTCGCCGATGTGGTTGAAGGTGTTGGTGGTGACGATCACCTTGGCGGGCCCGCGCTCTTCCAGAACCTGACGTGCGTTCTCGACGGTATAGTAGGCGATGAAGGTCTCGACCCCGCGTTCGGCGGCAAGCGCGGCGATGTTCTCGGCCGGATCGAAGCCCAGCGTCCTGCAGCCCAGCGCATTGCAGGCGGCGAGCAGCAATCCGTCGTTCGAGCCGATGTCGACGATGAGATCCTCGCCCGCGATGCCCGCGAGCACCTTGGCGAAATCCGCGAAATGCGTGTGCATGCGCGTCGCCCCCGAGGGGACGTAGAGATAGTGGCGGAAGAAGTCCGCCGGGATCTGATCGGCGATCTCGATCAGCCCGCATTCGAGGCAGACCTGGGTGTTGAGCGGGAACGAGGGCTGTTTCTCGCCCAGCTCCTCGGGCCGGATCAGCATCTGCGCGGGGGCATGGTCGCCGAGCGGCAGGAACAGGTAGGGCTGGGGCGCCTTGCAGGCGCGGCATTCGGCCAGGGTCGATTGCGCCGAGGTGGCGGGGACGGTCTTGGTCTCAAGCATTGGACACCTCGCTCTCGCGGTGGTTGATGATCTCTCGTGCGAAGTCCTCGAAACATTCGTGCATGTAGTCGAGGTGGGCCTCCTCGAGGCCGTGATGGCAGGCAAGCAGGATGCCGCCGCGCATCACCGCGTCGGCGACCGGATAGCCGCGTGGGGACTGCCGGCTGGCGACGGCGCGCATCGCTGGCTGGCGCAGGATGTTGCCGGTGAAGACCGGGCGGGTCTGCACGTCGCGCTCTTCCAGCCAGACCTGCAGGTCGCGCCGGGAGAAGGGCGCGTCATCGCGGATGGTGAGCGGGAAGGCTAGCCAGCCGGTGCGGGCACCCTCCAGCTGCTTGGGCAGTTCGAACCATTCCTCGTACCGCTTGAAGAAGGCGTACTGGCGCGCGAAGTTGTGTTCGCGTGCGGCGATGTTGCGTTCGAGCTTGCCCAGCTGGACGAGGCCGAAGGCGGCGCCCATTTCCGATGGTTCAACGTTGAAGCCCAGTTCCTCGAACAGGAACTTGGCATCGTAGCTGATCCCGTCGAGCTCGACGTTGAAGCGGCGCTCGATGCTCTCGGAATCGGCGTAGAGCGAACTCGTGCGGCCCCATGAGCGCAGCAGCAGCGCCCGGCGGGCAAGCTCGGGGTCGGAGACGCACAACATGCCCCCGTTGCCTGCCGCGTTGATCACGTGGCTGCCGTAGAAGCTGGTAGTCGAGATGTCCGAACGCGTGCCGGTGCTGCTACCGTGGAGCGTCGCGCCGAGCGTGTCGGCGCTGTCCTCGATGACCATCAGGCAATGGGTATCGGCAATGGCGCGGATGCGGTCCCAGTCGGGCAGGTTGCCGATGAGCGAAGGGATCATCATCGCTTTGGTCCTGGGGCCGATCATCGCCTCGATGGCCTCGACGTCGATGTTGTAGGTCGCAGGCGCGGCATCGACGAAGGCCGGGACCAGCCGCGAGCGCACGATGGGGGCGACGGTGGTGGCGAAAGTCAGTGCCGGGGTGATGACCTCGCTGCCCTCGGGCAGGTCGAGGAGCTCCATCGCGAGATAGTTCGCCGAAGAGCCGGAATTGACCATGATCCCGTTGTCCTTGGCGAAGAGCGCCGCGACCCGCTCCTGCATCTCGCGTACTTTGGGGCCCATCTGGGTGGACGTGCGCAGGACTTCGAGCACGGCGGCGATCTCTTCCTCGCCATGGACGGTCTGTCCGTAGTTCACGCGCATGCGGCGGGCCTTTCGCTGTAGAGGGGGGAGAGGGTCTCGAGGGGGCCTGCAAAGGCCGCGATCTGCGCTTCGGAAAAGGCGCGCATGTCGATCTCGTCGCTGGCCGCGGCGCGGTACCACGCGACGCTCATCGCGATGGCCTGCGCGCTCGTGAGGCGGGCCCGCCAGCCCAGCTTCGCACGGGCCTTGCTCGAATCGAGCGTGAGGAGACCGGCCTCGTGCGGATCGTCCGGGCGCCGACCGAATGCGATCTGCGCGGCATCCTCGCCCCAGGCCTCGCGGAACGCGCGGGCAACCGCCTCGACGTCGATGAAGCCTTCCGGGCTGGGTCCGAAATTCCACCCCTCCGCGAACTGCGGGGCATCGCTGCCCAGCAGTCGTGCGCCGAGTATGAGGTAGCCCGCCAGCGGTTCGAGCACGTGCTGCCATGGGCGCACGCTCGCCGGGTTGCGGATCGTCACCGCGGTACCGCCCAAGGTCGCGCGCACGAGGTCGGGCAGCAGGCGGTCGCGCGACCAGTCCCCGCCGCCGATGACGTTGCCTGCCCGCGCGGTCGCGATCTGGCACAGGTCGGGATCGGAAAAGTAGGAGCGGCGCATCGCGGCCGCGACCAGCTCGGTGCAGCCCTTCGAGGCGCTGTAGGGATCGGCTCCGCCCAGCCGGTCGGTCTCGCGGTAGGGCCAGGACCACTCCTCGTTTTCGTAGCACTTGTCGCTGGTGACGACGACCACGCCGCGCGTATGCGCGCAGCGCCGCGCGGCATCGAGCACCACGGCGGTGCCGGTCACGTTGGTGGCGAAGGTCTCGACCGGGTCCTCGTACGAGGGGCGCACCAGCGCCTGTGCGGCAAGGTGAAAGACGAGATCGGGCTCGAGGTCGCGCACCGCCCTTGCGTAATCCGCAGGATCGCGAATGTCGGCGATGCGGTGGTCGACGATGTCCTCGAGCCCGGTCTCGTGGAAGAACACAGGGCCTTCCCGGGGGATCGGCAAGGCAATCCCGGTGACATCTGCCCCTAGCCTCGTGAGCCAGAGGGACAGCCAGCCACCCTTGAAACCGGTGTGGCCGGTCACCAGGATCCGCTTGCCTGAAAGCGCGTGGGCAAGCGCCTGATTGAGTGACCCCGGTTCAGGCACGGGCGTACTTCGCCGGATCGTCGGAGGTGAGGACGGGCTGGCCGTTCTCGAAGTCCGTCCAGGGGGGATTGCTCCCGGTGCCGAGCTTGTCGAGGGTATCGCGGTCGCGCACCGTATCCATCGGGTGCCAGAAGCCGGTGTGCTTGTAGGCCATGAGCTGGCCGTCGTTCGCTAGACGTGCCAGCGGGGCCTGTTCGAGCGGCTCCTCGTCGCCGGTGAGGTAGTCCTGCACACCCGGCTCGAAGACGAAGAAGCCGCCGTTGATCCAGGTCTCCTGCTTGCGCACCTTCTCGGTGAACTGGGTGACCTGCCCGTCCTCGATCTCGAGGTTGCCGAAGCGCGCTGGCGGCTGCACCGCGGTGACCGTTGCCAGCTTGCCGTGCGCGCGGTGGAAGTCGAGCAGGGCCTTGATGTCGATGTTGCCAACCCCGTCGGAGTAGGTGACCATGAAGGTCTCGTCGTCGAGCCAGGAGCGCAGGCGGCGGATGCGCCCGCCGGTCATCGTGGCGAGGCCGGTATCGACCACCGAGACGCGCCAGTCGATCTTGGAAGTGGGGCGAAGCGCCATCTCGCCATTGCCGATGCCGACGGTGAAGTCGTTCGACATGAGATGCAGGTCCTGGAAGAAGCTCTTGATCGCCATCGCCTTGTAGCCGCAGGCGATGATGAAGTCGTTGTGACCCCAGTGATCGTAGATATCCATGACGTGGAGCATGATCGGCCGCCCGGCGACCTCGACCATCGGCTTGGGAATACGGACCGTTTCTTCGGCCAGGCGGGACCCAAGTCCCCCGGCCAGCAGGACGACCTTCATATGCGTGCCTCCGGCGTTTGCCTGCCCGGCCGGTGTCCGCGCAGCGGATCGTGGCCCTTGCGGCATCCAAGTATACGGTGCCGCAAGGGCGGCGCCCGGTTCGGAGCTTGCCTCCATCTGATGAGCGCAGGGTACGTGGCGCGGGGCGCCTCGGGTAATGTTCATCGGGGTTAGGCAGCTTTAGCCAAACCGGTTACCAAAGGGCCAATGACGCCTATCCTCCCGGCCGCGCGCTCCTCATGTTGGCGGGTGGTGGACGGCTCGGTGCTGACGTTTCTGGAGAATTGGCGCGATCAGTTGCGGCTGCGAGAGGCGGGCGGCCCGGACGCGTCCTGGCCTTGTCGGCCCGAACCCGATCCTGCGGCGGTTCAATCCGTGATCGGCTTGCGAAACAGGCGCAGGGTATGGCCGCCGCGACGCCTGGTGAACTCTTCGTATCCGTGGCTGCGCGCGAATGTATCGAAGGGCTCTTCGAGCGTTTCCTCGCCGCTGGTTACGATGGCTTCGGGCGCGCTTTGCTCGAGGTAGGCCTCGAGATGGCGCGGCGAGGTCGTGGTGTAGTGCACGGCCTCGTCCGCCGGGATGAAGGGGGCGACGCGATAGACGAATTGTCCGGCGGCAAATTCGCGCGGAACTGCAAGCCCGGCCTCGAGCGCGAGCACCGGGGTCAGGGTCGCGGCTCGGGCCCGCGGGCTTAATCCAGCTTCTCGAGCGAGCGCGCGCAGGTCGCGATGGAGCGCGTTCGGTGCCCAGGCGGCTGGCCGTGCAAGCTGGATCAGACCGGGCGCAAGGCGCGAGGCGGAGCCGGTCATCGCGACCAGTGCCAGCGTCGCCAGCAGCGCGCGTGCGGGCGGGCGGTCGATGGTCTCGCAGCGTGCACGAAGGGCGATGACGGCAAGGATCAGGAAAGGGATCGGCGGCACGAAGTACTGCGGGAAAGCCGGGCTCGGAACGAAGGCTACGACAAAACCCAGAAGGGCGAGGGCGAGGCACAGCACGACCGGCCAGTCGGCGATCATTGCGCGCGCGCGGACCGGTGCACCGCGCATCATGGGCAGTGCGATCAGTCCGGCCACCCCGACCATAGCCAGCAAAGCGGTATTCGCGCCCCAGATGCTCTCCGCAAGCAGCACCTTGGCGGCCGCGCCGACCACTTTGGGTTCGTGCGATGCAGCCCAGTAGGCAGGCTGGAGCTGCGTGAAGTAGCGTAGCGTATGGGCGAAGAACCCGCCCGGATCGCGAAAGACGAGCACCAGCACAGGTAAACCTCCGACGAGGCCGCCGAGCGCGAGTGGCATGCTGGCCTGCGAGAAGCGCGCGGCTGCGGGGCGGGTGGGCGGCGCAAGCACGGTGGCGAGAAAGACGACCGGTGCGACGACGATGTAGTTCGCCTTGAGGCCGATTGCGCACGAGACCGCGAGCCCGGCGATGAAGCAGGCGACCGGCGAGGGGTTCTCCTCGTCCATCCCGCGGATCAGTGCTGCCAGTGCGAAAAGCGCGAAGGGGATCGGCAGGAGGTTGTTGCTCACCAGCATTCCGGCACTCCCCAGTAGCAGGACGTTGCCAAGAAAGAGGCAGGCTGCGCAGAAGAACGCGGTGAAGCCTGCGCTCAGCTGGAAAGCGATCAGGCGCAGCGCGAGCAGCGTCGCGAGCCAGCCCAGGCAGATCACGATGCGTCCGGTAAGCAGGAAATGCTCTGTTCCGCTCAGCCGGAAGATCGCGCCTAGACCCCAGGCCAGATAGGGCAGGTGGTTGTAGCCAAGGTCCGTGTAGAGGTCGTTGCCGAAGACCATTGCCGCGGCGGTGACGAACAGGTTCTCGTCGCGGTTGAGCGGATAGGACAGGATGCGTCCGCACAGCCCTGCGAACATGCCCAGTAGGATTACCCAGCAACCGGCCTCGATCCAGGCTGCGGCGATCGGGCGCCTTGCTTCCATGCTGGCATCGCGGGTTGTCGCACCGTGGACTGGCAGGTCGCGCCCCGAGCCGGTGCTCGCAAGAGACCTGAAGGCAGGCATTGTCGAGCGGGTTGCCGACTGATCCAGTCCTGCCTGCTGCCGTGCCGCGGAGGTCTCTTGGCGGGTGGTGCGTCTGCGGCCGGCGATCAGGTTTGTCAGCTGCATTGCGCGCAGGGTCCTCGGCAAGGGTGTCACCTTGCGATCCTGCAGGCCAACAGTGCCCCATGGCGAGCGCGATTAGGTTTTAACTCACAGGGGTGATCCCAGTGGACTCGGATACTTCGCTGTCTTGCAGGGTAAGCGGTCCAATGGAGTTAGACCGTATGCACCGCATGTCTCGGCGGCGTGATCTGCTAGGTAGAAATTACTGGGCGTCGCAAGTCGGTGTCCGTTTGTCGCTCTCCCTCTCCCGGTTCGTCATTCCAGGCCTATCCAGCGCCAGCGCCGTGCGTATCGCCTGCAAATGCGCGGCCATGGCGACGAGCACCGGAAGATGCGGAAGGCGGGCCCGGAAGCCACTTCGGTGAGGGTACAGTCTGGTAATGGCAGGTTGGCAATGCACATCGCGTTTGTGACATCGGGACTGGGAGCTGGCGGCGCCGAACAGGTCATCGCCCAGCTTGCTGCTGATGCCCACGCGCATGGGCATCGCGTCGAGGTGATTGCCTTCGATCATCCGGATGAGCCGGTGTACCATCGCTTCCCTGCGGGGGTGAAGCTCGTCCGGCTGGGCAAGGGCAGCGGCTTCGGGGGAACCCTTGCCCGCATTATCGCCTTGCGCCGGTACCTGTCTGGTGATCGAACCGGGCGAGCGGGGCTGGTGGTCTCGTTCCTCACCAAGATCAATTTCGTCGCCGCCCTGGCCGTGCTGGGCACGCCTGCCCGGCTGGTCTGTGCCGAGCGCAACAATCCCGAGCGACAGGGTGCGCATCCCTTGTGGAACCGCCTGCTCGCGCAGGCCTATCGCCGTGCCGATGCGATCGTCTGCCAGACCGACGCGGTGCGACGCTGCTTCGGGCCAGCACTGCAGGATCGGCTGGTGACCATCCCCAATCCCGTGCCGGTGCCGCAGGTCGAACCGACTGGCCGCGACACGCAGGTCGTCTGCGCGGTCGGGCGCCTGACGCGCCAGAAGGGCTTCGACAAGCTGGTCGAAGCCTTCGCCGCCATCGCTCCATCGGTTCCGGGCTGGCGGCTCGAGATTTGGGGGCAGGGCGCCGAGCGCGCCGCACTCGAAGCCCAGATCGCCGCTGCCGGGCTACAGGGACGCGTCGTCCTGCAGGGCCTGAGCGAAACCCCGCGTGGCTGGATCGCGCAGGCTGCGATCTTCGTCCTTGCCTCACGTTACGAAGGTTTTCCCAACGCGCTTGCCGAGGCCATGGCGGCGGGTCTGCCGGTCATCGCCACGGCCTGCGATTTCGGGCCCGGCGAGATGATCGCGCAAGGGCGCAGCGGCGTGCTGGTCGATTGCATTGACGGCGAGCCGGATGTCGCCGGTCTGGCGACGGCACTGGAGGGCCTGATCAAGGATGCTGACTTGAGAGCGAGCCTCGGGCACGGCGCGGCACGGGCTATGGAGCGCTACCGGTCCGAGCAGGTGCTGGGCAGCTGGCTGGCGCTGTTCTCGCGACTGGCGCGGCCGCACAGCGTCTCGGCTGCTTCGCGCGGCGGGGCCATCTTGCTGCCCGTCTCCCGGCAGACTGGAGACCTGCCATGAGCGCGAATGTCTTTCGTGTCCTGTTCACGTCTGCCGGACGACGGGTCGAACTGACCTGGTGCTTTCGCAGGGCCGGGGCAAAGCTGGGTCGCGAGGTCGAGGTCCATGCCTGCGACCTCGATCCCGCGCTGAGTGCGGCCTGCCTCGAGGCCGACCATGCCTTTGCCGTGCCGCGCTGTACCGATCCCGACTACGTGCCCCTGCTGCTCGACTATTGCCGCGAGAATGCGATCGAGCTGCTCGTGCCCACGATCGATACCGAGCTCGCGGTGCTCGCCGCGGCGCGCGAGCGTTTCGCCGAGGAGGGTGTTTTGGTCCACGTTTCCGACCCGGCGACGATAGCCGTGGTTCGTGACAAGGCGCGTACCGTCGGGGTCCTGCAGGATGCGGGTGTGCCGGTGCCCCGCTCGGCCCCGGTCGAGGCGGTCAGGGCCGAACCCGAAGCGTGGACTTGGCCCAGTTTCATCAAGCCAGCGGGAGGCAGCGCCAGTCGCGGCATAGGCGTCCTGCAAAGCGCAGCGCAGATCGAGGATGCCTATGCCGAGCCGATGCTGGTGCAGGAATTGCTCGAGGGCCCCGAATATACCGTCAACATCTATCTCGATGCGCGCGGGCGGCTGCTTTCGACGGTCCCTCACCGGCGCCTCTCGGTACGCGGCGGCGAGGTCGAGAAGGGGCGCACCTTGCGCGATGCGCGCATGGCCGGTTTCGCACAGGCCATCGCCGATGCCCTGCCGGGTGCTCGCGGGGCGATGTGTTTCCAGCTGATCGACGATCCGCGGCGCGGTCCGCGCGTGTTCGAGATCAACGCGCGCTTCGGCGGCGGCTATCCGCTCGCCGACTATGCCGGAGGACGCTTTGCCGAGAGCCTGATCGCACAGACGCTGGGGCAGCGCGACGTTGCCAGCGACGACTGGCGCGAGGGCGTGACCATGGTGCGCTACGACAAGGCGGTGTTCCGTGGCTGAACCGCGCATCCGGCGTCAGCGGCGCAACGTGCCGGTGGCCTTCGACGTCGCGGGCAGCGTCGTCGTGTTCGACCTCGACGACACGCTGTACCTCGAGCGGGACTTCGCGCTGAGCGGCTTTGCCGCGCTCGATCCGATCGTCGAGACGCGCTACCGGGTGAAGGGCTTTGGTGCGGCCTGCAAGAAGCAGTTCAAGGCAGGTGTGCGCGGCACCGTGTTCAACGAGGCGATCAAGGCGCTCGGGGCGCAGGACCGGCGGATCGATATCCTCGAGCTGGTCGAGGCCTATCGCATGCACAAGCCCGAGATATCGCTCGCGCCAGATGCTGCGCGGCTGCTCACACGCTTGCGCAACGAACCGACCGCGCTGATCACCGATGGACCGGCTGGAATGCAGCGCAACAAGATCGAGGCGCTCGGCCTCAAGACCAGGATCGGCGAGATTGTCGTCACCGATGAACTTCCCGCCGGTCATGGCAAACCGCATCAAAAAGCCTTCGAGATGGTCGAGCAATGGTCCGGTCGCCCGCCGCGCGAGCACCTCTACATCGCCGATAACGGTGCCAAGGACTTTCTCGCCCCGCGCAAGCGCGGCTGGATGACGATACAGATCCTGCGCGAGGGCCGCATCCATACCGGCATCGCTCCCGACGCCGACCATGCGGCAGTACTGGTCATCCGCTCGCTCGACGAGATTGCCCTGGGTGCCTGGAGCGGCGATCCCGACGTGTGAACTAGTGCGTGACGGGGGAGGGCGGCACCGCCGGCTGCGAGCGTCGCTCGCCGCCCAGCATGACCAGAGCGGTGCGCGCTAGGATGCGCAGGTCGAGGCGCCAGGAGCGATGCTGCGCGTACCACAAGTCGAGCGCGATCTTCTCGTCGAGCGAAAGCAAGGTGTTCCCGTTCACCTGAGCCCAACCGGTCAAACCGGGCAGGACGGTGCCGCGCGCCACGCCGCGCGCGCCCAGTTCGACGATTGTCCCGGGCAGGAGCGGGCGAGGACCGACGAAGGCCATGTGCCCGCGTACGACACTGATCAGGCCGGGAAGCTCGTCGAGCCGCGATCGCCGCAGGAAGCGGCCAAAGGCAGTGACCCGCTCTTCATCGGGCAGGGGTGCGCCGAAGCGGTCGGTCGCCTCGCGCATCGAACGCAGTTTGAGCAGGGTGAAGGTCGTCCCGCCAAGGCCGGCGCGCCGTTGGCGAAACCAGATCGGCCGGCCCATCGTGACGACAACACCCAGTGCAAGCAGACCGATTACCGGGGCCACAGGTACTAGCAGCGCGGTAGCAGCAAGGCGCGGGATTAGTCGGTTTGCGCGACGCCGTGTCTCGACAATTGATGCCTCGCGCTGCGCGGCGATTGAACCGGGTCCGATCCGGTTCATCACGCCGCCTGCGCGACTGGACCGCGACCGAACAGCCCGCGCAGGCGTTCGCCCAGCGTCGGGGGCATCGGCAGCGGGTCGGTGTAGTAGTCCGAGGAGTTGGCGTAGAACTGGACCGAGTCGCCGTAGCAGCGCCTTGCGTGCTCGGCATAGTCCACCTGATCAAAGATCACGCCGCCGATCGTGCGCTCGTCCATCACCTCCAGTGCGACGCGCATCTGGTCGCTGGTCGTGATGCCCCAGCGCGCGACCATCACCGTCTGGTCGGCGAAGTGGCACATCGCGCGTGCATCGCGCACCGCCAGCGCCGCAGGGGCGTTGATGACGATGAAATCGAACCGTTCGCGCAACTGGGCGAGCAGGGCCTTGAGCCGCTTTGAGGTGAGCATCACCGCCGGTTCTGCCACCGGCTCCTTCGCACTGAGCAGGACCACCTGATTGCTCACTTCGGGATCGTGACCGAAGCGCGGTTCGACGCCGTCGTAACCCAGAGCCTCGATGTGCTGGCGATCGATGTCGCCGAGCGCCTGGTCGAGGTCGGCCTGGCCGGTGACGATGTCGACGAGGTCGGGGAAATGCAGCTCGCGCTGGAGCTTTTGCAATGCTCCCTTCTTGCGCAGGTCGAGGTCGAGCACGACGGTGCGTTCGCCCATCGCCACGCCTGCTGCGGCAAGCGTCATCGAGACGGTCGACTTGCCGTCACCGGGCAAGGGCGAGCTGATCAGCACGACTTGCGCGCCCTTGCCTTCGTGCAGCGCGCGCACCTCGCTGTAGGCTGCCCGGGCCACTTCGGCGAAGAGCGAGTTGGGCTCGGTGATGACCGGGCTCTCGCGCGGGTCGCCCGAGATCGAGCGTGCCACCTGGGGCATCATGCCCAGCGTGCGCATGCCGAACATGCGGCGCATCTGGGCGGTGGTGCGCAGGCGGTCGTCGAGCAGGTCGCGGGTCATCGCGATCAGGAAGGCGACGATGCTCGAGCCGATCAGGGCGGCGAAGGTCATCTTGAACGGCGCCGGAGAGATCGGGTCGTGATTAGGGACAGCGGGCGAGACAACGGAGGAGGAAACACCCTCCAGCTGCATCTGCGCGCGCACTTGCTCTACGCGAGCGGCGAGCAGCTTGTAGGCCTGCTCGGCAAGCTCGGATTCGCGCACCAGCTTGCCCAGCTGCACACTGTTGGCGTTGTTGCGATAAGCCATCGAGGTCAGCGCGGCGACTGCGCCGCCCAGCCGCGAGGCCTGCGCTGCTGCACCGCTGGCCTCGCTGCGCGCGAGTGCAGCCATGCGTGAGGCTTCGGCCCCGGCATCGGCGCCCGCGGCCTGCTGGACACGTGTGCGTTCCTTGGCGATCGAGTCGTCGACAGCTGCGAGCGCGGAGGTGTTGCGCTTAACGTCGGGATGGTTGGGGCCGTAACTGGTGCCCATCTTCGAACGCTCCGCGATCAGTTCGCCGCGACGCCGTTCGAGCGCATCGAGCGCGGCCGATGAGGCGCTGGCGGTGCTGCGGATGCCCGCGGCGCGGGCAATACCCGCGCTGCGCGCGGCGCTGGCGTCGCGTGCTGCCTGCGCTTCGGTGGCCTGCAGCGCGACGCGGTTGATCTGCTGGAGGTCTTCCATCTGACCCGCGCCGACGAGCATGTTGTTGCTGGCTCGGAAGTCGGCGACCTTCTGCGAGGCGGTGTCGGCCTCGCGGTTGCGGGTCTCGAGTTCCTCTTCCAGCGAGACGAGAAGCTGCTGGCGGCGGTTGTCGAGCTTCTGGTTGCGCAATTCGCGCACCGAGGCGGGCAACTGGTTGGCGATCTCGGCGGCAAGCTCGGGTGAGCGCGCGGTCACCGAGATGTCCATCAGGTCCGACCCGGCCTCTGAGCTGATGGTGATCATCGAGAGCAGGGTGTTCGAGGCCTGCTGCTTGAGGGCCGCACCGGTGCGCACGGTATCGCCCATCTCCTTGAGGAAGCGCGGATCGCGCATCAGGTCGAGGTCCTTGATCACCTGTTCGGCGGTCGAGCGCGAGCGATGCAGGCGAACCGCGTTGGCAACACGCTGGGCATTGCGCGAATTGACGTCGGCCTGGTTGGTGCCGACCTCGTCGATCAGCTCGACCTGCACGTGGGCGGTGGCGCGGTACATGGTCGGGGCGAGCAGCTGGCTGGCAAGCACGGCAAGCGTGATCCCCCCGACAATGAGCGTGAACATCGTTCGGTAGCGACCGATGACGCGCAGGATGTCACGCAAGGCGAACTGGTCGTGTGCCGAAGCCTGTGACCGGTCCGACCCTGACGGTGGACTGGTGAAGGGATCCCTGCGTTGGGCCGGGGCATTACGAGCATCATCGGTTACCAGGGCAGCCATGGACCACGCCTCCTGACGCGTTGGTGGATTGGGTCAGGCTCATTATGCTGCGCTCGCTCGCTGCAGCAAAAAGGGCATCGGTGTTGCCACTTGCTCAATAAGGCTAGTCCGTTCGGGCGGGGCCGATCGGTTTCGCCGCGGCGCCGCTTGCGCAGAGGTGCTCGTAAAGGGCGAGATGGCGCGAGGCTGCTGCATTCATCGAATAGCGTTCGCGCGAAGCAAGCGAGCCGGCCGAGAGTCGGGCATAGAGTCCGGGTTCATCGAACATGCGCCTTATGGCGCCTGCCAGCGCTTGCGGCTCCTCGGTTGCGAGCAGCCCGTTGACGTCGCCTTGCACCAGGTCGCGATTGCCCGCGACTGCGGTGGCGACGACGGGCAGGGCCATGGCAAAGGCCTCGAGCAGCGACACCGGCATGCCCTCGTAGCGCGAGGTGTTGAGCAGGCAGTCGGCGCGGGCCATGAGCGCGGGCACGTCGTCGCGCTCGCCAAGGAAATGGACATGGTCCTCGAGCCCGCGCGCTTTTACCGCCGCGCTCAGCGTGGGCAGTCCTTCGCCACCGCCGGCGATCTCGAATATCGGCATGGAGCCGTGCGTACTAATTGCGCGCAAGCTGGCGGCGGTCTCGATCAGTAGCTCGTAGTGCTTCTGGTCTGAGATGGCGCCGACGCTCAGAATGCGCGGCGGCTCACCCGGCGTCGTTCGCGGCGTGTCGACGGTGAACTGGCTGTCGGGGGCGTTGGCGATCGGAGTGTGTGCCCGGCGCGAATGTCGGCGGTAATGGGCCGCGACGTCCGGACTGATCGCGACCCAGTGATCGACGAAGAAGTCGAACAGCGTGAACATGCGCGGGGCGAACGAGAGGCGGCTGTTGTGATGGGTGACGACCAGCGGACCGCGCCAGCCGGCAAGGGCGCAGATCGGAATCGCGCGTACGGTATGAGCATGGATGACCTGCGGACGCCCCTCGCTCGCGAAGAGCCGGCGCAACGCTGCTGCGCCCTTGAGCGTGGAGCGGCGTGCGTCGAGCCCAAGCGAGGCGAATCGGCTCCCGCACTGATCCAGTCGCTCGGCGAGACGCGCCTCCATCGCCTGCGAATTGCCCAGTGCCTGTGCGTCGCACAGCGCCAGCGTGGTGGTCGCGAGGCCGCGGTTGGCGAGCGCGGCATGAAGGCTGGTGACGAAAATTTCGGCACCGCCCGAGGTCAGGCTGTTGACGATCGACCACAGGCGCAATCCGGAGACCTGTGGCGGCGTGCTGGCGCGCGGGTGGAGGTCGCGGGTTAAGGCGAGTGTCATCGCTCGCGTGGTCCGGTCAGGTCTGCACCAGCCACCTCGCATTCGGGGGCGGTACCTGCGAGCCGCAAGGCGCGCCAGATGCCGATGTCGAGCGCCACAACGGTTACGGTGCCAAAGGCAATGTGCGCGAAATTCGCGCCGATCGCGCCGAAGCGGGGCATGAGCAGCAAGGCGCTGGCGAAGAACACCAGGGTCGAGAGGATCGCGGTCGCGAGTACGTAGCCCGGCCGGTTCATCGCCAGCATGGCAGAGCGCGCCGGGGCTGCATGGAGAATTGCGCCGACCGCGACGATCTGGGCCAGAAGCATCGGCCAGACCGGGGCGAACTGGGCGCCGAAGGCGCGCGCTATGACCGGTTCCCCGACAAGCCAGACCAGCCCCAGCGCAGCCAGTGCCAGCGCGCCCATGATGGCCTGTATCACGCGCACGAACCGGCCCATTGCAGGGCGCGCCACACTTGCCCAGATGCGCGCGAGATCGGGATAGACGACGGTCTGGATCATGTCGCCCGCGCTTTGCGCGACCTTGGCGATGCGCCGGGAGAGGTAGTAGAGCCCGGCCGGTCCCGGACCGGCGAAGGCGGAGACAAGCAGAGTGTCGGTCTCGTGAGTGAGCGTGCGCATGGTCGAGGACAGGTTGGTCGAGAAGGCGAAGCGCAGGAACCCGGGGAACTGCTCCATGAGACCACGCCGATCCGCTGTGAACGGGCTGGGCACACCGGTTCGCGCGAGCGTGCGCATCCCGACCAGATTGAACAGGAGCGAATCCAGGATCTGCGCGCTGGTCCACAATACAAGAAATGCGGTGAGGCCGGCTCCTGCGAGCAGCAGAGCGGCGGCGCAGCCAAGGCGCAGCAGGCTCGAGACCAGCTGGATATAGGCGAGGGTGCGGAACCGACCGCAAAAGCGCAGCGCTGCGCTCGAGGCACCGCGTACGTTGCACAGGATCGCACAGGCATAGATCGCGACCAGGCCAACGTGCCCCTCTCCGAGCCCGAACAAGGGGCCCAGCAGCCAGGCGACGAGGATCGCGAGCGCAGCCGATGCGAACGCGCCCGTGAAGTCGAGGAGCAATCCGTAGGAATAGAGGCGCGACAGGGTTTCCGGGCTGGCCTGTTCTTGCTGCGCCTTGGCGACGAAGCGGATCAGGGGCTGCCACGATTCGAAGCGCAGCAGCCGTTCGCAGGTGCGCCCGATCGAGAGCACCACCACCATCACCCCGAAGACTTGTGCACCCAGCGCATGGGTGGCGATGGCGATCGAACCCATCATCACCAGCGCGCTGCCGAAGCTGCCGGACAACAGGTGGAACAGGCTCACAAGCCGCGGGCGCAGCAGTTTGCTGGCTTGCCAGCGCGAGACCAGACCAGCAGGCGAGAGTGGGCCGCGGGCGCGCCGCCGGCCCCGCGAGGCGATGTCGCCCGGGCTCACCCGTCGTCTCCGGCAGGCTCCGCGTAGTGGCTGGAGGGATCGGGCGTTTCGGCGAGATGGACCAGAGCCCACATCAGGAACAGCAGCGGCGGCCCGGCCCATATCCGCGTGTACATGTGCGGAATGGCCATGGCGTAGACCATGAACGCGGTTGTCACGCCAAGGCATGCAGCCCCGTCGAGGCGCACCCGGCCAAGGACTGCGAAACCTGCCGCGAACATCGTGCCGAACAAGGTCCAAAGGCCGATGGCGCAGATCAGGCCGCCTTCGTTGAGCATGAGTAAGTGGATGTTGTGGACCGGCGCACCGTAGATGCTCTCGACGCGGTAACGGTCGGCACCCAGCCCGACGAGCAGGTTGTCGTCGGCCATGGCCCAGGATTCGCGGATCAGCGCGGAGCGGCCGATGTAAGTCCCGGCCTTGTCCGGATCGCCCGAGGCCATGGCTTCGTAAACACGTTCCTCGAATGTCTGGGGGATCGGTCCGCCAACGGTGAAGTAGATTCCCACAAAGGCAGCGAAGGGAATGCCGACCTTCGCCAGGTTGCGCGGATGCGAGAAGCCCAGGAATACGACACAGGCGATCACCGTAGCTGCGAACCCGGTGACGCTGGCGCTGGCGAGCAGGCCCCAGCCGATCAGCACCGCCAGCGGGATCGCGACGACTAGGCGCAACCAACGCGACAGCATCGCGTGGAGCAGGATGACCAGCGCATAGGCACAAACCGCGCCGTTGGGATTGGGCTCGCCGGTCAGCGCTCCGAGCCGGCCGTTGCCGGTGAAGAAGCCCCGGCCCAGCCAATGCAGCCATTCGGCTTCGGCATAGAAGGGGGCGATGGCGAGACTGATCGCCTGCGAGGCGGCGGTCCCGTACAGATAGGCCAGTACGCAGCGCCGCAGCAATCCGGAGGAAACGCTCGACAGCGCCATCGGGAACAGCAGCATGGCGAAAATGTACTGTGCTGCGACGATCAGCCAGCGGTTCGTGTCGGCGTGATAGAGCGAGCTTGCCAGCAGTCCGCCGAGCATGAGCGTAAGCCCCATGATCCAGGCGCCCGAGAGCCGTCCGAACGGCTTCATCTCAAGCCTAGCCGCGATCACCAGGATCGCGATCGCGGCTGCCAGCAGGCCGTCGGACAAGGTGAGGTTGGCCTGGGTCAGGCGCAGTACGCGCCACGACATGATGAACGAGGCGATCGGCAGGAGATAGCCAAGCGCGAGAAATGCGGCGCGGCTGCCGGGCGTCGAGGAGCGGATGCCGCCGGGGGCAAGGGCGGCACTGGGGTAGCCGCCGTAACCATCGTTGATGCCGGGATTAAGTGCCACCATGTCAAGGATCATGCGGGGCTGCGCGCGATCAGGCAAAGACAAGTTCGGCCAGCGCCCTTGCGCATTGTTGGTAGCCGTGTGCGGCACGATGCATGCGTGGCTCACTCCAATTGGGGACTTGGCCGCCCGGCGCTGCCTTGCGTAGAAACGGGGTGCGCAGCGATCCGGAGGTCCCGCGAGGGGCGCGGATTTTTCGCGCCCGGGGGGCTGGAGCCAGATGGCTTGGAGATCGTCACGTGCGAGAGCGCCCGTCCAGTACAATCCTTGATACCGCCCCTGTGCGTGTCATCTATATCGCCGGTTACGGACGGAGCGGTTCGACGCTGCTCGACATTGCTCTGGGCAACGCTGGCGGTGTCGCCGGGTTGGGCGAGCTGACTGCACTTTCGCGCCATGTGTGGCCCAGAGACGAATATTGCGCCTGTGGCGAGAGGGTCCGCGCGTGCACTTTCTGGAGCCGTGTCGTCGAGCGCTGGGAGGCCGGGGCTGCGCCGGTAGGTCGAGCCGGGCAGCTCGGCCAGATGGGTCAGAAGAACGAAGAGGCGAGGGCAGGGGGTATCGAGCGACGTCTGGCGCACCTGGCAAGGGCCCAGCGCCATCTTGAGGCCTTGCCCGGGATCGCGCGCCTGCCGCATCCAGCGCGCGCTCTGCATCGCCGTGAAACGCACGCGCTGTTTGCCGCGATCTCTCGGGAAGCTGCCGGAGATCCAGTTGCTCCCCCGCCGTTTCTGGTGGACAGTTCGAAGCTGCCCGGACGCGGTTTTGCGCTTGCCGCGACGCCGGGGATAGATCTGCACGTGATCCACCTCGTGCGCGATCCGCGCGCAGTGGTGTGGTCGATGTCCAAATCCATCGCGCGCGAACTCGAACGCGGCGTGCAAAAGGAGATCAGGCCCAGAGCCTCGGCCTATGTCGCGATGCGCTGGGCCCTCGTGAACCGCGCAGCCGAGCGGCTGTGCCGCAAGGTCGGGGCGCAACGCTCTGCACGGGTGCGTTACGAGGATCTGGTTGCCGATCCGGCAGGGACCATCGCCACCGTCCTGCACCCTTGGCGTGATCGCGAAATGCCGCTCGCAGGAACGCACGGCGGGGGGGAGGGCGTACTCTATCCCGCACATCAGGTCGCGGGCAGTCGCCATCGCATGAAGGACAGCCTCGTGATCCGGGCCGACGAGGCCTGGCGAAACGAGATGCCTGCGGCGAGGCAGCGCCTCGTCGGGGTGCTCACCGGCGCGATGGCGCATCGCTATGGATATCGGACCGAGACGATCCGACCATCGTCGGCGAGCCTTGCGGCCGGGGTCTGAAATCGGGAGAGAGACGATGCCACACATGAGTATACGCAGGCGCGGGCAAAGGCACTTGTTGGCCAAGGGGTCGGCGCTGGCAGCTTTCGTGACGGCGGGCTGGTTCCTGCTTCACACCGGTGGCCAGCCGGTTCAGGCCGCGCCGCAGCGTCCCACGGTTTCGCCCTTGCCGGGCAAAAAGGCCTTCCCCGGTGCGCTCGGTTTCGGAGCCAACGCGAAGGGTGGGCGCGGGGGCACGATCATGATGGTCACCAATCTCAACGACGCGGGCAAGGGCTCGCTGCGTGCCTGCATTGAGGCGAAGGGGCCGCGCGTATGCGTGTTCCGGGTCAATGGCCTGATCCGCTTTTCCGAGCGGCCACCCGTTGTGCGTAACCCCTATCTCACCATCGCCGGGCAAACCTCGCCGGGCAGCGGCATCACCATTGCTCATTCGGGCGGCAGCAACGGACGTACCCCGCTGGTGATCAAGAACACGCACGATGTCGTCGTGCGTCACATCCGCATCCGTCCCGATCGCCCCGGCGGCAATCGCGGTTCGGAAGATACCATCACCATCGAGAACAGCTCGAACGTGATCATCGATCACGTAAGCGCCTCGTGGGCGCGTGACGAACTGATCAACGGTTATGGCGACAACGATTCGATCACGGTGAGCAACTCGATCTTCGCCTGGGGCATTCCTTCGCACGACAAGTGCGCGCTTCTCGCGAGCGATCCCGAGGAAGGCCAGCGTTTCAGCTTCATCAACAACGTGTGTGCACACAACGGTGATCGCAATCCGGACCTCAACTTCCCGCCGCACTCGTGCGTCGAGGTCGTCAACAATGTGCTCTACAACGGTGCCTCGCGCTTTGCCGAGATCTGGGAATCGTTTGGTGGCACCCCGGTATCGATCGTCGGCAACTCGTTCATCTCGGGCCCCAATACGGCCAGTCAGGCAGTCGGTATCGCGCGCGATACGCGCTATTCGACCGGCAAGGCGCGGGTGTACTTGTGGGATAATCGTTTTCAGGGCGGCTTCGAGCAGGTCAATTCGGCGGTACGTCAGGTGCAGGAGCCTACCCCGATCTGCGCTCTGACGCTGCAGCCGGTCGATTCGAGCACCGCCTATTCGCGCGTCCTCGCGCGGGCCGGGGCCTTCCCGCGCGATGCGATCGACGATCAGGTGATTTATGACATCAAACACAGTTCGGGGCGGATCGGCCAGCCCGATCCCAAGTTGCCTTCGTGGGACAGGGAGACGCCCGATGCCGATAGCGATCAGGACGGAATGTCGGATGGCTGGGAGCGCATGGTCGGCACCAACCCGCAACGCGGCGATCCATGGGGTGACATCGATGGCGACGGGGTGGAAAACCTCGAGGAGTTTCTGATTTACCGCGAGATGGAACTGGGCCTGTGAGCGAAATGCCCCCGGGCTTCGGGGCCGAACTCGCCGGAACGGCATCGCGCTGTGCGCAAGGGGCTCAGTTCGCGATCAGTCGGCGTCTCACGGTGTGCTATCCGCTCGCTGGCGATGCCTTGGGAGGCAGCCACGTTTCGCTTCGTGGCTTGCTCGAGGAACTCGACCCTGCCGCCTACCGCGTGCTGGTCGTGCCCGAGATTCGCGATGGCAAGCTCGCCCGCTTCTTTTCCGGGTTCGAGCAGGTGGTCGATCCCGCACCGCCGCCCAGGTCGTTCCGGCCGGGGCAGAGTTTCGGTCCCTTGCAGGCAGCGCGCACGTTCGCCGGGCTGCGTCGCCGCGCGGCCTTCCTGCGCGCGCAGGGCGTGGATATCGTTCATACCAACGACGGACGCAGCCATGCCAGTTGGGCGCTTGCGGCACGGATCGCCAAGGTACGGCTGCTGTGGCATCATCGCGGCGATCCCGGCGCGCGGGGGCTGCGCTATGTCGCTCCGTTTCTGGCCGATCGCATCGTTGCCGTTTCCAGCTTTGCGCTGCCCCGCGGGCAGCTCGGTGCGGCAGCCAGTGCGAGCGTCATACACAGCCCGTTCGACGTTTCTATCACTGCCGACCGTGTGCGGATGCGCCAGCTAATCCTCGATGCCACAGGCGCGCACGAGGACACGCTGATCTGCGGCTATTTCGGCGCATTCGTCGAGCGCAAGCGTCCGCTGGACTTCGTCGCGGCGATCGAGGCGCTGGGCCGGATCAGCGATCGCCCTGTGGTCGGTGCGATGTTCGGCCTGGCCCGCGATCCGAAAATGGAGGCGCGTCTCGATGCCGCGATCAGGGCGATGCGCGGACCGGCTCGGGTCGAGCGGCTCGGCTGGCGCACGCCCGGGCACGAGTGGCTGGCAGGCTGCGATATGTTGCTGGTGCCTGCGGTCGACGAGCCGCTCGGGCGGACGCTGGTCGAGGCTATGCTGGTGGGGACACCGGTCGTGGCGGTCAGCTCGGGCGGTAATCCCGAGGCGCTCGAAGGCGGGTGCGGCGTGCTGGTAGAGCCCGGCGATGCCAATGCCATGGCTCTCGTCGCCGAGCAGCTGTCGCGCGAGTGCGTCGTGCGCGAGACCATGGTCGAGCGTGCGAGACTGGCGGCGCGGCAGCGGTTTTCCCGGCAGAACCATGCCACGCGGGTGATCGCGACCTATCATGCGCTGGCCTGACTCGATTGTGCTGCGGATCGGGCTGCAAGCACCTGCCGATGTCAGAAGCGCAGGCGGAAGCTCACGCCGGTACGGAAGCGTTCGAAGTTGTCGCGCGCGATGTCGGCGTCGCGCTTGGCGAACTGGGCGCTTGCGGCCAGCGACATGCCGGGCCCGACGAGATACTCCACTTCGCCCGATACCGAGGCGGTGTTTTCCTGAAGCCCGGTTCCGACGTACTTGCTGTTGCGCAGGCTGAAGCGCAGGTTGGCGAGCAGGTTGTGGCGTACTTCCTGTTCGATGCCGAGGCGCAGCCGGGTGTCGGTGCGGCCCTGTGCGCCGCTGCGGAATGTCGCGACGTCGCCGTTCGAGGCGTTGAGCGTGACCGCGGTGCGGCGCGAGGGGCGGTAGGTCAGCGCTCCGGCCAGAGAGAAGCCGGTGCGCGGCGGTATCGTCGGCGCGTCGGGTTCGTGGCGGAATGCACCGAGCGAGAAGTTGCCCTCGAACAGGCCGCCGGGAACGATCTCTACACCGAGGCGCCCGCCCCAGGTCGTGGCGTTGCGCTCGACCCCCTGTACGGTGCGATCAAGCCGGAATTCGCGCCGCGCGAGAAAGGCGGTGGCGGTGGCGAAGACGCTTCCCGTCACCCGGTAACCGGCTGTTGCACGCCCGGCATAAGTCGAGAAGTCGCGATCGGCATCGTAGCTGGAGACGGCATCGAAGCGCCGTGCGGCGGCTTCGACGTCGAACAGCATGCGCCCCGACTGCCGGCGAAAACCCGCTATCGCGCCGAGCAGGTCGATCGCGCGCGGTCCGCTGGTGGGATCGATGCGCGCCTCGGGATCGCCGCGCGGCTCTATGGCCCTCCCGGTGTAGAGGTTCATCGAAAGTCTCGAGGTGGTCGAGGGGGTCCAGTCGAGTTGGCTGTCGACGTTCCATGCCTCAGAGTTCTCGGTCTTGCGATCCGCAAAGCGACGGATCGCAGCCGTGCCCGAAACCTTGTAGCGCAGACTGCTCGAGCCGTAGCTCAACTCGAGGCGCGGGGAGACAGTAAGCGCGAAGTCGTCGATCGCATTGCGCGGCAGGGCGTAGATGTTGTCGTCGTACTCGATGCGCGCACTGGCTTCGGCGGTGATGAGGACCGGGCCGCTGGTGATCGCGGGTACCTGGTAGGCCTTGTCTTCGGCGTAGACCGAGGGGGCGGTGCTGCCCAGTCGCTCGGTCTGGGCGTGCGCCGGGAGACTGGCCGCAGCGAGCGCGACCGCGCTGCCCGAGCGCAGGAGGTTGAACGGGCCGGAGCCGGGCACGAGCCGCATCGGCTCAGAACCAGCGTTCGTAGACCCGGATACGGTCGCCTGGCTTGATTATGGTGGACTCGTCTGCCTGTGCGGTCACGTCCTGCCCGTCGGTAGTGCGGGTGATCGCGACCACGTTGGTCTTGGCGCGGTAGGTGTAGCCGCCGGCCGCCGAAAGCGCGGCGAGTACGGTCATGCCTTCGCGGAACTGGAATTCGCCGGGCTGGTTGACCTCTCCGGTGACGTAGAACGGGCGCAGTTGCGCCGGGCGTACGTTGACTACCGGATCGCCGGTGAGGATGCCGCGCTCGACGAGACTGGTCGCGATGGTCTGCTCGATCTCGCGGTAGCCAAGCCCGGCGACCTTGACCGACTTGAGATAGGGCAGCGAGATCGCGCCGCCGTCCTCGACGGTGTAGTCGCCTTCGACGGTCTCCAGGTCCTGGATTGCGACGTGGATCTGGTCGCCCGCATCCACGCGGTAGGGACTGGACTGCGTGGATGCGAGCGTGGGCAGGGATGCGGTGGGAGACGAGCAGCCCGTCAGCATCGCGCAGGCCGCTCCGATCGTCAGGACGAGGCCGGAGGCGGCACCGCGTATGCGCCTTTGGTGGCTGGTGCCACTGGCGTTCCCCGTCCTGCTCCGGGGAAATTGAACTGGGTGACTGGTCAATGTCATGGATCGCTCCTTGTGTAAGGATACGGCCCTCCCGCGCTCTAGGGGGCGGACCATGAACTGATAGGCACCAAGCTTAAGCGAAAGCTGGAGATTCTCATTGGTTATTGTGGGTGATCACCCGTCAACTTGGGCGAGGGGCTTGCCCAATTCGGGCGGGCCTCAAGAACGGCCGTGTTGCCTGCTTGCACCCGGCGAGCACTGCCAGTGCGAAAGATCGATACCGAGCATCTGTTCGAGCCGCTCGGTATCGCTGGCGTAGAAGTCGCATAGTCTCGCGCGAAGGTCTGCGCTGAGCGGAGGATAGGCGATCTCGCGTGCGAACAGGGCCCTCGTGCCTTCGAAGACCGGGGTGCCGCGCCAGGGACGCACCGCACGCTTGAAAGGGGAGAGCGCCTTGCGCAGCGGTAGCGGCAGGATCGCAGTGCTGCTGTCGTTCTCGGTGCGCGCGGCGTGGGGTTCCACAAGGACCGGCGTCACGCCGATATGGTGCGAGACCGCCTCGATGATCGCGCGCGGGCGCTGCGCCACGTCCTCGTGGCAGAAGGCGAGCAGGGCCTCGCGCGGGAACAGCTCGAGCCAGCGTTCGAGATGGCGCGCATAAAGTCCGTCGA
The DNA here is from genome assembly GCF_015865035.1 of Novosphingobium aureum. Lineage (GTDB taxonomy): Bacteria > Pseudomonadota > Alphaproteobacteria > Sphingomonadales > Sphingomonadaceae > Novosphingobium > Novosphingobium aureum. The sequence continues at coordinate 2,598,016 of NZ_JADZGI010000001.1, read as the reverse complement.
ACAAGAAGCGCTGGTAGGCCGATCCGGGCCGGGTGAGATAGGCCTCGGGCGGGCCCTTCACGGTGCCGCGGCGGTAGAGCATCTTGTAGTCCGAATAGGCGCGTTCCACCGGGTCGCGCAACAGGACCGCGAGGCGCACTTCGGGCAACATGCGGGCCATTCGCGCGGCAGCCATGGGGTGCGCGAGGTAGTCGGCCGACTTCTCGCCGATGACCCGCACCCCGCTCGGGCGTTGTTCGAAGAAAGTGCGGTAATGCGCTTCGCCAGCATCGTAACCGCTGCTGAAGAAATGTGGCTCGCAGGCAGGCATGAACACATCGGGATTTTCCCGCAGCCGCATCTGGATCCAGGTCGTCGCCGCCTTGACAGCGCCGATGACCACGAACGAGGGGTGCCAGCCTGCATCCTCCGACGCGGCGCGTTGCGCGATGGGAGGGGGTGCTCCGGAGTGCGATGCAGCGGTCGTCGTCATGCCTCGAGAATATCTTGCATGAGGACGTCCTGCAGTCCTCGGGCCATGCGGATCATGTCCGCTTCGTCCAGGGTATGGTCGCAGGGCAGCATTACACTGCGTGCGCCCAGTGCGGCTGCCTGCGGCAGGTCGCCGTCGCGTCCCGGTGGCAGGCCATCGAAAGCGGGTTCGCGGCTCATGTCCGGACACGAGCCGGGCGCTGCGGGGATGCCGCGCGCGAGCAGGGCGCGCACCGCTTCACCACGGCGCCGTTCCATCGTCGCACCATCGCCTTCGAGCAGGACGTAGGCCTTGTAGCCGGCGTGCCCGGCATGGGCCGGGGGCTGGGGAAGGATCAGTCCGGGCACCTGCTCGAGTGCCTCGCGCAGGCTGGCGAGGTTGGCCTGTCGCTGCGCCAGCCACCGCGGCAGCTTGGCCAGCTGGCGTCGCCCGATCGCGGCCTGCATCTCGGTCATGCGCGCATTGGTCCCGGCACGCACGTGGATATAGCGAAATTCGCCGGCGATGCCCTTGCCGTCGGTGGCCCGTGCATGGTCTTTGCCATGGTCCTTGATCGACCAGGCCTTGCGCCAGATCTCGGGCGAGCGGGTCAGCAGCAGTCCGCCTTCGCCGCCGGTCGACATGATCTTGTCGGTGCAGAACGAGAATGAGGAGATGTCGCCGAAGCTGCCTACGCGCTGCCCGCGCCAGTGCGCGCCGTGCGCCTGCGCACAGTCCTCGACGAGGAACAGGCCATGGGTGCGGCACAGGGCGACCAGCGCGTCCATGTCGCACGGCCAGCCGGCAAGGTGCACACACAGTATCGCCCGGGTCATGGGACCGATCATGCGCTCGACCGAGGCCGGGTCGATGTTCTGGCTGAATGGGTCGACATCGGCGAAGACAGGCGTGGCCCCGCAGGCGAGCACGCAGCTGGCCGAGGCGAAGAAGCTGCGTGCCGGAACCACCACTTCGTCGCCGGGCCCGATGCCGAGCGCCCTCAGGCCGACTTCAAGCGAGACCGTGCCGTTGGCTAGGCACATGCCCGCCAGAGGCTCCTTGCCGGGCTCGTCACCGCAACCGTCTGTCGCGCCGATGAAGGCAGCGAATTCACTGGCGAGCGCGCGCGTCTGCTCGCCATGGAGGAGGGCATTGACACGGCCGCTCTCGAGTACTGCCGTGACGGCGGCGATCTCGTCGGGCTCATGGCGCGGCCATTGCGAGCGGACCGGTGGTATGCCGATGTCCGGGGGCGTTTCCGCGATGGATCGTGGAAGGCTCATGCGGGGCTCATTCCCGTGGTACCGGCTGGCTGGTGGGCCTTGCCTGACGTGGTACTCGCGACGCCTGCGGCTGCGGGCGGTGCCTGGACAATGCCGGGAATTCCCGCGTTCTGCTCGCCCACGAGCTGGAAGGTGACTCCGCCTGAGGGTATCTTGACCAGGGTATGGGTGATGCGCCGGGCCTCGGCATGGTCACCAAGCTCGACCGCGCGGGCGAGGCGGTCGATGCTGCGCGAGATGTGCGGCAACGGGATCGGACGCGACTTCGCCTCGAAGATGCCCTTGATCCCCGAGGGCAGCTGCTCCTCGCAGGTGTCGAACAGTTCCTCGTAGAGCTTCTCTCCCGGGCGCAGGCCGACGAACCTGACCGGGACGTCGATCTCCGGCTGGAGCCCGTAGAGGCGGATCATGCGATAGGCGAGGTCGACGATGCGCACCGGCTTGCCCATGTCGAGGACGAAGATCGACCCGCGCTGGGAGTCCTGCCCCAGCGCCGCGGCGCTGCTCTGCAGGATCAGCTGGACCGCCTCGCGCACGGTCATGAAGAAGCGCTCGATGTCCGGGTGCGTGACGGTCAGAGGGCGCCCTTCGCGCAACTGGCGATGGAACAGCGGTACAATCGAGCCGCTCGACCCCAGCACGTTTCCGAAGCGCACGGTCATGAAACGCGGTGCGTCGGGATCGTCGGCGCCGCACATGTCGAGCGCTTGGCTGTAGAGTTCTCCCACCCGCTTGGTCGCTCCCATCATCCCGACCGGATTGACCGCCTTGTCGGTCGACACTTGGACCATCGCCTCGGTACCGAACTCGCAAACCGCGTCGGCGACGATCCGGGTGCCAAGGATATTGGTGTGCACCCCGGCGCAGGGGTTCTGTTCGACGATCGGCACGTGCTTGAGCGCGGCGGCGTGGTAGACGATGCGCGGGCGGTGCTTGTCGAAGACTGCGCGGACCTCGTCGCGGTTGCGGATATTGACCAGCTCGGTGCAGATATCGAGGTCCGGAAACCGCTCGCGCAGCTTCATCTCGATCGCGTAGAGCATGTACTCGCTGTGATCGAGCACGACGAGGCGCGAGGGGCGAAAGGCGGCGAGCTGCCAGCAAAGCTCGCCGCCGATGGTACCGCCCCCGCCGGTAACCAGCACACAGCGCCCCGAGACCTGGCTCGAGACTTGCTCGCCCTCAAGCGAGAACTCGCTGCGTCCGAGCAGGTCCTTGACCGAAAGCTCGGCATCGGGCGCGATGGTGCTGGTCTGCTGGAGCATCTGGCTCCACCCGTCGCGGATGCGCGAGAGCTTTAGCTTCAGGTTGCGCGCCTTCGAGCTGAGCCGGGCCATCTCGCGATTGGACAACTCGTTGCCGTCGTCGCAGGCAATCACGAGGGAGGGACGCTTGCCGCGCGCTTCGAGCTTGTCGACCGCGCAGCCCAGATCTCCGTGGCAACCCAGGACCGGAACGTTGGCGATCTGCATCAGCGTCTCGGCCGCAGAAGGCAGGAGGATACCCGCGACCACGAACGAGGGGGTCTGTTCGCGCCGCAGCATGTCGATGATCGAGACCACCCAGTCGGGCGAGCCCACGAGAATGGCGTGCGGCAGGTCGGGATCGGTGTCGGCGCGCGGGCGATAGCAAGCCGCCCGGGTCAGGTGCTCGTGCAGGGCGCGGCGAAGCCCGCGCGCGCCGATCATCGCGCCCATTCCCAGAAGCCAGTGGACAAGCATGACCACGGCAAGGTGACCCTGCTCGGCGCGCACCGCCGGAAACAGGCAAGCAATGGACCAGCCGGTGACGAAGGCAGGAAGCGTCGCCAGCAGCAGGTGTACCGCGTGAGCGAAGCGGAAGAAGCGCCAGTTCCTGCGATACATGCCAAAGAGATAGAGCACCCCGAGCGTGCCGCTGGCGGTCGCGGCGGTGATCCAGGTGACGTAGTCGACATGCGGGAAAGGGCCGCTACCGACCAGCAGGAAGGCGATGACGAACGTCGCGGAGATGGCCACGAAGTCGATGCCCAGCAGCATCTGGCTGCGCAGGGCGCGGCGCAGCGAGAAGCGCTCCAGCGAGGTGCGCCGGTGGGCATCGGCGCTGTCGAGGCGCCGGACCCCGATCAGCCTGCCCTGGAAGCCGCGTTCCGGACCTGCCCGCTCGCCGGTTGATGTCTGTGTCATGCTTGCTGCCCTGGCTCTGGGGGAACCTCGCGGACGCGGTTCGGGTGCGGGCTGGCCGCGTTTAACCGTGTCAGGCAACAAGGCTATGGCCGAGCAGGCCCTTGCGCACGTGATCATAGAGCCATCAGTCGGAATCGTCGCGAACGCTGCCGAGAGGGTGACACCGAACCGGATAGGGAGCCGCGCGCACCCAATTGGGCCTGTGCAGGTACGATGCGACATATCGAAATCGATCCGGGCTATCCCAACGGCTATCGCCGGATTGGGTCCTTTGCGGGAGGTTCGCGGCGCGGCATCATTCCCGATGATATCGCAGCGGGGGTGTGAGCGCCGCCGAGGTGCATCCTGCGAAGGGATTCGGGGCCTGGCGCATCGCGCTTCAGGTTCGGTTCGCACAAGGAAGTGCCAGGCGGCTCTCGATGTCTTCCGCATTCAGCCAGGAAGCCGGTCTAATCGACACGCCCTGCTTCCGGGGGCGGTACCACCTCGCAGCCGGGGGTGGTCCGCGACCCAAACTGCCGAGGTTCGTACCGCGCATGAAAGTCCTCGTTCTTTCAAGTCTGGCCTACTCGCTGACCAATTTCCGGGGCGCGCTGCTGCAGGCCATGCGTGCGAACGGACACGAGGTCGTTGCCGTGGCGCCCGACCGCGACGAAGCGGTTGAAGAAGCGCTGGCAAAGATGGGCGTGCAGTTTCGCCAGATTCCGATGGAGCGAACCGGCACCAGTCCGCTGGCCGACCTTCGTCTGCTGGCCGACTACATGAAGCTCATGGCGCGCGAGCGCCCCGATCTCGTTCTGGCCTATACCCAAAAGCCGATCATCTACGGAGGGCTCGCCGCGAGGGCGATGCGGGTGCGGCGCTTCTTCGCGCTGATGTCGGGACTTGGCTACGTCTTCAGCGAGGGCACGGCGCGCCGGCCGATATTGCGCCGCGTCGTCGCGCGGCTCTACCGCGAGGCGGTGCGCCGCGCGCGCGCCATCTTCGTTTTCAACGCGGACGACCGCGAGGACATGATCGCGCTGGGTATCGTCAGCCCATCGCAAAGCGTGATCAAGGTACCCGGTTCGGGCGTCGACCTCGATCACTTCGCGCAGCAACCCCTGCCGCGCGATGGCTTGCGCTTCCTGCTGGTGGGCAGGTTGATGCAGGACAAGGGCATCCACGAATTCGCGATGGCTGCCGAACAGATCGCGCGTGAGCATCCCGATTGCACGTTCAGCGTACTGGGTCACTACGACCGGGTCAGCCCGACCGGCATCGACGAGGCTGAATGCGCGAGGCTGGCACGGCGCTACCCGGTGCGCTTCATCCCGGGCAGCAGCGACGTACGCCCCTATCTGGCCAGTGCTTCGGTCTTCGTGCTGCCCTCGTACTATCGAGAGGGGCTGCCGCGCACCATCCTCGAAGCGATGGCGACCGGACGCGCGGTGATAACCACGGACATGCCCGGCTGCCGCGAGCCGGTCGTTGAGGGCGAAAACGGCTTTCTCGTCGCACCGCGCGACGCAGCCAGCCTGCGCCGTGCGATGGAACACTTCATCGAGGTGCCGGGGCTGGCCGCGAGCATGGGCCAGCGCTCTCGCGAACTCGCCGAGAAGGTCTACGACGTACACAAGGTCAATCACGTGCTGCTCGACGAGATGGATTTGCTGGTGCCCATGTGGAGTTCGCAAGGCAGCCATGACGAGGCTGGCACGCAAGCCGCGGCTACGCGCGCGACGGGACAGCCCGCGCAAGAGCCGGGGCAAGAGGACCTATCGACAGGGATTGACGGGGCGCAGGCCGGGACAGGGCATCTTGCGCCGCCAGTCGCACCGATGCTGGCAGGGCTTGAGGCGATCGCCAGGCAACCATCGGGTGGGGAGGGCGAGAATGGCATCGCTGCCGACCGTGTCCCGGGTTGAGCTCGCGGCGCCTCCGGTGGCAGGGCGTGCCTCCGAACGATCGGGGCACCTCGCCTTGCGCGCCGTAGTGATCGGAGCAGTGGGGTCGACGCGGGTGCTCATAGAGGAGCTGGCGCGCGCGCCGGGCTGGGAGCTGCCTCTCGTCGTGACCCTGCCACCTGCCTTGCATGGCCGCCACTCCGATATCGAGGACCTTGCCGGTCCGGCAAAGGCGGCAGGCGCCGACCTCGTCCATGTAGAGCGCAGCGACGATGCCAGTGTCGGCGCGCTGCTGCGTGCACTGGAGCCGGACTACCTGTTCGTCATCGGCTGGTCTCAGATCGTCGCGCCCGCCGTGCTCGCTTGTGCGCGGCTGGGCGCGATCGGTTACCATCCAGCGCCGCTACCGCGGCTGCGCGGCCGCGCGCCGATACCCTGGACGATCCTGCTCGGCGAACCCATCACGGCCTCCAGCCTGTTCTGGATCGGCGAGGGTGTCGATGACGGCGATCTGCTGGCGCAGGAATACTTCCACGTCGCACCCGACGAGACCGCTCGCACGCTCTACGACCGCCACATCGCTGCCTTGCGTTCGATGCTCGCCCAGGCGCTTGTGCGACTGGCGGCGGGCGAAGCGCCGCGCAAGGTGCAGGATGAACGCCACGCGACCTGGTCGGCGCGGCGCATTCCGGCAGACGGCGAGATCGACTGGAACCTGGATGCGGACTCGATCGATCGTCTGGTCCGCGCGGTCGGGCGACCCTATCCCGGAGCCTTTACCCATGTCGGCGGGCGCCGCGTCACGATCTGGTCGGCACGTCCGGTGGCCGGAGCGCAGCGGCACCACGCCTTGCCCGGGCAAGTGGTCGAGCAGAGCGATAGCGCCTTGCTGGTGATGACCGGAGAGGGTCTGCTCGAAGTCGACGACTGGCAGGTCGAGGACGAGGGCGCGCCGCCGCGCCGCCATGCTGTCCTGGGACGCCAGGCCGCGGGCAGGGTGGCCTCGGGACGCGGAGGCTGAGGGCCGCGATGTCGCTCGAACATTTTGGACGCGTGCTGGTCGTCGCGCCACATCCCGACGACGAGATTCTGGGCTGTGGCGGAACGATTGCGCGGCTGGCGCAGGCTGGCCACGAGGTCGAGGTGTGTCTCGTTACGCGCGGGCAGCCTCCCGCATTCTCTCCCGAGGGGGTCGAACAGGTCTTGTGCGAGATGGAGCGTGCCCATGCCCATGTCGGGGTACTTGCCTGCCATCGTCTCGATTTGCCTGCGGCCGGACTGGAGATGGTCCCGGCCGCCGAGCTCAATGCAGCGCTGGCCAAGGTCGTTTCGCAAGTCCGGCCAGATACGCTGATGCTGCCGTTCCTCGGCGATATCCACCGCGATCACCAGCTCGCGTTTCTCGGTGCGATGGTCGCGGCGCGGCCGCGTGACAACCATGCTCCGTCGCGCATACTGTGCTACGAGACGCTGTCCGAGACCAATTGGTATGCCCCGCCAGTAACACCGGCTTTCGTACCCAACATGTTCATCGACATCTCGCAAACCCTCGAGACCAAGCTCGAGGCCTTCGCGATGTTCGCCAGTCAGGTGAAGAGCTTTCCCGACGAACGCTCGCCGCGCACGATCGAGTGTCTCGCCCGGCTGCGCGGTTCTTGCGTCCACCTCGAGGCGGCAGAGGCATTCATGATGATCCGTGAGATCGTCCGATCCTGACGCGCTGATCTATCGCACTCGATCGTATACGTTTCGCCAGTCATTCGCGTGTCTTGCGCAGGCGAATGTGAACGGCGATTCGGGGCTTTGCCCATGCTTCGGGTGCGTCATAGCGTTCATTGCTGGAGGCCGCTTGAATAGCGCATAAAGAATTCATGTTTCGCATCTCACTGATCGCAATGGAAAATTAGGTCTAACTACCTAATTGGGATTATTTTACTGAAAATTTATTATTTCCAGTATTTTGCTGCCTCATGAACGGAAATTAACAATCAATAAGTCATTGATGGTTCATCAAAATGTATGTCAATGTTCTGCTTCGTGTCTCGATATGGGGCGCGAGGGGTGCTCGACTCCTTAGGTCATTGTGATCTACTGTTGTTCTTACTGATGGGAGGGTGAGTCATTTCGGGGGTAATCAATAGAGCCTGAAATCACATCTCTAGGTCGCCTTGGTAACGGGGGGATCCGCTGCGAAGGTGCTTGTCCGATAAATAGACGCCCAGAGCGCGTGGCAAGATAATACTTAATTTGGGTCGTCTGTAATTCCATTAGTTGGAGACGTAGACGATGACGCTTGCAGTAACCGAAATTCCAGTCGCCATTGTTGGTTTCAACCCGCTCGTGCGGGCAGGAATCTGCAATATCCTCAGCTCGAGCGAGTTTCACTGCGCCGAGTACCACGACTGCTCGCGCGATGCCTTGCGATCGGGTAGCCTCGTAGAACAGCAGCTTGCGATTTTCGATGTCAGTTCACCTGACGAGGACATCCAGCTGCTTTCCGAGATCAGCGAAAATTGCCCCGAACTGCGGATCGCGGCACTGGTCGATGATTTCGACATTGGGCGCATGCTCGACGTGTTCCAGGCCGGGGCTGACGCCTATATCCTCAAGGAAATCGGATCCGATCCACTGATCGAGTCCCTGCGCCTTGTGCATCAGGGCGAAAAGGTGCTTCCCAGCGCGCTGCTCGATCACCTGCCTCGCAAGCAGGCCCTCCTCGAAGGGCAGAGCGAAGTGCAGGTGCAGCTTGGAGAACTGCTTTCCGAGCGGGAGATCGACACCTTGCGCTGCCTCGTCATGGGCTATCCCAACAAGGTGATCGCCTATCGCCTCGATATCAGCGAGGCGACGGTGAAGGTCCACGTCAAGGCGATCCTGCGCAAGCTCATGGTGCAGAACCGGACCCAGGCCGCGATCTGGGCGGTCAACCAGGGGCTCGACTGCAATTTCGGTGATCTGCGCGATGGACCCGAGATCGCAGCTGCCAGCGTGCTGAATGACGGTGCGATGCCGGCAATTTCGCTGGCAAGCTGACGCTGTCGGCAACCGCGGGTGCGAATATACCCGGTTGATACCGGGGGTGGCGTGCTCGCAGTGACTTGCGGATGGGGCCGCAAGCCACGATTTTCCTACCAGCTGTCGGGTCGGATAGAACGGCGCCTTGCGCCGGAGGCGTTGGACCAGACCGCACATCTTCATCATTCTGGCGTAAGATGAGCATGTTTCCCGCAATGCGGGGAAAGTGTTCGCGAAATCCTGCGGGCGAGGGCGCCTGATTGCGCTCTGCTGCGGGCAGGGGCATAGCCTCGCGCGATGGACCTTGAGAAGATCACCCCCGGAACGCCCGCCTATCGTGCGCTGTGCATCGCCATGCTGTTCGCTGGCCTTTCCACCTTCGCGCTGCTCTACTGTACGCAGCCGCTCTTGCCGCATTTCAGCGAGGCCTACGGTCTCTCTGCCGAGCAATCCAGCCTCGCGGTCTCGCTGGCAACCGGGCCAATGGCCTTCATTCTGCTCGTTGCAGGGATGGTCTCCGATCGGTTCGGCAGGCGTCCGCTGATGATTGCCTCGCTCCTTTTGGCGGCGCTGTTGACGATCGTGCTCGGGTTCCTGCCCGACTGGCCCAGCCTGCTAGCGGCACGCCTCGCCTGCGGGCTAGCGTTGGCCGGGGTTCCGGCCGTCGCCATGGCCTATATCAGCGAGGAGGTGGAGGACGGGGCCGTCGGGCGTGCAATGGGTTTGTACATTGCCGGTTCGGCAGTCGGGGGCATGAGCGGGCGCCTGCTGGTGAGCGTGGTGACCGAGTTCTTCGGCTGGCGCAGCGCGCTGGCTTTGACCGGCTTCGTCGGGCTGGCGATCGCGCTGGTGTTCTGGCGGATCCTGCCGCATTCGCGCCATTTCGAGGTGCGCCGCCATTCGCTCGCGGGCTATGCCGCCGGCTTCCCGCGCCTGTTCGCGGACAAGGCGCTGCCCTGGCTGTTTCTAGAGGCCTTCCTGATCATGGGCGCCTTCATCTCGATCTACAACTATGCCGGCTATCGACTGCTGGCGCCGCCCTATTCACTCTCGCAGGCTGAGGTGGGCCTGATTTTCCTGCTCTACCTGCTGGGTTCCTTCAGTTCGGCGGTTACCGGCCATGTTTCCGCGCGACTGGGGCCGCGCAAGAGCCTGTGGCTGCCGCTGGTACTGTTCCTGCCCGGCATCGCCCTGACCGGGGCAGGGCCGCTCCCACTGGTGATTGCCGGCATCGCCTTGGTGACGGTCGCCTTCTTCGCGGCGCATTCGATTGCCTCGTCGTGGGTCGGAAGGCGCGCGCGCAGCGACCGCGCCCAGGCGACGGCGTGCTACCTGTTCTTCTACTACATGGGGTCGAGCGTCCTTGGTTCCGCCGGCGGTTACGCCTGGAGCCACGGTGGCTGGAGTGGGGTGACGGTCTTTTCAGGCGCGTTGGTCGCGCTCGCTCTGCTGATTGCCGTCAGGCTCTATCGGGTCCGTCCGCTCGCGCCGCCGAGGCCGCTCGGTCCTGCCATTCCTGCCGATTGACGACACCGGCTTCCGGCCCTGCTCGGGTTAAAGCGCCTAACGTTGGAAGCTGCTGAGTACGTGTCGTTAATCGTCAGCTCGAGGAGGCGGCCGTTCGCGCCCCGCAGCACCCGCGATGGTGCTGCAAAGCGCAAGGCGCATCACGCGCTTTCGGACCAATCCGCGATCACGCGGCTGATCGAGGCGGGGTCCTTGCGGATCGAGAACGGAACCTCGAACTCGTCCTGCAGGTGGCCGATAGCGACGAGCATGATGATCGACTCCCACGGGTTCGCGCCGATCAGTTTGCGCATCGCGTCCGACTGGGCATTGGTCTTGCTCCAGTTGAGGCAGCAGGTGCCAAGACCGTTCATGTGCAGTCCGTAGAGGAAGGACATCGCGAACAGGCCGCCGTCGATCCAGCCCTGGTTGCGCTCGGTGATGTGCGAGAAGCTGCGCGTGTCTGTGGTGACTACCGCGACCTTGTTCACGCCTTCGGCAAAACCGCGTGCACCGCCTTGCAGCTTGAGCGCAGCCTCGATCAGCTTCTTGTCGGTGATCACGTGCACGAAGCCGGACTGTCGGTTGCAGACCGCAGGCGCCTTCTGGGCGACCTTGATCGCAGTTTCTATCAGCCCGAGGTCGACATCTTCCTCGGTGAACTTGCGGATCGAGTGGCGATGGAGGAAGAAATTCTCGTCGGTGCCTTGCGTCGCGGCGAGGATGTCGCGCTTGTAGACCTTGCGCAGGCCGCCCATCTGGCTCTCGCTCGAAGGGATCTCGGCGACGAGTTCGCCGATGCTGCGCTTGTAAGGGTAATCGTCCACACCGATGCTGTCGTGGAACGCGGCATAGGCGGCCAGCACGTCGCGTGCGCTGCGCAGTTCGGGGCCGTCCTCGTAGAGCTCGCGGTAAGTGCGCATGTAGTCGATCAGGTTGGCCAGGTGCACTGCGCCGAAGCGGGGGCGCGGCGCGGGAAGCGACAGCCCCTTCTCGATGTTGTGATAGGTCTGCGTGATGCGTGCAGAAAGCTGGCCGATCGGGCTGACGTTGAGGGTGCCCGAGTGCGTCAGGTAATGCTTGGCGTCGCGGACGGCCTCGGCAACGATGGTCGGGACATAGTAAATCGATCTAGCGAGCTTCTTGCGCAAGGTCGGAACGTGGCCGGCTCCGAGAAGCCGCTTCGACAAGGATTTATCTTCGCTCACCAATTATTCCCGTGTGTTGATGCCTCGCCGTTTCCTAGGCTGAAGTCGGCGTGCTCTCAACAGTCATACAGGTGATATGCCCATGCGAAGGCAGGTTCAGCGCTGGGATGGGTAATCGCGCCCTGCAATCGCGACGGCTTGTACGAGAATGTCGCGATAGAAGCGGGCTACTAAAACCGAAGCGGGCAATAAAAAAGCCCAGCGTTGCCGCTGGACTTTTTTAATTGGTCGGGGAGAGAGGATTCGAACCTCCGGCCCCTGCCTCCCGAAGACAGTGTACCTGCGCATTTTTGGCAGTTTTCCGCGCTTTCTCGTCGGGCGTTCTTGCCGTTTATTACCCTGTATTCTTGATTTGTTCACGGTGTAAGGTTCACACCGAACCTACAACCCCTGTCTTCGTGGGGTTTGGAAAAAGTGTCATTCTTTCAACGTGATGTCAGGGCGTGGGGCTCACGGGGCTATGGATACAGAGCTTTGCTGAATGGCTCGAACGGCATGCCGTCGAACTGGGACCGGAACGATTGCTCACCTTCGCGCCTCGGATTTAGCAATTCGGCGATCGGACACTTGTGTCCGACCAAGGCAGCAATGGGCCGGTAGGCGCCCGTCCGGTTTAGAGCTGGGGTCCCGGGATAGCCGACTCTCGCGTGGGGCGGCAGCCGACCATTCTGAGACGCTCACGGGCCGTCTCCGGCCTCCAGTTAGCCGTCATGTCCTGACTGCGCTCAGGTCCACCGATCATGTCGGCTTTCGCCGCCATAGCCGCCGTTCAAGGCTGAAGCTGAGGCCTTCAAAACTTGTCTTACGTTCATCGATTAATGGGTGCGCCCGATTGACTGATCTCGGCCGCGATTTACCGAAGACACAGTTGCTCGCATATTTTGCCCGCCGCTAATGTCGAAGCGTGCTAGCCCGTGCCACATGTCAACGAAGTCCACAGCACAGCACGTCAGCGAATTTCTCGACGAATGGCAGGCTACGACGGTGATGGTGCAGGAACGCGTCGGCCGTGGCGACAGTGCGTTCCTACAGGTTCCCGTTGATATTCAAGCAGGGAGAGTTTTTTGATTGCTCCGTCCCCACATGCGATCGGAGCGATGTTGATCGCGGTAACGGCGTTCTGGTTTTTTGCGAGCGGCCGTATCCGGATAGAGATTGTCTCGCTCGTTCTGATCGCCGTGCTCGCGGTTGGCGCCTATTTTTTCCCGATCGAGCATGATGGTTCGTACACCGGGTTGGAAATTGCCTTTGGCGGATTTGGCCATGAAGCGCTGATCGCAATTTGCGCCCTGATGATCCTCGGGCGCGGGCTGGTTGTTACGGGTGCACTTGAACCGGCAGGACGTTTGCTCACGCGTCTGTGGAAGTTCAGCAGATTGCTGGGTCTTCTGTTCTCGCTCGTGGTCGGTGGCCTCATGAGCATGTTCGTGAATGACACGCCGGTGCTCGTCCTGACCATGCCGATCATGATCAACCTGGCCATCCGCGCTGGTGTACCTGCATCAAAGACGTTGATGCCGATGAATTGCGCCATTCTGATCGGCGGGATGGCAACTACGATCGGAACCTCCACCAATCTGCTGGTGGTTTCCATTGCAGAGGATCTTGGCCTTCCCCGATTTGGCATATTCCATTTTACCGATGTGGCGCTTCTCGCCGCCCTGGTTGCGCTGCCATACCTCTGGCTTGTCATGCCGCGCCTGCTGCCTGCTCACAGCGCGGATGACGAGCAGTTGACTCGTCGATTTCGGTCCATGCTCTTCCCACGGGAAGCCTCGCCTGCAATCGGCCAATCCCTGAAGGCTCTGCGCAAAAGGTTCGATGGGGCGCTTGAAGTGGTCGGGGCTGTTCGCAAGGGCAGCTTGCAGTCCGATTCTCGGTTCATTGTAGAATTTGGCGATGCCATAGAGGTCGAGGGCACAAGCGCCGAGTTACAGGAACTCAGTTCGGCGATGAAAATGCCCCTCGTGCGCCCGGCAATGATGGAGACCGTCGAGACCTTTGCCGGAGACAAGGGTGAAGGCCAGGTGATGGCGGAGCTCGTCATTGGAGCGGATTCCTCGCTCATCGGGCAGACTATCAGATCAGCACAAGTCATCGACCGTTATGGCGTTGCAGTCATGGGGCTTCATCATCCGGAACAAGCGCTTTTTCCTGGCAGGTCCAGGGCCGACGTTGAACGCTTGGAAGTTGGCGATGTGCTGTGGGTCCAGGGTGGCAGCGCTGCGTTGGACCAAATCCAGATCAGCGAAGGCACAATGATGCTTGAGGGCGCAGCGGAAATTCCGCGTACGGCGAAGGCTGGCCCTGCCTTGCTGATATTTGCGGGAGTTGTCCTGCTTGCGGCGCTGCATCTTGTCCCCATTGCAGTCGCGGCCCTTGCCGGATCGATCGTCATGCTGGCGACGGGATGCGTGAAGTTCGATCGGTTGGGCCAGGCCTTGAGCGCCAAAGTTATCGTGCTTGTCGCTGCCAGCATCGCGCTTGGCCGGGCATTACTGGAAACGGGCGCAGCGGAGTGGCTTGGCAGTTCGCTTGCGCTTGGGATGCAGGGCTTTCCAGGAGCGGTAGTCCTGGCGATCATGATGGCCTTTGCGACATTGCTCACCAATTTCTCGTCAAACACAGCGGCTGCAGCGGTAGGCACGCCCATCGCGGTGAGCCTGGCCGAAAAGCTTGCCATACCGGCGGAGCCACTGGTTCTTGCCGTGCTGTTCGGTTGCAACCTGTGTTATGCCACTCCCATCGCCTACCAGACGAACATCCTGATCATGAGCGCGGGCGGGTATCATTTCCGGGATTATGTGCGCGCCGGGCTGCCCCTTGTCCTGCTGATGATTTGCACGCTTTCGGTGTTGCTGGTCTGGAAATACCAACTTTGAGAAATATGGCCCATTCGAGCCCTTCGTAGGAGAAGGCGCCCCATCGTCTCAATATTCTCACTTCGACCTTGTTTTTTGCGGTGGCGCACTCCATTTCACAATAGCTACCTGTTGCGAACGACGGTGACTGGCGTAGCCGAAACGCCTCTTTCCTTCTTTTACGCCTTTAGCTGCGGATGCAGCCCATCAGGGCTCTCCCAGAGCGGAAGGAATGCGCGTGATGACCCAGCACGGGAAGGTCAGCCACTACAATGATACAACTGGCACGGGCTTCATTGCACCCGAGAAGGGTGGCGGCCCCTTGCCTTTCAGGTGGGCCGATCTCCAGGACAAAGCTCAATTGCCGAAGCAGAATGACCGCTACGGGTACGATACGCAATCTGACCATGATGGCGAAATTTGCGCCGTGGACCTGAAGAAGGCCTGATCAGAAGTAAACTCGCCCGGCGGGAAATCCCCCATTGGGTGGCTCCAACCAGGAAAGGAGCAGTGATGGATCTCAATCAGCTTTACGCCAACCATCAACGTGCCCTCGTCAATGCGCGGCGGTCGGAGGGGCCCGAAGATCGGCAGACCTACTTCGATCTGGTGGAATATTATGCGAAGCGCATCGGCCAATATCGGCATGACGCCGGCCTGCCGCGATATCATTGGAAATGAGAGGCGTCGGGCGATGAAAGAGCAATCTCCCGGTTTTCCCTTCGATGCGGAACCTCCGGCGGAGCTCGTCGAGAGACGCGCCGCACTTACCTTTCAGGAACGTGAGATCTCTGCGCTGGAACGGATTTCCGATCAGCTTGCCTTGTTGAAGGACATGTTTGCCGTTTGTCGCGAGCAAGATCCCCCGGCAGTGACATCTACGTCAAGCCGACCACAAGGATTTCGGGAAGGTGCGGTCGAAAGAAACGCGCGCAGTCCGCACGAGCCGGAGATCCCAGCCGGGATCACAGCGAGTACCGTGACGAACTACCGGGTCGGTCCTTACAATTATACGGACCTCGAGCTCGCAAAGGCTGAATTGGAGCGCCAGCGATCTGCCCGATAGGCCAGCTTCAGTGACAGTCTCCGCACCAGGAACGAAAAAGGAAACGAAAATGGAAGCCGAAGCAACCGAGCTGGAGCGCAGAGTACTCGCGCATGCCAGGATTCTTCAGTCGTTGATCTGCTTTCTTGCAGAGAGCCAGCCCGAAATTCTCGAGCGCTTGAAGTCAGCCTTCGGCTCCGGCCATAACGTTGGGGAATACGAGCAAGACTACAGTTCAACCGAACAATATGGCGACATGTTCGTCAGGATGATCGAAAAGGAAATCGCTCGCGGTGCGCCTCACTGATCGCGCCCTCCGATTTTGACCTTCCGACGAGGCATGGAACATTATCGATAAGAACAGGAACCAGGGTCTTCCGATCGAAGTCGCCGATCGCGTAACCAGGCCATTTGCGCGCTTCCTCAAGATTGAGGCTGCGGCAGGGGGACTGTTACTCCTTTGCGCCATGGTCGCACTGGTGTTGGCCAACTCGCCCTTCTCCGCCCCTTTCCTGAACTTCTGGAAGATGCCGATAGGCCTTCAGGTGGGTCAGCTGGATTTCACCCGCTCGTTGCACCATTGGATCAACGATGCCTTGATGACCTTGTTCTTTTTCATCGTCTCGCTCGAACTCAAGCGGGAATTCGCTCTGGGCGAGCTCCGCAATCCGCGAGCCGCGGCCTTGCCCTTCCTGGCCGCGCTCGGCGGCATGGCGGTTCCCGTCTCCATCTATCTCGTCCTCATGAACGGGCAGCCCGGTGTACACGGCTGGGGAACCGTGATGGCGACCGATACGGCCTTTGTAATCGGCGGCCTTGCGCTGTTTGGATCATCCATACCTGCGCAGTTGCGGATATTTCTGGTTTCTCTGGCGATCTTCGATGACGTTGGCGCCATATCCGTCGTTGCGGTCGCATATGGTGAGACACTGAACTTCGGTGCGCTTGGCCTGGCAATGCTTAGTCTTGGCGTTGTGGCGATTTCCGCTCGCATAGGAATCAGGAGCATCCCGGTCTATTTTGTGCTCGGCGGTGGCATCTGGCTATGCTTCGATGCCTCCGGTCTTCATGCGACAATTGCCGGCGTAATTCTCGGCTTGATGACCCCCGCCCGCGCGTGGGTTGGGGATGAGCGTCTACGTTCCATCATGAGTAAATTGACGGCCTACCCAACTGGCGAGCATTGGAGCGGCGACACATCGGAACGCCATGATCTGAGGGAAACCGGGCGTGCGATCGAGGAATCGCTCTCTCCCTTGGAACGCCTGGAAATGATGCTGCACCCTTGGGTCGGGTTTGCGGTCATGCCTATTTTTGCACTGGCCAACGCCGGTGTGGCATTTTCGGGAGTCGATCTGGACCAGCGGGTCTCCGCTGCCATCTTCGCGGGCCTGGTGGTCGGCAAACCGACAGGTGTCCTGCTGTTCGCATGGTTGGCGGTGCGCTTCCGTGTCGCAACACTCGGTAACGGGCTCGACTGGATATTGCTGGTGGCCGGAGCCTTTCTGACGGGAATCGGCTTCACGATGTCCATCTTCATTTCGAACCTGGCTTTCACTTCGGCATTGCTGCCGGCTGCCAAGCTGGGAGTTTTCCTGGGGTCGGCGATGTCCGCGACAATCGGGCTGCTGATCCTGTTCTGGTGGACATCGAGAAATCAGGAGCAAACGTCCGAAGAGACGACGGAGACCTCGACGTTCATCGCATCCACCAGTCCCGACAAGCCCACATAGGTTCCGGCGACCGGAATTGTTTGCCCGATTTCGCGGGCTACTGCCACAGGCACGAGATTGGCCCCGCCAACGCTGCGGTTGGTCGGATCGAAGGGGATCCATCCGGCTCCCGGCACAAAAACTTCTGCCCAGGCGTGCGTCGACCCGGCCCCCGAAGTGCCGTCCAGAATTTGATCCGGATTGTGGAGATAGCCGGAAATGATCCTCGCCCCGAAGCCGAGGCTTCTGGCCGCTTCGACAAACAGCACAGCAAAATCCCGGCACGAGCCCCAGCCGCGGTTCAAGGTTTGCTCTGGCGACTGAGTACCCTGATCCTCGCGCGACTGGTATGCGATCCACCCGGTCACGCCAGCGCTCAGATCCTTGAGCATGGCCAGTGTATCGGTCGGATTGCCACCAACGAACGCCTGTGCCCAATTGCGCAATCTGCTGTCCGGATCAGGATAACTCTGCACGGTCAGGGCACCGAGGTCGGTCCATTCGTCGTCAGCGTAGAGGAAGGGGTAGGAAATTGCGGACGCCGCTATGTCGAACACGGGCCATGCGGCCGCTTCGAGTTGCACGCGCGCGGAGCTTTCGATGACGAGCTCGTCGGTCAGGTCCGCGAACACCGCTGTCGCGACGGCATTCCCGAAGACGTCATGCGCCCAGGACACCTGAGCTTGCGGGAGGACCGTGAGATCGAATGTCTTGAGGCGGACCTCGCAGCTTTCGCGCGGCCGAAGCATAAGCCGGTGCGGCCCGAACTGAACCGGCACCTGATAGTGGTAGCTTGTGCGATGCCTGATGAGCAGTTCCTCCATGAGCTATCAAACGTCCGCGAAACCGCGATCCGGATTCTCGCTGAAACTTCGTAGGTCGTGGTCGTCGCTCCGCTGCTGCTGCACGTGCATGATTTCGGCGATCGCGCGTGTGCGGCGCTTTCGAGCTTCCCGCCGTTCTGCTGCCGTCGCTTCATGCCCCCAGGCGATTGCAGCTCTCAGAGCCACAATCCGGACGTTTTCGAGCGGCTCGCTCTGGGCGCGTTCCCATTGAATGGCTTCCTGTGCGCGGCACTGGTCGGATGTAAGTTCCATTGGAGGTCCTTTCCTGGACGGTGAGCATGGATCGGACTCAATTGTTCATGGCAAGTCTGGCGCCGAGTGGCCCGGCCGCTTGCACGACAATTGGCCAGCCCGGCTTTCAATCAGAGGTTCCAGGGAGCGCCTCAGAATGCGATCTCTCTTCGCTTCGCCTCGGCAAGCGCATCGGCGAGCTTCGAATAGCGATAAGGCCCAACCAGATAAACTGCAGCGGGCACGCGCGTGATGCCGTATCGCTGCATTGCTTCCAGTTCGGCATCGCTTGCGTCCTCAATCGGGTGTGCTGTTGGATTGTCGGTCATATTTATTCCTTTCAAGATTTCAGAAGTTCGAGCAGCGCTGCAGTCTCAACGGTTGCGAAGGTCGAAAAGGTGTCGGAGATGGCATAGGGAAGCACGATTCTGCCCTCCAGTTGCATGGCACCGCAGGTGTACACGACGTTCGGCACATAGCCTTCGCGTTCGGATGCCGCCGGCTGGATGAGTGGTTGGCGGGATCGTCCAATGACCTTGGAGGGATCCTCCTTATCCAGCAGCACGGCGCCGATCGAATAGTGTCTGACCGGGCCGACACCGTGCGTGAAGAGCAACCATCCCTCGTCCAGTTCGATAGGCGAACCGCAATTGCCGATCTGGATAAACTCCCACGCATGCGCAGGCTGGAGGATAGGCTGGCCAGGACCCCATTCATGCAAATTGTCGGAATAGATGAGGTAGAGATTTTCGTTGTCGTGGCGCGCTATCATCGCGTAGCGCCCGCCAATCTTCCGAGGGAATAGCGCCATTCCCTTATTGCGTGCGCCTACACCTTTGAGCGCCGCCATGCGGAATGACACGAAATCCTCGGTTTCGAACAGTTCAGACCTGATCGCCTGGCCGCTATAGGCGGTGTAGGTCGCGTAGTAGGTTGTCTTGCCCTTGTCCTGGAAGGCGACGAAGCGCGCATCCTCGATACCATTTGCCTGATGCTCTGTGATGGGAAAGATCACCCGCTCGGTAATCTCGCTGGCGGGATCGAAGGCGAGCTCCACCCGATCACCAACTCGCGCGGTAATTTCGGGAACACTCGCAAGGCGCTCTGGGGCATCAATCGTAACGGTACCATCAGCCGCGACATTGCCGGTCCGGAAGGTCAGTGACGAAATGTGGCCTTCGCCCACTGCCCTTGCGCTCAGGATGAATCGGCCTCCGGTGGTGCCTAACTGGTCTGGATGCGGAACAATGCTTGGGTTGAAAAGCGCGGCTGCCTCGAAGCTGTATTCATTGAGGAAATAGGCGCCGATCAACTGATGCCGCGCTTCGGATAACGATGGATCGCAAGCAAATGCGCCGGACATTTCTGTCGCTCGCCGATCGAAGATGTCGAGCAGGTTCCGATGTCTACCTTTGAAGTTCGCGAGCGTTGCCGCCAGCAAGGTTTCGACGCCTGTTTCATCGAGGGCGAGAATTCGCTCGAAGATGCGGCAAGCTCGCGACTTGTCGATCCGGTTCAGGGCTCTGGGCTCGGGCGCAGGCTCGAATGGACGCAGCACCACGCGCGCGGGATCCGGCCTCAGGTGCAGCGTCTGGCGATTGAAGAACGGCGTCGTGCGCGTGGTCGTTTCATGCATCGGCACGGTCCAGACAAACAGAGGGTTCAGGGCCGTGGCCGACCGACACGGTGTCGCTGCGGGTCATCGCTTCAAGGGCACGCATGTCCGCCAACCCCAGCAGATAGGACAAGACGGACTCGGCGCCCCGGTTTTCATTCGCGCGGTCGGGATGAAGGCCATCTCGGCAACTCCCGGATTCGATATCGACCAATGCAATGGCGAGATCGTTCTCACCCAGGAACCAGGCGAATGCCCGCCGTGCCTCTTCCGGCCACGGCGCTGCCGGATCGATTGCATTCGCAGCCACGCATGCAGCAATCGTTGCGCAGGCTTCCAGCGGCTGCTGGTCGAACAGATGGGGGGGCGCGCGTTGCCGCATAAACCCCATCGAGCCGACAGGCCGGAAATGGCCTTGCGGAGCCGTTTGAACCTGGATCAGCCAGCGCAGGCTGCGGAGCCCCGCTTCGGTGAAATGGGTGATCCGCGTCGCCTTGCCGGTGCGGATCAACGCTTCACACAGACGGGCATTGTCATAGGTCAGCCGGTCTTCGAACCAGATCCATGCAGGCGTTTCGGTCGCAATCAGCAGGCGCTCAAGCCGCTGACCCAATTCTCCACGCCGTGTGTCAGCGTTCCTGTCCTTCGGGCAAGCCGCGCAATAGTGGTCGAGTCCGAGCAGCGTGAAGGCCCACGCCCGCGGAGACGTGAAGGCCATGACCTTTTCCAGCGCTTCGCTGAACAAGTGCCTGGCCCAACTTGCTCGTCCCGGGTCGGAAGAGTGCCGGGCACAGGCACCGAGCGCCCACAGCGTGCGACCGTGACTGTCCTCGGACCCGACCGACTCCAGCCATTGGCGGTTGAACCCCATGAAATTGCGAAACCGCCGTTCATCCGGGTTCCAGGCATGCTGGACAAAGGCAGCTAATCGCTGGGACATGGTTTCTGCAAAGGACTCATCCAGTCCGTTTGCAGGAGTGCAGCACAGCAATAGCCCCCTGGCATTGTCATCGATGCAATAGCCGTGATGGCGATCCGGGACTGAGAACACTGCGTGCTGGAACATTCCGGTGTCGTCGCACATGTCGATGAGATGCCGCGCAGACGCTGTCGGAAGCATGCAGTTTGCGGTCAGCAAATGCGTCGGCGGCGAAACGTCTGCCAACGGAGTTGTCGGCAGAGCCCGGCGCGCTGCGCCAAAACACTGGACATACCGCTGCGCCGTATTCGCCCAGATCATTGGGCGACTGGCCGCATAGGCCTTTTTTGCCATGTCCAGACGCGCTGAGACGTCTTCGAGCAGGCCAGCGACAGCGCGGCCCAGACTCGCCGGATCGCCGAATGGCACCAGGACTCCCGAGCCGTCTTCGAGCAGTTCGGCGGCATGCCAATAGGGTGTAGAGACGACGGGCCGGCCCAGGCCGTGGGAATAGGCCAATGTGCCCGACGTCATCTGGGCCTCATCCAGATACGGCGTCACATAGAGGTCGCACATGGCGATATGGTCGAGCAGTTCGGGGCGATCGACAAACCGGTTCAGGAACACAACGTGATCTTTGAGCCCTAGGGCTTCGACCTGCCGGACAAGGCTTTCACGGTACGCTTCCCCGGCTTCCCGCAGAAGCTGCGGATGCGTCGCTCCCATCACCACATAGAGAGCATCGGGCGAGCGCGCGATGATCGCTGGCATCGCCTCGATCATCGTTTCGATACCCTTGTTCGGGCTGATGAGACCAAAGGTCAAGATGACATTGCGGCCCGAGAAACCGAGCCTGTGCTTCGCTCCCAGCGTGTCTACGAAGGGTGCGTCAGGAATGCCATGGGGAACGACATCGATCTTTCCGGGATCGGCGCGATAGGTTTCGACGAGGATGTGCCTGCCCTTGCGCGCCATGACGACGAGGCGCCTCGATGCAGCAACGATTGCTTCTGTGACCTCGCGTTGATCATCGCTTGGCCGGTCGAGAACGGTGTGAAGCGTAGTGACCAGCGGCACCTTCAACGCCGCAATGAAGTCGAGAATGAGCTTGCCGGCTTCCCCGCCGAATATTCCGAACTCGTGCTGCAGGCAGACGACGTCGAAACCCTCCCGATTTATGAATTCGGCTGCATTGCGATATTGCTCCGGATCATCCTGGTCGATCCCGAGGCGAACCGAGGGAGGGTAGTCATGAACGCTTCCGGGGTCGCGCATGACGATAATGGCGGTTTCGGCAACTCCGGCCGAGGATCGGAGCGCCAGTTCAAGGTCAGTCGTGAATGTCGCTATGCCGCAGCGGCGCGGCAGGGCGTTACCGACAAATGCAATCCGGAGTGAGCGCGCTGAAAAATCGTCTCACAGCTTTCCTTTCGGCTTCTTCATCAACTCACTGTCGGGAGATACCGGCGGCTTGGGGCCAGTTTTAGGCTTTTCGGCCTTGGGTTTGCGTATCTCACGATTGCTGCGCTTCTGCGATTTGGCCATCTCAATACGCCCGCCTTCGTTTTCCCAAGCGGCCAGGCCGGGGATCAATCCAGACGGCTCGTTCGCTTCCGACGCCATCTGGGCATCAGAACTGTTGGCATGGATATAGGGACGGTGAGCATATGGATGTTCTTTGAGCAGTTTTTGAAAGATGTTCAGCTTCCGCCGCAAGGGTTTGATCTTTGCCGCATCGTTAGCTGCAGCGTGCTGCATGAGCGTAACTTGTTCATTTTCTAGGATTTGATTGAGGCACATGGCGCGCACTCCCACATCAAGCGGGGGCGCGGTCGGTCCCTCGGTCACACATGGCTCGGAAGATTTTTATGTGATGGATGCTTGTAGCATACTTCGCGCGGACCGCTTCACGAATTCGTGAGCGGGCATCAGTTCTCATTTGGAACGAAAGCTTGAGGGTGGCCAAAAAACATTTTCCGCTTTCCGGCGCATCAGCCGCCCGCCCAATGACCGTCTCTAAGGCGCGAAGCTGACATACCTGTTCGCCGTCCGGAACGTCCGCTATCCCAGTGAGCGCTCCCGTAAGGAGACATTCCGGAGCGTCC
This sequence comes from Novosphingobium aureum, assembly GCF_015865035.1. Classification (GTDB taxonomy): domain Bacteria; phylum Pseudomonadota; class Alphaproteobacteria; order Sphingomonadales; family Sphingomonadaceae; genus Novosphingobium; species Novosphingobium aureum. Next base: position 2,575,169 of record NZ_JADZGI010000001.1, on the reverse strand, counting down.
AACAAAGCGGTCGTCACAGCGTGTCGTCGAGAATGTCCGCATTCCTCGGGCGGCTTCCCCGAACCTGACTGTCGCGGATGTCCCAGCCTAAGCCATAACCGGACCGACCGCTCGTAGGCGCGAGTCTTTTCCAATTGAGCGACTTGGATGGGCGCGTAGCAGACACCTCCCTAATCCGTCAGCGCGATGATCAACCGCACATCGGCAAGTCAGTTTCGTTCACTTTGCAGAGCCAGCCTCGATGCCCCGCTAAGTTTCGCCGAAGTCGAATTGGCGAGTTCTCGAGTTTCCGGATTCTCAACCCAGGGGAACTGGGCAGCTGAATGGGGCAGGTGGCTGCAATTATTGAAATGAAAATCTCATCCTCACCCTGACGGCTGCAGCCGCCGCAGGGTGGAGAGAAAGAACCTACCTCAAATGATCTATGTCAGTGAAGAAGACCGCAAGCGCATCGCGCTTGCGAAAGATGCCGTTCGCGCATTCGCCGGGATGGTCGGCTGGACTCCTGTGCCTTGCACATCGACAATGCCGTCCGTGCTGGCGGGCTTCGAATATGCCGACTGCGCCAACACCGTGATGGCGCATTGGCAAAAGAAGCTCTCGCTTACCGCTCTCATCAAAGCGGTTGCCGAGTGTCGAACTGATCTTTTCCTGGTCGAGCCGAGCCACGTCTCAGGGAAGCAGGCCAGCAACTATATCACGCTCCTGCTTTGCCGCGATGGTGAGGTCCAGATCGTCACGGGCCTCTTGCTGTGGCTTCAGGAACCCGGCGGACCGATCCACCTGGTCACAAATCCTGATGACGGCGACGAGATGCGGGCATTCATGGTCGATCGCAGCGGCATTCGTCCGCTGCCAACTCTGCCCTGGGCAACGGCAGAAGCGGAACGGCTCGGTTACTGGACCGCCAGGCGCCATTGGCAGCTGTCGATCGGAGGACATTACGCATGAGCGAGAACGACAATCTCCGATGGCTGGACCACCTGCCAGTTGGCTGGGCGCAGCTCTACCGCGACCTCCTGTCTGATCTCGCGGCGGCCGGCATCACAGTCTGCGTGGACGAGGTGAAGGAAAAATTCGGATCGCTCCGGGTTCATCTGGAGCCCAGGGTTTCCGAGGCTCGACCCTATATCGGCGCAGCCGAAGAGCGGTCCAAGGTTACCTGCCAACGATGCGGCGAGCCGGGTGAAATGCTCATGCGTAATCGCATCGTTGCCACCCTCTGTCCGGCCCACGGCGATGGCTTTTCCAAGCCAGAAAGGCCGCCGGTGGTCACGATTTACATGAAGCCGGGGAACATCTCGGACGAGTAGGCGCCGCTGCTGCGGCGAAGGCCAAGTTTGAAGTAGCTCAGTTGGCTGAGCAAAATGGAATGAAAAAGGGGCAAGGCGCGGCACCGCTCGGCTGCCGCGCGCCCTCAACGCGAAAGTCTTACAAATGCAGAATAATGTTACACCGTGCTCCTTCGGGAGCGCGAACGGCTTGCCGTGGATCAAAGCCGCTACCCATCGCGGCATCATGATGCTGGCGGCGGATATTGGCGGGCCGATCGACTTCAGCCCGGAGCAGCGCTTCCCGGGCGCGCGGCATGGCGTGCTACTGGAAGGCGCCAATCTCCTGATCGTCGGGACCCGGACCGGGCCGAACATTGGGCTGTATGACGTCAGCGCGGTCGCCCGACAGCATGGTATGGATTTGCTGCTCGCGCGATTCTCTGGTCCGGTTGTGACATATGATATTTACCGCTGCAAAGACGACCAGTGGTTTACCGGCTATCAGCGCGTATGGTCCGAGGACCGATACTGGTTCTGCCCGCCCGATGATGCCGACCAGCCATTCATCCTGGCACACCGGCGCGGCCTGCAATTCTCCACCCATGCGCCTTTCCCCGATGCCCGGCGGTTCGAGGCCGGCCTCTCGCTGGCGGAGCAGACCAGCACGCAGTGGCAGGAGGCGGCATGAGCAAAGCCAAATCGAAGCCTGCCACGGCCGACCAACCGGGGTTCCTGTCCTTCTTTCCGCTGGATCCTGCCAAGGACGGGAGCTTCAAATATATCCGCTACTTCTACAAGCAGGATGTCCATCGTGCCGGAATAGCCGACATGGTTATGGCGAAGCTGACGCCTGCCGGGCACCAGGCATCGCGTCATGATCTGCTGCTGCCTGACGCAGCCAGCGGTGAATATATGGACCTCAGCTATCTGCTGCAGCGCTATGATGCGATGCTGCCCGCGGCTGAGCGGAACGGCTACGCCCAGTTTACCCTAACACTGCCATCAGATCAGCCACCGCATGTGGGATGGGAGCAGGTGCGAGCGTGGGTTCGGAGCTATTTTGTGCGTCAGGAGCAACTCGCCGCACTGATGGTTCTCCATCTGCCCTATCTGGCGGGGTCATCAAATGCCGCTCACATCCATATCCTGCTCCCGGGGCGCCGGCTTTCGATGAATGGGTTTACCGGCCAGGCCCGCGACGTCTGCTCGGACGGTGGCTGCCATAATGCATGGAACGCCTGGCTCAGCTTTCAGAAGGAGGGCGGCTCATGCGGGAAGTGACGATGATAGATCCGCCCCATGGCTGGCGCTATGGCTTTCCCAAGCCCCTCACTCTTGGTGAGGGGCAGAGCCTGCAGGACTGGTTGATCGAAAACGAATACTCCCAGGCCGAGATCGACATCTTCGGGATCGGTCATCTGCCTTGCCGATACTGGACGCGGGAAATCGAGGAACCGCCGCCTTACGAACTGAACGCGCACGACATAGGGGAGAGGAGGAAGCTCATCCTTACCCACCGTCATGTCGCCGCGCTTCGGGTCAATCCGGACCTCATCATTCAGGCGCAGGCGGAGATAGGCAGCTGGCAAGCCATCGTGCGACCATTGGAAACAGGGCATGGCGCTTTCTATTGAGGCGATCCATCGATGAGATCGTTGCCTACATGCTCCAGAAGTCTCCGACCGGGAGGACACTGCGTTCGACGAGTCCATTCTCTATGATCCTACCGCCCGAGCCGGAGGTCGAGCGGCGGAGGATGTGGCGGGCAGCCAAGGCTACGCCCCGGAAATCGAAGGTAACCTCGACGACATGGGCTCGCGCCGCGATTTCGGGTCCTCATTTGCCGCGACCTTCGCCGGTTCGGCTCCGAGGCTCACGCTTTCCCGTCGGCGCAAGCGTTCCTATGACGACGATTTTCATGACCGCTTTGTCGAAATCGACATTCGTCATGCCGGCGGTGCCGTGAAGCGACACGAGTTGACGATCGGCCGCGGACTGGAAGCTCTCTATAATGACCGCCGACAATGTAGGGTCACTTACGCGCCGCCTGGTTCAGCCTGATGCGTAAATCGATACATTGGGGCGCTTAGAAGCTCGGGAAGCCTCCCGTGCTGCAACCTTGGCTGGCATCGCGCAACGCCGATCGTCACCGTGCGGCAGATGCTCGAAAAGTCGCGTGGCTCTGGCAGAAGCCTTTGCGGATGTGCCCGGGCGGATCCGGCATGGCGATGCAATCGACGATCTCGTTCTTGCCATTCGTGAAGAGCATCGAGGTACCTTTGGTGGGCTGACCGCCGGCGCAAGACGCCGACCAGCATAAAAAATATCTCAGACGCTACGACCGAATTTTATGCGCGTCGGTGCAGTTCGCGGTTTCGAGAAATGAGCTACGGCTATATAATTGGCTAGATCTATCATGTATTTAATGGAGATTATGAGTTTTCCTTGAGATTTAAGGAGGAAATTTGCGCAATAACGCTAACCCTCAATTTGAAAATTGAGAGTTAGCATTGCTTATGTTCTGGAGTTTTGACCTAGATATATCTTTTGACTCGCTGTGCGAGTGGTCCTTCGGAAGAATTTTTAATGAGGAGGTGCTTCCGGAAGCATTGGGCAGACAGTTAAGATGACGCTATGGTCATCGCTGCCAACATTCACTCGATCACGGACAAAGTCCGTCGCCTCATCGCGATCAAGGAGCGCGAGGAACTCGTGGGCAGTATTCGTTTCGGAAATTTCCGGAGGCCCATCGAACATGAAAAGGGCAAAAGCGGGAAGGGGCCGTTCCTCCAGCCTGTCGATTTCTTTATGCCGGTGGCACTGTCTGGGCGCGCCACGATGGCGAGTGGAGGATCATCGTTCCATTGCAAGTTTGAAAGCGTAGGAAGAGGCGGAGAGGTTGCTGGCCGAAGCCGCAAGAAAAGTGCTGCCTCTGGACCGGACAAAAGGAAAGATGCGGCGGGATTCGAAATCTATGTCGCCGAGCAAGCGGTGGCTTTGGAATCGCCCGCGATCAGTGCGGACCAGTTTGAACGATATGCGGCTCTGGCACCCAGCGAAACGCATGACGAGTTAGAGCACTCTCGGGTAGCCAGGGTCATATCAAATATTTCGTCAGATCCGGTCGTCCGGGGAGGGTTTTGGAAAGCGGTAGAGCAGAATGAACGTCGGGCTTCGGCTCCACACGTTGCCTTTTTCCCGGACAGGGCGGCGCCGGCGTTTTGGGAGGGGGCGAAGAAGGTGCTCGCCGATGTTGAAGGTGTTCAGGCCCCGCTGAGCAAGATTATCGCGCTGCAGACGACCGGCTCTGTACGCTCTGAACGGTTGCGTGATCGAAAACCGGTACGGGTAGAGTGTGACGCCGGGCTCGCGGCTTCTGTTCTCGCTCGCCTGTCCGCCATCGATGGCTGGGACGCCCACCGCCCGCCCGTCACCATACCTCGGACGCGTAATGGCCGCGTTCAGAACCGATGGGTCTTTGAAGTTCCAGTCGAGATCGCAACTGCCCCCGAAGCCCTAGATCGTGTTCTTCGTGGCTTGGCCGCCACCTTTGACGGCATGGGCACTATGTACACGTTGGTGTTGCATGATCCTGATGCCGATAATGATCGGCGCAATTCGCATGTGCATGTGGTCAGTCACGATCGTGCCTGCAATTTCATTGAGGCTGCGGAGAAATGGGACATTGAGCTCAGCGCGGCGGAGCGCAAAAAATACTACGTGAAGCTGGAAAAAAAGCGCCGGCAAGGAAAGGAGGCAGATGGCGCATATTGGGAGGCCGGCGCCCGAGATATCGCTCAAATGCGGGCCCACTTTGCAGATCTTTGCAATGCAGAACTGGAAAAGTTGAAGGTCAAGCGCCGGTTAGATCCTCGAAGTTTCGCCGAGGCCGGCATGCAACGAAAGCCGCAGATGCACATGGGACCGGCGGCATCTCGGCTTTCGAAATTTGGCGTCGCCACTGAAGCCGAAACTGAAAATATGTACAGGTCGCTTCAGGCTGAGCTGGGTGAAATCGAAGATCGGGAACGGACGAGGTTTGCCGATCGCTTAGCGCTGGCGCAACAGATGGCTGACGTTCTGGCAAAGGCAGACAAGAAAACCGACTGGTATCGTCATTTTGATCAAACTTGGGACCGATTGCGTGACCTGCTTTACGCCGTCAAAGGTGCAGAAGCGGCACTTGAAACACTGACATTGTTCGAGCTCCTCGCCAAATCACGCGCCGAATTGGTGCAGCGCAACTGCGACCGGATGCTCGATAGCATTCACGCTGGTAAGGCCAAGGCCTCGATCGTGCGCGATCAGGCCAAGATTGAGCGTCGGCGTCACGAGGCTGTGGCGCACCTCCAACATGTCACGACGACTCTAGCCCCCTATCAATCAGATCGGCGGACGGCCGAGCGTGACGTGCGGAGAATGGTTGAAGAAATCGAAGGCATACTCGCCGAATTCCGTATGGAACTGGAAAAGATATCGGGGCGCCAGCAGGCAGGCGCTCGTCTGGAGAGTACCCCACCAGTTCGTCCAATTACGTTGCGGTGGGCGGCGTTGCGCGAGCGCATCCTTCGCGACAAGCCCGTCATAATTCGTACCGCTAAAGGGTTTGACGTCCCAACGTTGGATGCCGCTAGCAGAGCGCTCTTGCGGTCCCAGCCTCTAGAAAGGCGGGCACCTGCCTTTCTCAAGTCCCAACTTAAAATTCAGGATGCGGAAGTCGGACGCCTGCGCGCGGCGATCAAGTCCTATGGTATCGAAGGGGTGGCCGGATTTCCAACTGCAGCAGCTCTGTTGCAACGTTACAAAGGTCGGCCGGACGTTGCGGCACTCATAGCGGCTCAACCGGCGCGGGAGGCGGTTATCAGTGATGTGGGCGCATTGTCACTAATCAGTCCCGCCGTAACCGTGCCTGACATGGCGAACCAGGCAGCGAAGGAGGTTGGTTCGTCTAGCGCCTCCATTCAAGAGGCTGGAGGTGCGCTGCCTCACTCTAAGCATATCTCGTTGGCCGAAACTGCAGACGGCAGAGTGAGTGCCGGACAGACGCCCCGAGCGAAGGGGGTGTTTGCTCAGGCTAGAGAAATCGCTGCCAGCAGATCGCAGGCGGGTAAGGAGCTTATCCGCGGGGTAGGACCGCGGGATCGATCTACTATGATGGACGGCCCACGAGAGAACGCTGAACGCGCAAATCCGCAAGCGGCGCAAGGGGGCGAAACTGAAAACGGCATTGCGTTTGATCGTGGTCGCTTAGGAGAAGAATCGGCCGGACAACTGATTGGCCAGCCGGTACCTGTCCTCCAGCCGGAGCTAAAACCCGACCCCGCCCGCGATGCCGCCGTAGAGAGCTTGAGGACTGCTTTGCTATCGGATCCGGCCATGCGTGTGGTCCAGGAAAATGGGCGCCTGAAAATCTCGCCGCAGGAATCGGGCTGGGACATAACCGTCGAGGTCTTTTCCGATCATCCCGTGATAGCCGCTGCGATGCGAGAGCGTGCAGCCTCTCCGTGGTTGGACGTTTCTGAAGCGAAGCGAGTGGAGGTGGCGCGGCGTGCAATTGCGGAGCTAAAACTGGGGAAAAGCCGGACGGTTCGGCGGTCGGAGCAGGGGTGGGATGTTAAACTTCCGGATCAGGCACTGGCTGATACCCTGTCTTCTTGGTCTACATACAAACCCATCTCTGATTTGCTGGCGCTGGCCGATATGTACTGGTCAAATCGCGAGCGGGAGGCGTTTGTAAAGCCCCCACCAGTCCAAACTAAAGCGCAGAAGACTGTCAAAATCTCCGATCAGGAACGTTCGACAACGCTGCCGGCTTCGGGAAGGGATGCCGAATTCGAGCGATTACAGGCCCTCGCCAACAGTTTGCGTGGCCAAAGGTCGCGCTGATGGCGCCCGAACGTGAGATTTTTCTGCCGTTGATAGAAATTTGCGAAATGTCTGATTTCTGGACGAATTAGCATTTGCCTTGGCGGATCGGTTCCAAGTACCACCTTAGTGTCGGTTGTGTGAATTGCGGTGATGTCGACGGATGAGGGGGCGATGTGGAATCGCTGAATTTCGGCTTCCTTGAGGCCCATGATAAGCAGCTGGTGACGTTGGGAGGGCTGGCGGAACGCTATTTCTCAAGCGATCCGTCAACCGCCATCGTCAAGCTTCGCCAGTTCGCTGAATTGATGGCGAAGATGGTCGCAGCGCATCACGCCGTTTATCGTGATGAGCGCGAGACATTCGAAGAAACGCTGCGCCGCCTGTCATATGATCGCCTGATCCCCAAGGAAGCCAGCGATATCTTTCATGCCCTGCGGAAAGCGGGCAACAGCGCCGTGCATGAAGCGAAGGGCAATCATTCCACAGCCCTGACGGCACTGAAATTCGCTTGGTCACTCGGCGTCTGGTTTCATCGAACCTATGGCCGGGCTGCTAACTTCCAGTCCGGCGCATTCGTGCCGCCGCGCCAACCCGTTGATGCAACCGTTGCCCTGCGCGCAGAGATTGAAAAGCTCCGGCAGAAGGTGGCAGAAACTGAAGGCGATGCAGCCCGCGCTCGCCTGGAAGCTGAGGAACAAGCCCACGCTCGCGAGGCCATAGAAGAGCGATTGGCGCGGGAGGCCGAGGAGCGAGCCGCCTGGGAGAAGGTCGCCCAGGACATTGACGCTGAGAAGGCCGCAGTCACGAGCAAGCTCGTCGACCTTCAAGCCGAAGCGGAAACTGTACCGCGCGCTGAGGCTGCTCAATTGGTCGAGCGCGGTGAAAAGGCTGCGGTTAAGATCGACCTCGACGAAGCGGAAACCCGTGCCCTCATCGACCAGCAATTGCGCGATCGTGGCTGGGAGGTTGATACCCGCGACCTTCGATACGGCAACGGTGTTCGACCTGCAAAAGGTCATAATCTCGCCATCGCTGAGTGGCCTACTTCAAATGGCCCCGCCGATTATGCCCTGTTCGTTGGCACAACTCTGATCGGCGTTGTGGAGGCGAAGCGGCGGCGGAAGAATGTGTCAGCCGCGATCGACCAGGCTGAACGCTATTCGACCGGCATCAGGGACAGCGCCGATTTCAGCTATGCCGGTGGGCCATGGGGCGAGCACAAGGTGCCATTCGTGTTCAGCGCGAATGGCCGGTCCTATCTCAAGCAGATTGAGACCGAGAGCGGCATCTGGTTCCGCGATACCCGTCGCGCAGAAAACCATCGTCGCGCGTTGGTGGACTGGCCGACGCCGGAAGGCCTTACCGGGCAGCTTGAGGTCGATCAGGACGCAGCGGATGCCGCACTTAAGGCGCAGCCGTTCGAATTCGGTTTCCCGCTTCGGCATTATCAGGAAAGCGCGATCCGCTCGGTCGAGGCGGCATTGTCGGCTGAGCAGCGCGCCGTCCTGGTCGCGATGGCGACCGGCACCGGCAAGACCAAGCTCGCTATCGCGATGTTGTACCGCTTGCTGTCGGCCAAACGGTTCCGGCGGATCTGCTTCGTTGTCGATCGCAGTGCGTTGGGCGACCAGACAGAGGGCGAATTTTCGACCACCAAGGTCGTGTCCGGTAAGACATTCGCCGAAATCTTCGGCCTCAAGGGGTTGGGAGACGTTACCCCGGACGTGGAAACCAAAGTCCACATCTGCACGATTCAGGGGCTAGTGAAGCGAGTCCTGTTCGCTGCCGATGGCGCATCCGTGCCGCCCGTTGACCAATATGACCTGATGGTGATCGACGAATGCCATCGCGGCTATCTGCTCGACCGGGAAATGTCCGATGCAGAATTGAGCTTCCGGGGGCAGGACGATTATATCTCGAAATATCGGCGCGTACTGGACTATTTCGACGCGGTGAAGATCGGCCTGACGGCCACGCCTGCGCTCCATACCACCGACATTTTCGGCGATCCGGTCTTCACATATTCCTATCGCGAAGCGGTGGTCGATGGCTTCCTGATCGACCATGAGCCGCCGATCCGTATCGAAACCGCGTTGGCGCGGGCTGGCATCAAGTTCGAGAAAGATGAGGAGCTTGAACTGCTCAACACCCGGACCGGCGAAGTCGATCTGGCCCACGCACCGGACGAAATCCGTTTCGAGGTCGAGGCATTCAACCGGCAGGTCATCACACCTGAGTTCAACCGTGTCGTGGCGGAGGAACTGGCACGGCACATTGACCCCGCGCTACCGGGCAAGACGCTGATCTTTGCCGCGACCGATGCCCATGCGGATATGGTGGTGAGCGCCATCAAGGCCGCTTTCGCCGAGCAATATGGGGAGATTGACGACGCAGCCGTGAAGAAAATCACGGGCAGCGTAGACAAGGTGAAGAACTGGATTCGCTCGTTTCGCAACGATGCCAACCCCCAAATCGTCGTCACCGTCGACCTGCTCACCACCGGCATCGATGTGCCAAAGATCACCAACCTCGTGTTCCTGCGCCGGGTGAACAGCCGCATCCTGTATGAACAGATGATCGGCCGTGCGACCCGTCAGTGCCCGGAAATAGGCAAGGAGGTTTTCCGGATTTTCGATGCCGTCGATCTCTATCCTCACCTCCAGAACATGACCGATATGAAGCCGGTTGTGGTCAACCCCTCGATCAGCTTCGCCCAGCTTGTCCGCGAAATGACGGAAGCGCAGAACGATGGGCAGCGGGAGGCCATCCGCGAACAGCTGGCCGTCAAGCTGCGCCGCCGGATCAAAAAGCTGACCGATGAGGCTAGGCAGCAGTTCGAGGCCGCAGCGGGCGAAACGCCGGAGGCCATGTTGCAGCGGGTCATGTCCGGTGATTCGCCGGGGCTTGCCGCCTGGCTGAAGGATCGCGCCGCGATCGGTGCCATCCTCGATTGGCAGGCTGATGGGGACAATCCCGGCTTTGTCCCGATTTCCAAGCACGCGGATCATGTCGTCGATGTGTCGCGTGGCTATGGTAGCGGCGCGAAGCCTGAGGATTTTCTGGACAGCTTTGCCGCCTTCGTGCGCGACAATATCAACACCATCGCCGCGCTGAAGCTCGTCGTGCAGCGTCCCCGCGATCTGACCCGCGCGGATCTCAAGGAACTGCGCCTGGCTTTGGACTCCAAGGGTTTCTCAGACGCCAATCTGCGTCGCGCCTGGGCTGATGCACGCAATGAGGAAATCGCTGCTTCGGTCATCGGCTTCGTCCGTCAGGCCGCGCTGGGCGATGCCCTTATCCCCTATGAAGACCGCGTGCGGGGCGCGATGCGCGCTATCATGGCAAGCCGTGCATGGACTGACCCGCAGAAACGCTGGCTCAAGCGGATCGGTGAGCAGATTGAAAAAGAAATCGTGGTGGACTGCGCCGCCATCGACAAGGAGCCGTTCATCGCCGATGGGGGCTTCAATCGCCTGAACAAGGTGTTCGGCGGGGAATTGGAAAGCATCCTCGCTGGCATCAACGAAGAATTGTGGAAGAAGACCGCGTAAATGAGTACCACCACCGATATCGTCGCCAAGCTCTGGGGCCTGTGCAACGTCCTGCGCGACGATGGCGTCACCTATAACGAATATGTGACGGAGCTGACCTACCTGCTGTTCCTCAAGATGCTGGAGGAAACCGGCAAGGAAGAGCAGCTGCCGGAAGGGTGGCGCTGGGGCCTGCTCGCCAAACGCGAAGGCATGGATCAGCTCGATTATTACAAGGCGATGCTGCTCGAACTCGGCAAGGCGAAGGACGCGCTGGTCGGCGCCATTTTCATCGACGCACAGACCCGCCTGCGCAAGCCGACCAACCTCAAGGCGCTAACCTCCAACATCGATCAGCTCGACTGGTTCTCCGCCCGCGAAGAGGGGCTGGGCAACCTTTATGAAGGCCTGTTGGAAAAGAACGCTGCCGACAAGAAATCCGGTGCCGGGCAATATTTCACGCCGCGCCCGCTGATTGACTGCATCGTGCGCTTGATGCAGCCGCAGCCGGGGGAAGTAATCCAGGACCCAGCAGGGGGAACGGCCGGTTTCCTCGTCGCCGCCGATCGCTACATCAAGGATCATACGGATGATCTCTACACGCTGACGGAGCAGCAGGCCTTCTTCCAGCGGCACAACGCCTTTTCCGGCGCGGAGCTGGTGCCGGACACCCATCGCCTGAGCATGATGAACCTGCTGCTGCACGGCATCGAAGGCGGCATGGAGAATATCGATACCCTCTCCCCCGATGGTGAGGCGCTGCCCAAAGCCAATCTGATCCTGACCAATCCACCCTTCGGCACCAAGAAGGGCGGCGGGCGTCCGACCCGATCCGACTTCTCGATCACGGCGGACACGTCGAACAAGCAGCTTGCCTTCGTCGAACATATCGTGCGCGCACTGGCTCCCGGTGGCCGCGCTGCCGTGGTGATTCCCGATAACGTGCTGTTCGAGGATAATACGGGCCGCCGCCTGCGCACATGGCTGATGGACCTGTGCGACCTGCACACCATCCTGCGCCTGCCGACCGGCATTTTCTATGCGCAGGGCGTCAAGACCAACGTGCTGTTCTTCCGGCGCGGCAAGAGCGACAAGGGCAATACGAAGGCAGTCTGGGTCTATGACATGCGGGCGAATGCGCCTGCCTATGGCAAGACCCGCCCGCTGTCGGTTGCCGACTTTGCGGATTTTGAAGCCGCTTATGGTGCAGACGCCAATGGCGGCGCTGCGAGGCAGGATCAGGGAGAGGACAGCCGCTGGCGGAAGTTCGATCGGGCTGCCATCACCGATCGCAATGACAACCTCGACATAAGCTGGCTTCGCGACACTGAAGCGGAGGCCGAAGAGGCGCTGACCGAACCGGAGGATATTGCTGCCGCCATCATCGGCCATCTGAAGGCGGCGCTGGAAGAAATTGAAGTGCTGTCGGACGAGTTGGAGCCGGATAGCGTTGACGAAGCTGCTGCCGTCGCGGGAGCAGCGGCATGAATGGATTGCCGCAAGGTTGGGCTACCATCTCTCTCGCTGAAGCGGTTGAGCCCGATGCCCCTATTATTTACGGAATTCTTCAGCCCGGCCCTGACCAGAAAGAGGGTGTTCCTTATGTTCGACCCACTGAAATCGTAAACGATGCCATTCAACTGACAGAGTTGCGACGCACCACTCCCGAGATTGCAAAGCGATATAGCCGATCATCACTTGATGCCGGGGACGTTTTACTCTCGATTGTGGGCACGATCGGAAAAGTAGCTACGGTTCCTGAAGATTTGGCTGGCGGGAACATTACTCAATCGTCGTGTCGTGTTCGCGCTAGGCGTGCCCTGACGTCTACGGCGTTCATGGCCCATTTCTTGCGGTCGCCATCGGCTCGGAGGCAATTCGACGAAGCGCGGTTAGGAACTGCGGTACCGAGACTCAATCTGGAAGACGTTCGTGCGATGGAGTTGCCTGTCTCGCCACTTCCCGAACAGCGGAGGATTGTGGCGAAGATCGACAGCCTCACCGGCAAATCCAAACGCGCCCGCGACCATCTCGACCACATTCCCCGCCTCGTCGAGAAATACAAACAGGCCATCCTCGCCGCCGCCTTCCGGGGTGATTTGACGCGAGGCATGGAACATAATGGAATCGCAGCTCAAGGTGGCGATCGGATCGACGCCCGTGCATCACAGTTAGATGAGCTACCGATTGGGTGGGCGTGGGCATCCATCGGAGGAGTAGGCCAGGTTACTGGCGGCCTCACAAAAAACGCAGCTCGGAAATCCTTGCCGAAGCAGGTGCCGTATCTGCGGGTTGCCAATGTGTACGCCAATCAACTCAGGCTTGCCGACATAGCCCATGTTGGATGCACGGAGGCCGAATATCAGCGCACCTTACTTCGGGCGGGCGATCTCCTCGTTGTCGAAGGCAATGGCAGCATCGATCAGATAGGCCGAGTAGCCGTTTGGAATGATGAAGTGCCTGGCTGCTCGCATCAGAATCATTTGATCCGTGTGAGTTTAGACCGCGCCGTTTTGCCCGAATTTGCGCTGTACTGGCTGATGTCGCCGGGAGGGCGAGCTGCGATTGAAGCCGTCGCATCGTCTAGTTCTGGCTTGCACACATTGAGTATTTCCAAAGTCAAAGGTTTGCCGATCCCTATTTGTTCGGAGGCCGAGCAAACGGAACTCGTTCGTCGCATAAAATCTGCCTTTGCCTGGGTCGAACGCCTTTCGTCTGATGCGTCCAGCAGCCGCAAGCTGATTGACCGACTTGATCAATCCGTGCTCGCGAAGGCTTTCAAAGGCGAACTAGTGCCACAAGACCCCGCCGACGAACCCGCCAGCGCCTTGCTCGATCGCATCCGATCAGAACGCGCTACCGCGCCAAAGGCCAAGCGCGGCCGCAAGAAGGCTGCCTGATCCCATGGCCATCCCCGATTATCAGACATTGATGCTGCCGGTCCTGCGCCTCGCCGCCAGCGGCGAACAGCGCGTGGCCGATGCCGCCGAACGCATCGCCGATGATCTCGGCCTCAGTCTGGACGAACGCGAAGAAATGCTGCCCAGCGGACGGCAACGCCTGCTCCACAACCGCATCCATTGGGCAAAATTCTATATGTCCAAGGCGGGTCTTGTCGCCTCGCCGAAGCGGGGACGTTTCATCGCGACCGAAGCGGGGCGGGCGCTGTTGGCATCCAATCCCGCGCGCATCGGCGTGAACGAACTGAAGGACTATGAGGGCTTTCGCGAATTTTACAGCGGCCAGAAGTCCGTTGACGATGATGCCGCGCCCGCTGCCATCGCCCCGTCAGCCGAAGCCGGTACGCCGGAAGAGCAGATTGAAGCGGCCTATCAGGCGGTGCAATCGGCCCTCCGCGCGGAGCTGCTGGAACGCATCGTCCAGAACACTCCGGCTTTCTTCGAGCAACTGATCGTCGATCTGCTGATTGCCATGGGCTATGGCGGATCGCACAAGAACGCAGCCACCCAGCTCGGCCGTTCGGGCGACGGCGGCGTGGACGGCGTCATCAACGAGGACAGGCTGGGGCTCGACCGGGTCTATGTGCAGGCCAAACGCTATGCCGACACTACGGTCGGTCGCCCCGATGTGCCGGCCTTCGTCGGTAGCTTGGTCGGCCATGGCGCCACCAAGGGCGTGTTCGTCACCACCTCCACCTTCAGCAGCCAGGCGCGCGAGTACGTCAAGCACCTCGCCCAGCGCGTCATCCTGATCGACGGGGACCGTCTGACCGACCTGATGATCGAATATGGCGTCGGCGTCCGCGTCAGCCGCAAGATCGAGTTCAAGCGGCTAGACGAGGATTTCTTCGCGGAAGAGTGACCAACACGGCGACATCGTTTCGCATGGCGTTATTGCCAGCGGTCACTCTCCTTTGCCCATGCGACAGTAGCGTTTGACTGTCGAAGGCGAGATTCCGAACTGCCGGCAGGTGACGGCAATGCTGGCATTGTTTTCTTCACGCCATTCGCGGACCTCGGTCGGATTGCAAGCTCGCGGTCGCCCTAGGCTTTCTTTGCCGCGGTGCGTGCGCCCCATCGCGATCAAGGATCTGATAGCTGCGGCGCGGCCTGCTTGGGTCCGTTCAAAGATCCGCTGTCTTTCCATTTCTGCGATCTGAGCAAGGACCGCGATGATGAGCTCTCCGACACCTCGACCGATCGGACCCAGTCCACGAATGTGAAGTGTGACGCCTTTGTCCAACAGCTCTCTGACGTTCGTCTGAATATCGATGGCATCGCGGCCAAGGCGATCGACTGCATAGAGATAGAGAGTGTCTCCCTCACGGACATATCGCAGCATCTCGGAAAAGCCGGGCCGACTTTGCGCCATTGTAGAACCGCTTACGGCATGATCGGCGAATTCTCGATCGAACGGTCCCTCCATTTGTGCGCGCTGGGCGTCAATCAACTGATCTGCGGTGGACACGCGGAAATACGCAACTCGGCTCACTTCTTTTTCCTTTCAGGGTCAAAACTTACCCTGACATTTTCAAGCTTAGTTCTTTTCCTTTCTCGGTATCTTTCGGCCCCGAAAGTCACCGCAAAACAGCCCTCGGCCAAAACTTAGAAGTTCTGGACCCGTGATTTCTTCGGCACGGATTCAAAATGGTTCGGTCTGGGTCGGACCGTGAGATCGCGTCATCCGCGCAGCAACGGTCTTTAAACCGACCGAGGCGGCGGCCAGCAGGATGGGGCATTAGAAGGAAGTGATTTTGAGCAGCAAACGACCGGAGCGTTGCACTCAGCGCGTGCGAACTCGAATTTCCTATTGAGCTTCACACCTGCATTACCGAAAGGGTAAGGGGGTAGAGGGAGAGTTGAGGACTAAAGCTCCTCTCTCTCCCTCTACCCCCTTACCCCCATTCGGATTTGTATCATGGCAGGGTGTTAATAAAAGGTAAACGAATTCAAATTCAGGAAATTTATAAAGATAGCAATCGGTTAACTCTCGCCATCTAAGGTGCCTGCCTACGGAAGGAATTAGCATGAGCGATGAGAATTGGACCGTACTCGCGCGGCGAGGCGCCTACAACGCAAGCGCAGCGGCCAAAGCCGACTTCGTCATGGACTGGGCTGTCGACGGGCTTCTGCCTGCGACGGGCGCAACCGTGCTGTTCGGAACCGGCAGCACCGGGAAAACACAGCTTTTGCTGTGGCTTGCGATGCATATTGCCGCACGTGGCGATCAAAAGCCCGAAAAATGGCTCGGTGCAGATGTGAGAGCTACCGGCAAGATCTTGGTTCTCTCCGCAGAAGATCTGCGAGAACACTTGTTCAAGCGCATCGGCGATATAGCTTGGTGGATGAGTGATCAAACCGGCTGGGCCGAGGAGCAGATCGAGGACGTCTGCTCCAGAATCCATGTGATGCCATTCTTGTCGATGAGCAACCAAGAGTTCGGGGATTTGAACCCTTCCCTTTTTTCACGGGGAGGAGACAGAGGCGAATGGGGTCCCACCCCGTCGCTCGACAGCATTGAGAAATTCCTCGACGAGGCAAATCGAGAGGCTGTCGCTAACGGCCGACCAGAAGATCGCTTCGTGGGCGTCATTCTCGATTCCGCGGTTTCGATGGCCGGGTTCGAAATGTCGCATTCCGAAGCGACTACTAACTTCCTCTTCCATCTAAACCGCATGTCGCGTCGGCAGGGAATGTTCTGGGCTATCATCGGTCACACGCCGAAGGATGCGGCCAAAAAGACCGACGATCCAGCCGTGGAACGGCTGCGAGGTTCTGCCATGTGGTCAACTACGCCTCGCACAGTGATCGAACTGCGCTGCGCCACGCAAAATGACAATGTAGAACAGGTCCTGGTCCAATACCCCCAATTGAGCGTTCGTGACGTGCTGTTTCTGTCGACAGCAAAGGCCAATTCAATGGGGGCAGATTTGCGCCCGCGCGCGCTTATGCGCGTGAAGGAACATGGCGCTTTTATTGACATATCTGAACAGTTTCCAGGAATCTTCGAGCGCAACGCAAAGTCGTTTGGTGAGACGGACCGCGTTGGGCCGCGCAGGCCAATCGATCAGGATCAAACTTGGCTCGCCATTATTGACCTGGTGGCATGGATTACTGAAAGCGGTCGCCCCGGCGTGAAGTTCAGTCGGCGAAAACTGCGTGATGCGTTCGAGCAGCACCAGCCGCGTCATGATGTTTTGAAATACGTTTCTCCTGAACATGAAGGGAAGCACTCGCGGACGGACTTCACTCTGGCATGGTATTTGGCCCAACTACGAGAATTCGGTGCGATATCCGATGCCAAGGCCGGGCAATTCGTAGTCGTCAATCTCGAGGAGGCTCGCACCCGGTTCAGGTCAGCGAGCGGAGGTCCGAATGCTAGCTGGGCCTATTGGGAAGATGTCAACGAGGAGCCAATGGCCGCGGCCCCGGCGGATCAGAATGAAGCTGGTTCTACAGCTGGGCCGATTGGTGGAGAGCGTCTGCTTCCACCGCTGTGAGAAGAAGGATGAGAAAGTCTTCTTGGATGTCGTGTAGACAATCCAAGGAGGAAAAAAGTGAGTTTTCACGATAAGTTACTAAGCAGGAAGGGGAGGGCTAGGGTTGGATCGTCCGTCGACATCCTCAACCCAGAGGATCTGAGCGACATTCAAAATCGCGGTATTCCAAACGCCAGCGCAATCGATACCCTGGTTCCCTTGGCTCGCCCAGCAACCGGCAGAGTTAACGGAACTGGGGTGAAGCCAGCCTTCGCGCATAAAGAAATCGAGACCATGCTCGCAGAAGCGCCGCCATTTTCGGTGCGGTCGCTCGCGACGCGATGGGACTGTTCCCAAGGTGCTGTACGCAATCTGATCCGAGCGGGGAAAATCAGCCATTTCCGGATCGGCGACCTCATTCGCATCCCCGCAGAAGAAGTCGGGAGGTTCGAATGTCGGCAGTAACCCCCTACACGGTCCAGAAATTCCGCGGAGGTTATGCCCTCGTCTGGTACGAAGGTGAAAAGCGTCATCGTCGCCAACTCGCGTCAATGGAACGATCAAGCGCCGACGCCGAGGCAAGGCAGCTCTGGGAGCGCGCCAACGACTCTCCGTGGACAGTCGGACGGGTGGTAGAAGCCTACATCGCCGATCTTGCCGATAAGCAGGCTCCATCATCACAGCGACGCAAAGACGCTTGGAAAGCGATGCGCGCCTTCTGGGAAAATGTGGACCCAGCGCTGATAGACCGCAAGATGTGTCAGTCTTATCGCGACACGCGGGCGGTCGCTGACGCCACCGCCCGGTACGAGTTGTTGATGCTGTCTACGGCGCTAAATTGGGCTGGCCCAGCCAAGGTGCCGCACAAGCCCAAGATTTGGCTCCCTGAGAAGGACGAATATCAGGTCCGCTACCTCAGCCGCGACCAGTTCGCGAAATTCTTCGCAGCGGTCAAAGCTCCCCACGCCCGTCTTTATGTTCAGATCGGCCTCTACACGATGGCTCGCCCTAGCGCGATTTTGGAGCTAAAATGGGATCAAGTCGATTTCGATCGGCGCAAGATTCAGCTCAATCCAGACGGCCGGAAGCAAACCGCAAAGAAGCGACCGGTCGTGCCGATGAACACGATCCTCTATGAGGCACTGCTTGTCGCTTACGCCGCTCGTGAGGGAGTTTTCGTGATTGAGTGTGGCGCCGAGCCGATCTTGAGCATCAAGAAAGCTTTCCAAGCCGCCAGCAAACGCAGCGGCGTAAAAGCAACTCCATATACTCTGCGGCATACAGGCGCCGTCTGGGCTGCCGAGGCGGGCGTATCAATGGCAGAGCTGGCTCAAGCTATGGGCCATGACGATGATCGAACCACCCAAAAGCACTATGCACGCTTCTCGCCAGAGCACCTAAGGCACGTTGCAGAGAAAATAGCCCAACCAAGACAAATCGAGTGAAGGTTCAGACTGAACCTTCGGCCCCTGTCCGCGAAGCGAACGGATCAAAGCAACAAACAGCAAAAAACCCAGCGTTTCCGCTGGGTTCTTGTGCTTCGCCCGAGGGTGAAAATGGTCGGGGAGAGAGGATTCGAACCTCCGGCCCCTGCCTCCCGAAGACAGTGCTCTACCAGGCTGAGCTACTCCCCGACCGATGCTGGAACGCCGAAGCGTCCCGGGGCAGGAGCGCGCCTATAGATGGCGATTCTTGATGTGGCAAGGGTCGATTTGGGATTTATGCTGCATTGCGCATCGCCTCGCCTGCCGATGTGTCGCTTGTGAGCCGACCACTCTCGGAAAGCCGGAAATGAGCGACCAGTCGTGCCATGCTTTCGGCCTCGCTGGATAGCGTCCGTGCAGCGGCAGTGCCTTCCTCGACCATCGCTGCGTTCTGCTGGGTGGCGGAGTCGAGCCGGGTGACACGCTCGTTGATCCGCCCGATCTCTCCGGCCTGATCGCGCGAAACCGAAGCGATGCGGGCAATCGCCTCGTTGATCTCGGCAATGCCGGAGACGATCGTCATCAGCGATTCGCCCGATTGCCCGACGAGCCTGACCCCGCGCGAGACCTGTTCGGTCGAAGTGCCGATCAGGGCCTTGATATCGTTGGCCGCATCAGCCGAGCGCTGGGCGAGGGCGCGCACTTCGGTGGCGACGACCGCGAAGCCCTTGCCGGCTTCGCCCGCGCGGGCCGCTTCGACCCCGGCATTGAGCGCGAGCAGGTTGGTCTGGAAGGCTATGCCATCGATCAGCGTTATGATCTTGCCGATCTCGTCGGCCGACCGCTCGATCTCGCCCATGGCCTGAACCGCGCTTTCGACGACCTGGCTGCCATTGAGCGCATCGTTGCGAGCCTTGGTCACATTGCCCTGCAGGTCGTTGGCGCTGGTGGCGTTGTCCTGCACCGTGACGTTGAGCTGTCGCAAGGTGCTGGCGATGTCTTCGAGCGTCGAGGCCTGCTGTTCGGTGCGCAGGGCGAGGTCGTCGGTCGCGCTGCGGATCTCGCACGAGCCGGTCTCGATCTGGCTGGCGGAGCGGGTCACGTTGTTGACGATGCGGTCGAGGTCGCTGGCGGCGGTGTTGAAGTGGCCGCGCAGGGCCTCGTAGCTGCCGGGGAAGCTGTTCTCGATCCTCAGCGAGAGGTCGCCGGCAGCGAGTGCGCGCAGCCCGGTGCCGATCTCCTCGATGACGGTCTGCTGCGCGGCCTGTGCCTCTGCGCGTTCTTCGCGCGCGACCTCTTCCATGCGTTCGCGCGCGTTCTGGGCCGCCGCCTGTTCGATGACGAGGCGTTCGAAGCTGGCCGATATCTTCACCAGCACCGCCGTTTCGGCAATGACGACGACCGCATGGAGGATGACCCGGGCAAGGTCGCTGCCATCGGGAAACACGAGCGAAGGTGCCGCAAAGTTGAGCGCGAGGTGATGTACCGCGGTCACGGCTGCCGCGAGCAGTACCGGACGCCAGTCGGCGAGCAGGGTCAGCATCGCGATTGCAGCGAAGAAGGTCATGTGGATGTCGAGCATCCAGTGCTGTCCGCTCCATTGCCACAGCAGGATGGCCGGATAGATCGGCATCGCGAAGGCTATGGCCAGCCGGGTCTGCAAGTCGCCGCCGCCGCGCAGGACCAGGAGGCTCGGCACCACGGTGACAGCAGCCGCGAGGAGAGCTGGCATCATGCCCGTGCCGGCAAGGAAGGCGCCACCGGCAATGGCGAGGGCCGTGAGCCAGCAATTGATCAGCAGGCCGAGCGCGCCCTTGCGGCGCAGGTCGTTGAGTTCGTTCATGGGGTCTCTGTCGCTTGAGTGGGGCGTGGTCCCGAGCACAGCGATTCGGGAACCGAGACGAGCAGGGCGCCCTTGCGCAGCGCGCCGATCGTCGTGCCTGCGTCATGCACGCGGATGTAGAGGGCGCCCTGATAAGGGCCTGCGGCGAGGATTTCGGCATTGCGCGCACGCGACCATGCCACCGTGCTCGCGGTGGTCGCTGCGGAAAGCGGCAGGTAGAGCGCCGCCCCGCCGCGGGCGGGTGACAGGGCCAGTGTCAGCACGCCCACCGCGATCGTAGCCTGCAAGACGAGCGGCCCGGGCATGATTCGGCGCAAGAAGGGGACGAAGTCAGATTTCATCCGTGCCCTTATGCCTGCGGCGCACTTCGCTTGTGCAAAGTGCAATCTAGGCATTGGTCCTGAGCATTAGTGTCTGCGGGGAGAGCTCTGCGGCGTCATAGTCTCTTGCAGAACGGCGTGGTGAGGCTAGGTCAGAGACATGACCACGCAAACGATCCCGAGCCAGTCCGTCCCCGCATCCGCCAGCCGGGACCGCACTGATCCCGGGCATTGGGAATGGCAGTACCTCGACCTGATGCGCCGCATCTGGGAGGAGGGCGACGAGCGCGGCGACCGCACCGGGGTCGGCACGCGCTCGCTGTTCGGGGCGACGATCCGTTTCGATCTCTCCGGCGGCGCCATGCCGCTGCTCACCACCAAGCGGGTCTACTGGAAGACGGCCAGCCGCGAGATGCTGTGGTTCCTGAGCGGCGACACCAACATCCGCAAGCTGTGCGAGCAGAACGTGCAGATCTGGACCGACTGGCCGCTCGAACGCTACCGCCGCGAGACCGGCGAGACGATCAGCCGCGAGGATTTTTCCGCGAGCATCGTCGCCGATGCAGCCTTTGCGCGCGAATGGGGCGATCTCGGCCCGGTCTACGGCAAGCAGTGGGTCGACTGGCCGACGTACGAACCTGCGGGCGATGGCCTTTTCCGGCGCGGGCCGGGTATCAATCAGGTCGCCGAGGTGATCGAGAGCCTGAAGAACAACCCGGGTAGCCGCCGCCACATCATCGAGGGCTGGAACGTCGCCGAACTGGGGGCGATGGCCCTGCCGCCCTGTCACAAGACCTACCAGTTCCACGTCGCCGACGGGCGCCTGTCCTGCATCCTCTACCAGCGCAGCTGCGATCTCGGGCTGGGTTTCGCCTTCAACATGTGGTCGCTGGCGCTGCTCACGCGGATGTTCGCGCAGCAATGCAACCTCGAGCCGGGCGAGGCCGTTTGGATGGGTGGTGATGTTCATCTTTATCTCAACCATGCAGCGCTCGTCGAAGAGCAGCTTTCGCGCTCCCCCGAGGGTACGGCGCAGCTCGATCTGGTCCGCCGCCCCGATTCGATCTTCGACTACCGGATCGAGGATTTCATCGTGACGGGGTATGCCCCTCAGGCGCATATCGCCGCGCCGGTCGCTGTATGAGGCGATATGCCCGTGCTTGCGCGGGTCTGGATTGACATTACCAAGAGGTGAAATATTATGACCTGACCGTGGAATTATGATGCACTGCGAAAACAAGCGCGGGCATCGGCTCCCACGGCCCGACACAGCCGGGAGAGGATTTAGAGATGGCCGACGATACGGCACCCATTCGTGCCATGCATGGCGCCCCTGCAGCCTCCGCGCGCGGCAATCTGCCGCCGCTCGAGCTGCACGTTCCCGAACCGCATTCGCGCCCCGGCGAGAAGCCTGACTATTCTTGGCTGGAGATTCCCGAGGCCGGATCGCTGGCCCGTCCGGACGAGGCCTGTCCTGCCAGCGAGACCTGGGCCGGAACGCTCGGCATGGTGCGCGTGCTGGACGAGGATAATCGTGCGGTCGGCCCCTGGGACCCCGCGCTGGACCCCGAAACCTTGCGCCGCATGCTGCGCACCATGGCCCTCACCCGCGCCTTCGACGATCGCATGTATCGCGGGCAGCGGCAGGGCAAGACCAGCTTCTACATGAAGTCTACCGGCGAGGAGGCGATCTCGGTCGCAGGTGCCTTCGCGCTGGCCGCCGACGACATGGTGTTCCCCAGCTATCGCCAGCAGGGCATCCTGATCGCGCGCGGCTACCCGCTCGAGGAGATGATCAACCAGATCTACTCCAACCGCGGCGACCGGCTGAAGGGGCGCCAGCTCCCGATCATGTATTCGGCGCGCGACTATGGCTTCTTCACTATCTCGGGCAATCTCGCGACGCAGTTCCCGCAAGCGGTGGGCTGGGCGATGGCGAGCGCGATCAAGGGTGACACCCGTATCGCCACCAGTTTCGTCGGCGAAGGGTCGAGCGCGGAAGGCGACTTCCACGCGGCGATGACTTTCGCTGCCGTCTACAACGCGCCCGTCGTGCTCAACGTCGTCAACAACCAGTGGGCGATCTCGAGCTATTCGGGTTTCGCCGGGGCCGAGCGCACGACCTTTGCAGCGCGCGCGGCGGGATATGGCGTCGCGGGCCTCCGGGTCGACGGCAACGACACGCTCGCGGTCTACGCGGCGATGCGCTGGGCGGCGAACCGCGCACGCGCCAATGGCGGGCCGACGCTCATCGAATACTTCACCTACCGCGCAGAGGGGCACAGCACCTCGGACGACCCCAGCGCCTACCGCTCTGCGCAGGAGCGCGAGGAGTGGCCGCTGGGCGATCCGATCATGCGCCTTGCCAACCACCTCATCGCGCTCGGCGAATGGAGCGAGGAACAGCAAAGCGAGATGGACCGCGAGGTCGCCGAGGAAGTGCGCACCGCGACCAAGCAGGCCGAGCGCAACGGCGTGCTCGGTCACGGTTTCCACCACCCGTTCCACACCATGTTCGAGGACGTCTTCGAGGAACTGCCCTGGAACCTGGAGGAGCAGGCCGCGCAGGCGATCCGCGAGCGCGAGATCAAATGGCCCGAACGCGTCGGCCAGAAGCATTCCGGAGACAAGCCGCGCACGAGTGCTCAGGGCAGCACCGAGAGCGCCAACGAAGACGGCAGGGGAGAAGGGCAGTGATCGAAGAGGAAGTCGTCAGCCTCAACGAGGCCAAGTCGCGCCCGATGAACATGATCGAGGCGATCAACGACGCGCTCGACACGATGATGGGCCACGATCCTGACGTCGTCGTCTTCGGCGAGGACGTGGGCTATTTCGGCGGCGTGTTCCGCGCCAGCGCGAACCTGCAGAAGAAATACGGCAAGAGCCGTGTGTTCGACACTCCGATCAACGAGTGCGGCATCATCGGCGCGGCGGTGGGCATGGCTGCGTATGGCTTGCGGCCCGTGCCCGAGATCCAGTTCGCCGACTACATCTACCCGGGCCTTGACCAGCTCATCTCCGAGGCCGCGCGCCTGCGCTACCGTTCGGCAGGCGAGTTCACCGCCCCGATCACCGTGCGCTCGCCCTTTGGCGGGGGCATCTTCGGCGGCCAGACGCATAGCCAGAGCCCGGAGGCACTGTTCACGCACGTCTCGGGCCTCAAGACGGTGATCCCCGCAACCCCGCACGATGCCAAGGGTCTGCTGATCGCGGCGATCGAGGACAACGATCCGGTCATCTTTCTCGAGCCCAAGCGGATCTACAACGGGCCCTTCGACGGCTACTATGATCGTCCGTCCAAGACCTGGAAGAACCACGAAGGCGGGCAGGTGCCCGAGGGCTACTACTCGATCCCGCTGGGTAAGGCACGGACCGTGCGTGAAGGCGCGGCGATGACCGTGCTTGCCTATGGCACGATGGTCCACGTTGCCGAGAGCGTGCTCGCCGAGAAGGGCGTCGATGCCGAGATCCTCGACTTGCGCACGCTCTGGCCACTCGACATCGAGGCTGTGGAAAAGTCCGTGGAAAAGACCGGGAAATGCCTGGTGATACACGAGGCCACCCGCACCTCGGGCTTCGGCGCCGAACTCGTCAGCCTCGTTCAGGAGCGCTGTTTCTACCATCTCGAGGCACCCATCGAGCGCGTGACCGGCTTCGATACGCCGTATCCGCATAGCCTCGAGTGGGCCTATTTCCCCGGTCCCGTTCGCATCGGCGAAGCGGTCGACCGGCTGCTGAAGGACTGATCGCATGGGACGCTTTACATTCCGCCTGCCCGATATCGGCGAGGGCATCGCCGAGGCCGAGATCGTCGCCTGGCACGTCGCCGTCGGCGACAGGGTCGAGGAGGATGGCCGCCTCGCCGACATGATGACCGACAAGGCCACAGTCGAGATGGAGAGCCCGGTCTCGGGCAAGGTCGTCGAGGTCGCGGGCGAGGCCGGCGAGATCGTCGCCATCGGCGCACCGCTGGTGGTGATCGAGGTCGAGGGCGAAGGCAACGAGGACGAGGACGGGCACGCCGGCGACATGTCGGCGCAGGATGAGACTCCGGCTCCTGAGCCTGCGCCCGTTTCCGAACCCGCGCCAGCTCCCACACCCACACCCGCTCAGGCTGAGCCTGTCGAGGCCCACGAGCCTGCACCTGCACCGTCGCCTGCTCCGGCAGCGAAGGGCGCATCTGCAAAGATCATGGCAAGCCCTGCGGTGCGCAAGCGTGCCAGCGACCTCGGCATCGATCTGGGGGAAGTTCGCCCGGCCGAGGATGGCCGCGTGCGCCACGGCGATCTCGATGCGTTCATCTCGTACAATGCTTCGGGCGGCTTCCAGCCTGCCGGGGGCAAGGGTGCGGACGAGCAGGTTCGCGTGATCGGGTTGAGGCGCCGCATCGCCGAGAACATGGCCGCCTCCAAGCGGCACATCCCCCATTTCGCCTATGTCGAGGAATACGACGTCACCGCGCTCGAGGAGATGCGTGCGCAGCTCAACGCGGGCCATGCGGGCGAGCGGCCCAAGCTGACCATGCTGCCCTTCCTGATCACGGCGATCTGCAAGCTGATCCCCAAGTACCCGATGCTCAACGCGCATTACGACGACGAGGCGGGTGTGGTGACGCGCTATGGGGCAGTGCATCTTGGCATGGCCGCACAGACCGCCTCGGGCCTGATGGTGCCGGTGATCCGCGAGGCGCAAGACCGTAACCTGTGGCAGCTTGCCAGCGAGATCGGACGCCTTGCCAGGGCCGCGCGCGAAGGCACTGCGAAGTCCTCCGAACTCTCCGGCTCGACCCTCACCGTGACCTCATTGGGGCCGATGGGCGGGGTGGCGACGACACCGGTCATCAACCGCCCCGAGGTCGCCATCATCGGGCCCAATCGCATCGTCGAGCGCCCGATGTTCGTGAAGGGCCCCGATGGCGCCGAGCGCATCGAGAAGCGCAAGACCATGAACATCTCGATGTCGTGCGATCACCGCGTCGTCGACGGTTGGGATGCAGCAAGTTTCGCTCAGGATCTCAAGCGCTTGATCGAATCGCCTGCGCTGATTCTCGCAGACTAAAATTTGTGCCGGGGCAGGGGCGATGCTCCTGTCCCGGCGTCATGCCTGCAAGGCCCGGAAACGGGAAATTGCGGGCCTCGTCGCATCCCCCGAGCGGGTCGCACAAAAAAATGCAGCGACTTGTTTCAATCCAGTTGACACCATGGTGAGGCTGGCCTAGTGGCGCGGCTCCCAAGCGGACGCAGACGCTTACGCAAGTACGCGGGTGTAGCTCAGTTGGTTAGAGTGTCGGCCTGTCACGCCGAAGGTCGCGGGTTCGAGTCCCGTCACTCGCGCCACTTGGGAAAAACAGTTCCGGGCAACCGGGGCGAAAACATCAAACCGGTTCGACCGGTTTCGAAATGGCTGCGCGGGTGTAGCTCAGTTGGTTAGAGTGTCGGCCTGTCACGCCGAAGGTCGCGGGTTCGAGTCCCGTCACTCGCGCCACTTTCCACCCCGGAAAGTGGTTCCGCAAAAGCCAAGTAGGCCGGGTTAACGCCCGGCCTTTTCTTTTCTGGAAAGAATGGATCGCGCTGCAACGCGCCCGCAGGGCAGAGCGCGTCAGGCTGCGCGTGTGAGCCGGTTCATCAGCACTTCACGGCGCAGGCGAAAGCCCAGCGTCTCGTAGAGCGCGATGGCGCCGTGGTTGTCCGCATAGGCGTGGAGGAACGGCACTTCGCCGCGATCGAGGATGCGCGCGGCGACGAGGCGCATGAGGGCGCCTGCGAAGCCGTGGCCACGAAACTCGGGATGCGTGCAGACGCCGCTGACCTCGCAGTGGCCCGGAGGCCGCATGCGCTCGCCGGCCATGGCGACAAGGCGACCTTCGATCCTGACCCCGTAGAAATCACCCAGGAGCGGCGTGCGCGCGAAGAACGGGCCGGGCTCGGTCAGCGTCGCCAGCGCGAGCATCTCCGCGTGATCCTGCGGTCCGAGCGGCACCAGTGCTGCTGGCGGGGTGGATCGTGCCGGAGAAAGGGTCGTGGCAACCATCTGGACGCCGAGTGCCTGCGAAGCGAGGGTGAAGCCGGGGCCCTGTTCGGGCGGCGAGATCTCGAGCATGGCAACGTCACCGAGCCGGGCGATCAGCCTGCCAAGATCGGTGAGGGCGGCTTCGCTCTCGTCTTCGATGGCTGCAAAAACGCCATAGGCGGGGTCGAAGCGCCGCGCCTTGCCCTCGCAGATGGCGAGGCTGGATTGTCGCTCGGCGAGTGCAGAGCGGGCGGGGCGGTCGAGTGGATGCTCCCGGTTGCTTGCGGGAAAGTCCGTCATCGAAGGCAGGCGCCGCCAAAGGGCATCAGCCCCAGCGGCCGGTCTCCATCCAGATCAGGAAGCGCTTGAGCGGCAGTATCCAGACTATGCCCAGCGCAAGGTAGACCGGCGCCTGAAACAGCGTGTGCCAGGTCGAGATCGCCGGATGAACGTAGCGTGCGACGATAAGGGCATAGACTGCCAGTGCAATGCACAGGCCGAGGACGCCAACGGGAATTCGCCAGGTCGGTGTCTCGCGCAAGATCAGTGCGCTCCCTCGTAGATGCGGGTCGGCGTGACCACCGCCTCGAGTGGCTGGTCATGGGGTTCGAGTGGCAGTTCCTCGGTCAGCTGGCAGTCCCAGCCCAGACCGATGGCCCGCGTGTCGGGGTGCTCTGCCAGCCAGCGGTCGTAGTGGCCGCCGCCCTGGCCGAGGCGCTGGCCTTCGGCGGTGAAGGCGATCAGCGGCACGATCACGAATTCGGGTGTCACCAGTTCGGCCTGCGCATCGGGTTGCGGCGCGCGATAGGGGCCTGGATCGAGCCGGGTCTCGTCGAAGGGATTGTCCCAGACCCTGAACTGCATCGCGCTCCCGCGTCCTGCGAACCAGGGCAGCGCGATGCGGCGCCCGTTCTCGGCCAGCCAGCGCGCCCATCCCAGCGAGGGCGCTTCGGCGCCGAGCGGATAATAGAGACCGACGGTGGCGCCTTCGGGCACGCGCTCGACCAGCGGGGCTGGCGGGCGGCTGAGAATCAGGGCGCGCATTCCCGGATGCAGCGATCCGACATGAGCAGTGCGCATGGCGCGAAAGATGCGGCGAAGCTGCGCCTTGCGATCGGAAAGGAGGTTAGGGGGTGACGGGTCCACCATGGATCGTTTCCTAGAAATCCTCTGACGCCTTCACGTCAGGTGGGGACCATGTGCGTCGGACCAGGATCCGGGCAGGGACAGCCCCCTTGGATTTGCTTATAGCCTCAGGGATGTTCGAACGGCACGTGTCGGGCAGATCCCGTCAAGGGCCTAACTAGTGATCCGCAGTCTCGTACTCAAGGCCGCTTTCGACCAGTTGGGCAAGATTTTCGATGCGTGTGGCAAGCATGTTTAGTGTCTCGGCGACGATGGTCCCGGTGTCGTCCTCTGCCGGCTGCGGCTCGGTGGCTGTCATCGCCTTGAGTTCGTGAACTTCGTCGGCGAGCAGCAGGGCGGCGAATAGCAGCATGCGCGGTTCGGACAGGCCGCGCGTCCCCGACTGGGTGACGCGCGCATCGATTTCGCGTCCAAGCTGGGCGACATGCTCTTCCTCGCCCGCCCCGCAGGCCACGGTGAAGCTGCGCCCACCGATTTCGAGGGAGACGTTGCTCATGCTGCGTCCTCCTTTTCGCCTGGAGATGTCGCAGGCCTGGTCGCTGCGATCAGCACATCGATCTCGCCAAGCGCTTCCGCGACGTTGTTCTTGAGGGCTCGGTGGCGCTGACCCAGTGCGGCGTGACGCTCGCACAGGCTTGTGCTGGCGCTTTCCAGCCGCACCAGCGCGGCTTCGATCCTGCGCAAGGCCAAGGCGAGCGCGTCTGCACGGGCTGTCTCTTCCATGCCGTCTCGCTATCGTACCGGGCTGGCAAGGCAAGGACGGTTTGCGGGGTTGTGCACAAGCGTCTGGGGTGCATAAGGGTAATGCAATGAGAGACTAGGGGCTGTTACGGTCTTATTACTCGGGGTATTCGCCCAATTCCGGGGCTGAACTTGACGGGATGGCGGCTCGCCCTAAAGGGGGTCGGCAAGTCCGAATCATCCTGCTTAAATCCGTTTTCCGGAGCCCATTAAGATGACCCTTGCTGCCGACCGTCTCGCCCCGATGGCCAATGCCATCCGTGCCCTCTCCATGGATGCGGTCCAGGCTGCGAACTCGGGCCATCCCGGCATGCCGATGGGCATGGCCGACGTCGCCACCGTGCTCTTCGCGAAGTTCCTGAAGTTCGATCCCGCTGCGCCCAAGTGGGCCGACCGCGACCGCTTCGTGCTTTCGGCCGGTCACGGCTCGATGCTGATCTATTCGTTGCTCCATCTCACCGGTTACGCCAGCCCGACGATGGACGACATCCGCAATTTCCGCCAGTTCGGCTCGGTCTGCGCAGGCCACCCCGAGAACTTCCTGATCGAGGGCGTCGAGTGCACCACCGGTCCGCTCGGCCAGGGCTTCGCGATGGCGGTGGGCATGGCCATGGCCGAGCGCCAGCTCAACGCGACCTTCGGTGACGATCTGGTCGACCACAAGACCTGGGTCATCGCCGGCGACGGCTGCCTGATGGAAGGCATCAACCACGAGGCCGTTGGCCTTGCCGGTACCCTCAAGCTCGCGCGCCTCAAGGTGCTGTGGGACGACAACAACATCACCATCGACGGCGATACCTCGCTTTCGACCAGCGAGGACATCAAGGCCCGCTACAAGGCTTCGGGCTGGGACGTGTTCGAGTGCGACGGCCATGACTTCGCCGACATCGAGCGCGCGCTGGCCGCTGCCGATGCCTCGGACAAGCCCACGCTCGTCGCCTGCAAGACGGTGATCGGCAAGGGCGCACCCAACAAGCAGGGTGGCCACGACGTCCACGGCGCTCCGCTCGGCGGCGACGAGATCGCAGCTGCGCGTGAATACCTTGGCTGGACCTCGGCACCGTTCGAGATCCCGTCGGACATCCTCGCCGACTGGCGTTCGCTGGGCGAGCGCGGTGCGGCGACCCGCGCCGAGTGGGAAGCGCGCAAGGTTTCGCACCCCGAGGCCGGTGAGTTCACCCGCCGCATGGCCGGCGACCTGCCCGAGGGCGAGGAAGCCGCGCAGACCTTCGCTTCCTGGCTCGAGGGCGAGACCAAGGTCGCGACCCGCAAGGCCTCGGAAAACTGCCTCAACGTGCTCGCACCGTTCATGCCCGAACTGGTCGGCGGCTCGGCCGACCTTACCGGCTCGAACAACACCAAGGCCAAGTGCCAGGAGCCGTTCACCCCGGATAACTACGGCGGTCGCTACGTCTATTACGGCATCCGCGAATTCGGCATGGCCGCAGCCATGAACGGCATGGCGCTGCACGGCGGCGTGATCCCTTATGGCGGCACCTTCCTGATCTTCTCCGATTACTGCCGCAACGCGATCCGCATGTCGGCGCTGCAGCAGATCCGCGCGATCTACGTGCTTACTCATGACAGCATCGGTCTGGGCGAAGACGGCCCGACCCACCAGCCGGTCGAGCATGTCATGTCGATGCGCCTGATCCCCAACCTCTACGTTTTCCGCCCGGCCGACGTGATCGAGACCGCGGAATGCTGGAACCTCGCGGTGCAGTCGAAGGAAACTCCTTCGGTTCTCGCGCTGACCCGCCAGAACCTGCCGCAGCTGCGCAATTCGGGCGAGATGCTCTCGGCCCGCGGTGCCTACACGCTGCGCCACGCCAAGGCCGACCGCAAGGTCATCCTCGTCGCTACCGGTTCGGAGGTCGAACTGGCCTGCCAGGTGCGCGACGATCTCGAGGCACAGGGCGTCGGTGCCGACGTCGTCTCGATGCCCTGCATGGAGCTCTACGAGGCCCAGGAAGAGGCCTACAAGCACGAGATCCTGCCCAACGACCCGTCGATCCTCAAGGTCTCGATCGAGGCCGGGACCACGATGGGCTGGCAGAAGATCACCGCATTCAGCCGCAACGGCGGCCTGAACATCGGTCTGGACCGTTTCGGCGCGTCGGCCCCGGCCAAGGATCTTTTTGCGCGGTTCGGCTTTACTGCCGAAGCTATCGTGCCCAAAATCCTGGAAAAACTCAGCGTCTAAGGAGGAGATTTGCATATGGCGACCAAGGTTGCGATCAACGGTTTCGGACGTATCGGGCGGCTTGTAGCCCGCGCCATTCTTGAACGCCCCGATTGCGGTCTCGAACTGGTCTCGATCAATGACCTGGCCGACACCAAGTCGAATGCGCTCCTCTTCGGTTTCGACACCACGCACGGCCGTTTCCCGGGCACCGTCGAGGCCGGCGAAGGCAAGATCACCGTCAACGGCAAGGACATCACCGTCACTGCCGAGCGTGATCCGGCCAAGCTGCCCCACGCGGCGCAGGGCATCGACATCGTGCTCGAGTGCACCGGTATCTTCCAGTCGAAGGAGGCCTCGCAGCCCCACCTCGACGCCGGCGCCAAGCGTGTCCTGATCTCGGCGCCGGCCACCGGCGTCGACAACACCGTCGTGTTCGGCGTGAACCACGAGACCCTGACCGCCGATCACATCGTCGTGTCGAACGCCTCGTGCACCACCAACTGCCTCGCGCCCGTCGCCAAGGTGCTCAACGACACCGTCGGTATCGAGCGTGGCTTCATGACCACGATCCACTCGTACACCAACGACCAGCGCATGCTCGACCAGATCCACAAGGACCTGCGCCGCGCCCGTGCGGGTGCCGCCAACATGATCCCGACCACCACCGGCGCTGCCCGCGCGGTCGGCCTCGTGCTGCCCGAACTTAAGGGCAAGCTCGACGGTTCCTCGGTGCGCGTGCCGACCCCGAACGTCAGCCTCGTCGACCTGTGCTTCGTGCCCCAGAAGGACACCACGGTCGAGGAGATCAACGCTGCGCTCAAGGCCGCTGCCGAAGGTCCGATGAAGGGCGTGCTCGCCTACACCGACCAGCCGCTGGTCTCCTCGGACTTCAACCACTACCCGGCCTCGTCGACCGTCGACAGCCTGGAAACGGCGGTGATGGAAGGCAAGTTCGTGCGCGTCGTGTCGTGGTACGACAACGAGTGGGGCTTCTCGAACCGCATGCTCGACACTGCGGGCGCGATGGCGAAGTTCCTCTGAAGGTGAATTCGGCGGCGGGCAGGCTCCTTGGCATCGCGAGACGCGCAGCGTCGCGTGCACCGATGGAGCCGATCATGTCCGCTGCCGTAACGCGCGCCGCGGGAATCCAGGGGGATTCCCGCGGCGTCGTGCGTCAGGGGAAGGTTCCGCGCCGACAGATCGCGCTGATCGAGTCGGAAAGCTGGGCTGCCGCGCTTGAGGAGCTCGCGCTCATGCCGGGCACCGAACTGCCCTGGTATGCGCGCCGCGCCAACCTGTGCGTGTCCGGTCTTCGCCTCCCGCGCGAGGCAGGGCGGATCATCGCCATTGGGGCGACCTGCCGCATCGAGACGACCATGGAATGTGACCCATGCAGCCGCATGGACGAGATTGCGCCCGGGCTCATGGCCGCGCTGACGCCGGACTGGCGCGGCGGCGTGCTGGGCCGGGTGCTGGACGACGGGGAAATCTCCGTCGGTGACGAGGTGAGGATAGAAGAATGACCGCTTTCAAGACGCTTGATGATCTTGGCGATGTGACCGGCAAGGTCGCGCTCGTCCGCGTGGACCTCAACCTGCCGATGCAGGACGGGCTCGTGACCGACGTCACCCGTATCCGCGCTGCGGTTCCCACGATCAACGACCTGTGCGCCAAGGGCGCCAAGGTCCTGCTCCTGGCTCACTTCGGCCGCCCCAAGGGTGAGCGTTCCTCGACGATGTCGCTCTCGATGGTGGTCGGCGCGGTCGAGAAGGAGATCGGCAAGGAAGTGATGTTCGTGCCCGAGATCGCGGGGCCCGTGGTCGCGCAGTCTGTCGGCATCCTCAAGGCGGGCGACGTCGCCATCCTCGAGAACACCCGTTTCTGGAAGGGCGAGGAAAAGAACGACCCCGAACTGGTCAAGGCGATCGCTGCCAACGCCGACTTCTACGTCAACGACGCCTTTTCCGCCGCGCACCGCGCCCACGCGACGACCGAAGGACTTGCTCACGTCCTGCCCGCCTATGCCGGCCGTTCGATGCAGGCCGAACTCGAGGCGCTCGACAAGGCGCTCGGCACGCCGCAGAAGCCGGTCGCGGCGCTGGTCGGCGGGGCCAAGGTCTCGTCCAAACTCGACGTGCTCACGCACCTCGTCACCCAGGTCGATCACCTCATGATCGGCGGCGGCATGGCCAACACCTTCCTCGCCGCGAAGGGCGTCGATGTCGGCAAGTCGCTGTGCGAGCATGACCTGACCGACACCGCCAATGCGATCCTCGAGGCAGCCGACAAGAGCGGCTGCACCGTGCACCTGCCTTACGAGGTCGTGGTGTCCAAGGAATTCGCGGCAAACCCCGCTTCGCTGCGCACCTGCAACGTTCACGAAGTGGCCGCCGACGAAATGATCCTCGATGCCGGCCCGCTCGCGGTCGAGGCGCTCGCAGATGCGCTCAAGACCTGCCGCACGCTGGTTTGGAACGGCCCGCTCGGCGCCTTCGAGATGGCGCCCTTCGATGCCGCGACCGTCTCGCTGGCACGCACCGCCGCGGCGCTGACCAAGGAAGGAACGCTGATCTCGGTTGCGGGCGGTGGCGATACCGTCTCGGCGCTCAACCACGCCGGGGTCTCGCAGGACTTTTCGTATATCTCGACCGCAGGCGGTGCCTTCCTCGAGTGGATGGAAGGCAAGGAACTGCCCGGCGTCGCGGCGCTCGGCGCCTGACCGGGGCGACGGGACGCGTTATCCGGCGGGATCGTGGAAGGAGCGCGATCCCGCAAGGGCCGCGCGCGTCCCGTGCCGCGCCACTTAGCAGGCGCAAAAAGAAAATTGCCGGCTTTTCGCAATTGCGGTCGAACTTCACGCTCGATCAGCCATTTAGTGCCACGGCATGACAGTTGCCGTCGGCAGTACGACTGTGCCGCAGTTGCGAATTTGTCGACCGGGCGATAGCCTGACACCAAGATTACGCATAACTTGAGGAGGAGTTTTATGCAGTTTTCCGAGATGAACGCCAAGATGGCCGATGGCGATGGCTTTATTGCCGCGCTCGACCAGAGCGGCGGTTCGACGCCCAAGGCCCTCAAGGGCTACGGCATCGAGGACGATGCCTGGTCCAGCGAAGAGGAAATGTTTGGCCTGATCCACGAGATGCGCTCGCGCATCATCTCCTCCGACGCATTCACCGGTGACAAGGTCATCGGCGCAATCCTGTTCGAGCGCACCATGGATGGCCAGGTCGGCGGCGTGCCGACCCCCTCGGCGCTGATCGCCAAGGGCATCGTGCCCTTCATCAAGATCGACAAGGGGCTCGAGGACGAGGCCGAAGGCGTGCAGCTGATGAAGCCGATGCCGACCCTCGATGCGCTGCTCGAGCGTTCGAAGGCTCTGGGCGTGTTCGGCACCAAGGAGCGTTCGGTGATCCACTCGGCCAATGCCGAAGGCATCGCCAAGATCGTCAAGCAGCAGTTCGAGATCGGCCTGCAGGTGCTCTCGCACGGCATGATGCCGATCATCGAGCCCGAGGTGAACATCAAGAGCGAGACGCGCGCCGAGTGCGACAAGATCCTCGCCGCCGAGATCCTCAAGAACCTCGAGGCGCTGCCCGAAGGCAAGCAGGTCATGCTCAAGCTTTCGCTGCCGGTCGTTCCGGGTACCTTCGATGCGCTCGTCTCGCACCCCAAGGTGCTGCGCGTGGTCGCTCTTTCGGGCGGTTTTTCGCGTTCGGAAGCCTGCGTCGAGCTGGCCAAGAACACCGGCATCATCGCCAGCTTCAGCCGTGCGCTGCTCTCGGAACTGCGCGCGCAGATGAGCCAGGCCGAATTCGACGGTGCGCTGGCAGAAGCGATCGACGAGATCTACACGGCCTCGACCCAGAAGGCAGAGGCTGCCGCGACCGCGTGACGCTCGCGCGCGCCGCGCTTTAGCGGTTGCGATCAAAGGAAAAGGGGCGCCTCGCGATGCGGGCGCCCCTTTTTCGTATGTGTAATGCTTCGAGTGCAGTTATCTGCCCGCGGCGAAACTGAAGCCGAACTGGTAGGCGAAGGGCGGCGGGTTGCCCTGCTGGGTGCGGCCGGGCGAGACGTCGACCAGTTCGAGCCTGCCACCTGCGATCGCGAGTGCCTGCCCCTGCGTCACGTCCCGCGTCTGGCTCCGCCCCGCATTGACGATGCGGACCTGCACGACGACGCGTCCCGCCCAGGTGCACTGTGCACCCGCTGGGCAACGGCTGTCCTCGACGATCGCCAGCGGCGTGATGGTCGCACTGCCGAGACTGCGGCTTT